>NZ_JAKDLO010000284.1 GCF_030452765.1 Intrasporangium sp.
GACCGCCAGCTGCGCCGGTGCGGCCCGGCTCGCCGGGGTCGGCCTGCCATTGCATCGGTTCGCAGTGGCCGTAGCCGATCCGGGCCTCGGACTCGATCACGGCGCGGACCTCGAGCAGCACGCAGGCCAGCACCCAGTCGGGTCCGTCGGTGCCCTTGACCTGCGCCCCCGCCGGGGTGGCCATCACGACGGTGCGCGGGTCCTTCTCCGGGCCCATCCGGGCGGCGCCGAGGAAGGAGCGGACGTGGCCGGTCAGCGACCACTCCCCCGCCCCGACCCCGCCGGGCAGGGCCCAGGCGTCGTGGACGGCGTGCGCGACGGGGATGGACATCGCCTGCAGCACCGTGGTCTCGATCGCGGCCAGCTGGCCGACCGCACCCTCCGGGGTGCGGGGGAACCCGGACGGGACCATCGCCGGCCCCGCCGTCGTGGCGGGCGGGATGGTGATCGGGTCGGCGAGCCCGGTCGCCGGTGGGGCCGGCTGTGCGTCCGCCGGAGGAGCCGGGGGCATCGGGGCGGCGGCGATCCGGTCGCGCCGCTCGTCGGCTGAGAGCCCGGCGGCGGGTGAGCCGGCGGCGGGTATGCCGCTGGGCTGGCTCGCCTGGGTGCCCTCGGCGGGCGCCGGCGGGCTCTGCTCGGCGGGGGTGAGGGCGAAGTGGATCGCGTAGCCGAGGCCGGTCAGCAGCAGCACGGCTGCGGTCGTGGCGGCGGCGAGGACGGCGATCAGCCGCCTGCGGCCCCAGCCGGGGTCAGGCTCGAGGGCCGAGGTGGGGGACTGCGCCGCAGTGCGCTGCGTGGCCGATGTCCGTGGCGGCGTCATCAGATGCACCCCTGGCCGGTGATGGCCGCGACCATGCCGGGCAGAACCATGTAGGCGACGGCGGCGAGGAAGACGACCACGACGGCGACGACGCCGGCCTTGGAGGCGTGCGGCATCGAGAAGACGCGGCCCGCGACGACGGCGCCGATGCCGACCATGATGCCGACGCCGAAGAGGACGAGGACGCCCCACAGCACGTAGCCGGTGATCTGGTCGGCGTAGAGCTGGGCGTCGCCGGGGGCCTTGGGGCAGATCCGGGCGGCGACGTCGGCGCGCCAGGCTGCCGACACGGTGTGGAAGGTCGTGGTGGTCGCAGTGGTCATGATGGTGGTGATCCCTTCGAGGCGGCGGACGGTGCGACGGTGGTCGGGTTGGCGGTGGCCAGCAGGTCGAGTGCGGTGGTGGCCGCCGCGACGACCGATGCCGGCAGGGGGGCCGTGTCCGGGCCGGTGATGGCCAGGCGGCGGTCGCATGGGATGGGCAGGATCCGGCCGGTCTCGGCGAGGGCGTTCGTGCGCGGGCCGGTGGAGTGGCGGACGGGCGAGGGCCAGCGCGCCAGCCGTGGGCCGGGGACCGCGGCGACGGCGCTGCTGACGTCCCGGTGCTCGGCGAGCAGGCCGAGGGTGGTCTCGAGTCGGCGCAGGCCGGGCACCGTCGCCGTCGCCACCAATAGGAGCGGCTCGCCGCTGATGAGCAGCTCACGCAGCCAGCACGCCGTGGCCAGCACGGCCTCGGCCGGCCACGCGACGTCGACGATGCTCATCTCGAGGTCGCTCTCGGCCGGGATGGGCAGGTCGGCGGGTGTGAGCGCACCGTGGCTGACCCGGTCGATCAGGACGTGGTCGCGGGCTCCGCGACGCCACCCCGCCTCCGTGTCCCCCAGCTCGGCGGTGCTCGCGCCGGCCAGTCCGGATGCGGCCGGTGGCGCGCACTCGATGAGCCGGCACGGGTCGTCGGTTGCCTGGGCGAGGGCAAGCGCCGTCGTGGAGGCGCCGACACCGCCGCCGCAGCCGAGCACGGTGAGGACCCTGCCCCGGTGAGGACGCCAACTGACCGCGGGAGCGGGACCTGCGGCATACGGCTGCTCTACGGTGCTGTCGGATTGCAGCGCTCGCCAGGCGCGTTTGAGCTCGGCCACCGTGACGGGGCGGTCGGTGGTCCTGACCACGGTGAGGCTCATGCGAGCTCACCGCCGAGGGCGCGGCGACGGAACTCAAGTGCCGCACGCAGGTCGGCGGCGGGCAGCGTCTTCAACGCGGCCTTGGCCTGTTGCACCTCACGCAGCTGGGCGACGCACCCATCGAGCAGCCGGATCGCCTCGTCCTCCTGGCCCGCGATGTCGAACAGGCGAGCGACATCGGCAGCCGAACGCTGCCCGTCCGCCGTGTCAGCGTCAGGGGTCGGGTCGCGGTTGTCGTCGGTCACGGTGATCACCTCGACCATCCGAAGGTGACGAGCAGGGCCGCGGCGGTCATCGTTCATGCGGAGATCCCCCGCGTCTGGCAGGCCTGCGACAGGGCCTCGATGGTGCGGCCTGCGCGGCGGCGCACCGTCACCGGGGCGATGCCGTACTCCTTCGCGACCTGCTCGGACAGCTCGTTCGACAGCAGCCCGCCGCGGCCGCGTTGGTACGTCGTCGCCTCGGACCGGTCCGCGGCCGCGGCCGCGACGAGCGATAGCAGCAGGCTGCGGTCCTGCTCGCTGATCACCTCGTTCTCGCACGCCCAGGACAGCAGGTCCAGCAGCTCCTCAGCGGCGGTCGGCTCAAGGTGAGCAGGGGTGGCGCGCAGCTCCCCCCAGAACGACGCGTCCGGCTCGACCTGGTAGATCCGATGCCACGTCGGGTCCTGACGAGCCAGCTGGCTCGCCGCGTCGCACTCCATCAGGACACCGGTCCGGGTGTTCATCAGGATGTTGGCGGCTACCCTCGTCAGCCGCTCCCACCCGAAGCCGCGGATCTCCAGCCACAGCTGCGCCGCGACCACCTCGTCGATCCGGTCCGACAGGGTCCGCAGACGGTGCGCCAGCAGACACGCGCCCGGCAGCAGCGCCCACGCGAGCGTCGCCGCAGCAGCCCGGTCGTCACCCCCGTCGATCGCGGCGCGCTTTGCCAATGCTTGGAGGACCTCGTCGGCGTCCCTCTCTGTGGCGCGTTTCAGCCATGGCCGCAGAGCCCCGAGGTCTGCGACCGGAGTCAGACGCTCATCGTCGCGAACCCAGTCCTTCCATCTGCGGGCAGCCAGAGCGAGCAGCTCCCCGTCCTCGGCCTCGATGCCCAACTGCTCGGCAACACCCATCGCCGATCCCCTTTCGCCGTGTCGAACACGGCGAAAGGTCGGCGACGCGCGTCACCCGACTCGTGCCCCCCGAGCAGCTCGGGAGCGGGGGTACGACGGGGTACGAAGGCGTTTGCGCAGGTCAACCCGCGTACCCCAAGTCGCGGAACGCCTAAGCCACTCGAACGTTCCGGCGAGCAGACGGTCCGGCTTCGGCCTTGCCTGTCGCACTCCACAACGTCGCAGGGGCACTGGGCGCAGCCATCAAGCGGGCGTGCGTTTGAGCCAGTTGAGAGCTACTTATGCGATCGGCTGGTAGCGCTGACGCTATGCAGGGCGCACAGGCTCCACCGCTGGTGCCATCGAGTTCGTCACCGAGGGTGTCGTTGGAGGCACCCCGTATCGCGAAGGCTCATCGCGATTGGGAGATCCCGGAGCACGGGTTCTGGCACCAGTGGTCTTCGGAGGTCAGCTCGCGGCCTGTGGCCGGCGGAGCCACGCATGTTGCTCGAGGATGCGTTCGGTGCGGTCGGGCAGTTCGTCGGGTGCGCCCGGTTGTTCTGAGCGGCTGCAGATGTCGTCGGTGGCGATGCGTTCGGCTTCTTGGTGGTGTCCTTCGGCGGCGGCGACGGCGGCGAGGTCGAGCCGTGGGATCTCCTCGTAGGGGGCTGCGAGGCAGGCGAGCTCGG
>NZ_JAKDLO010000285.1 GCF_030452765.1 Intrasporangium sp.
GGACGAACCAGCCGATGGGCCGGTGGATCGACCAGCTCCTGCGGATCGACGAGTACCCGGACTCGGCTCGCAAGTGCGATGCCTGCCCGCTGATCCTGCCGTACAGCGAGACGACCGACAACCTCGGCCTGCTGCTCGGAGTCGACGTGGACGCGGTCGCTGACAAGTTCACCGTGGGCACTCGTCAGGTCAGCGACATCGAGCCCGTCGCACCGAAGTTCCCCCGTGACCCGGGCCGTCGCGGAGCTTACGTACTCAGCCCCACCTCGTACGGCCTCGGGAAGGTCATCACCGCCCTGGAGGATGCGCACGTGCCGACCTTCCGTGCCAAGGCACGGGTAGCAGTCCTGGGCCGGACCCTGCCGCCCGGGGCGGTCCTCGTTCCTGCGACGCCAGCGGTGCGCCAGGTCCTGCAGCGCGCCAGCACCGAGACCGGGCTCCCCGTCTACACGGTGGCGAGGACCCCGAAGGTGAAGGCGCTCAAGCTCAAGAACACCACGCGTGTCGGCCTGATCCGGGGCGCCAACAACATGCCCGGCGGCTGGCTGATGTGGATGTTCGAGCAGTACGGGGTCGACTACCAGGTCGTAGGAGCCGACGACTACGACAGCCTGGCCAAGAAGTTCGACACCATCGTCCTGGCTCCAGGAGTCTCCACCCGTACCCTCACCCAGGGACTCGACCCCGCGAGGTACCCGGAGCGGTTCCACTGGGCGCGCGGAGTGCCCGATGCCCCGGCGAAGCTGCAGCAGTTCGTCAAGGGTGGCGGCAACCTCGTGAGCCTCGGGTCTGGCTCTGAAACGGCGCGCACGGCGCTGGAGCTGCCGTTGCAGAACATCACCCCCACGGACCGCAGCACCTTCACCATCCCCGGGGCGCTGTTGAAGCAGACGTTCAACAAGCAGGTTCCCGCTGCCTGGGGCATGCCCAACGCGTGGCCCGTGTGGTTCAACAACGACCCGGCCTACAAGGTCGAGGGGCCTGCCGACATCGCCGCTTCCTATCCCGACACCGACGCCCTCCTCGTCAGCGGGTATGCGCGCGGCGACTCCGCGCTCAAGGGCGCCAGCAACGTCGTCAGCTTCGACGTCGGCAAGGGACACGCCACCGTGGCGGGTGGACACATCACCTTCCGCACCTGGCCACGTGCCACCTGGACGGTTGTCACCAACGCCATCTACAACGGCGCCGCATCGAGCGTGAACCCCGCTCAGCTGCGTCGCGGCCTGCAGTAGGAAGCCGGCAATAGGAAGACGTGCTCGCGACCGACCAGGAGCCCTCACTCCTGGCCGGTCGCAGCCTGGTTCTGGGCGGAGCCGTTGCCCAAGGCGGGCGGCATACTCGGGCCATGAGCGCAACCGAGCACGCGTCCATCACCCGCTTCCGCGAGGAGCTGGATCGTCTCGGTGGGACAGGGGAGGTCGTCGTGCTGCCCGAGTCGGTCCACACAGCTGCCCTGGCCGCGGAGGCACTCGGCTGCGAGGTTGGCGCGATCGCCAACAGCCTGCTCTTCGACGCCGACGGGACACCCGTGCTGATCCTCACCTCGGGCGCGCACCGCGTCGACACCAAGAAGGTCGCGGCGCTGCTCCGCGTCCACCGCCTGCGGCGCGCTTCACCCGACTTCGTACGCGAGCACACCGGCCAGGTCATCGGCGGTGTCTCCCCGATCGCGCACCCGGCGCCGGTACCGACCTACGTCGACCCGTGGCTGCGCCGCCGTCCGGTCGTCTGGGCGGCCGCCGGACATCCATCGGCAGTCTTCAGCACGAGCTACGACGAGCTCGTGCGCCTGACTGGCGCCCGGTCGTTGGAGGTGGCGTGAGCGATGCGAGCGTGGAGGGACACGATCCGCGAAGATCGCCAGGGGCTTAGATGGCTTTGCCGTGGCTGCCGGGTATAGCGTGAAGCCCAGACGCGCCGAGCGCTGGTGGTGCTGTTCCCAACCATGCCTGTAGTTGGCTACACTTGTAGACAGCGAAGGGTTGGGCCCGCACGAACCGCGCCCAGCCCTTCTGCATATCTGTGTGAACCGTCGAAGTCTGTAACCTCCTGTGCTGGCTCGCGCTGTCCCCCTGTCTGTGCGAGCCAGCTCAGGAGTAGAGGGGCCCGGTCGCGACGCCGCCGGGCCCCCTCTTCGTGTTAAGGAGTGTTTGGGCGGAACCCCCACGGCCACCGCCCAGCCCCCGCGTGTCACACTCCGCGACCCTCTTCCTGGTCGCCCTCATCCGTAGTCGCGTCGTCGAGATCGTCAGCCGCGACCTCATCGGTGCCTCGCTCAGCGGCGGCACCGGTACCTGCGGGGGGTTCCTCGCTCGCTTCACCGGACCAATCAGGATCGACCTCGCCGGCGACCTGCTCGGGCTCGGCCAACTCGCCCGTGTGGTCCTTCGCCTCGGTGAGGTCGGCCACCTTGTCGGCGGCGCGGTCCTTGAGCGAGGGAGCGGGTGGGTCGGTCAGCGGGCTCGCCCACGGATCGTCGGCTCGTTGCCGCCGCCAGAACGCGGCGCCAGCACCCACCGCCGCGGCGAGCAGGCCGACCCCGATCAGCCACCACTTGAGCTTCGACGAGCCTCGTGGCTCCGTGATCGTCGCCTCACCGGTGAGGACCTTGAGTGCGTCATGCGCGCGCTCGCTGCCGACGTGGGCCGACACGCGTGCCTGCTCGACGTATGGCGTTGCGCCCTCCTTGGCGTGGGAGAGGCCGGCTGCTGCCGTTGCGATCGCCGCGGACACCTTGGGCAGGACGTCCTCGAGGAGACTGGACTGCGCCGACTCGACCTTCGGCCTGGCGCGCTCGGCGGCATCGTGCAGGGCGGGTCCCGCCTTGTCTCGAGCCGTCGCGTACTGCTCCCGGGCCAGCTCGGCGGCATCGTGCAGCGCCGGGCCGGCCGCCTCTCGAAGTGTCGTGGCCGCGTCCCGAAGTGACGCGGCCGTTTCGGTGGCCTCCGTGCGCACGTCGGCCAGCTTGTCCTCGAGCCCGGCCTCCATGTCTGCGACGCGGTCGGCGGTGCTGTCGATCGTGGTGCTTCCTGGCATCAGTCCTCCTCGGTTCTCGGGCTACTTACCCTCCGGACCCGACCTGTCACTTGGGTTCTTCCGTGACGACGGACAGCTCTGGCCCGTCGGCAGCGGCAGAGTCGTCCCCGGCCGCCTCCGATGACGACCCGGGGCCCGCAGCTCCGGTGACATCGGTCGTCGTGACGTCCGGCGCCGCTTCGCGAGCCTCGGGGCCCGGGACGTCCTCGACAGGCCGAGAGTCCGCAACCTTGTCGACCCCCCGTGCCACCTGCTCCCTGGCCTTGGTGATGGTGTCCGTGTACTTCCCACCGGTGTGCTCGTCGACCCAGCGGCCCGCATTCTCCACGAACCCCTCGATCTTCTCCCGGTTCTCGTGGGCGAGCTCGCCCACCTTTCCCTTCGCCTGGTGCGCCGCATCCTTGGCCTGGCCGGCGAACTGGTTGGCCTTGTCCTTCAGCTCGAGCTCCTCGGCCTTCGCCCTGGCCTGCTGCTCGAGCTCCTCGGCCCTGTGCTTGACCTTGTCCGCGAATGACATCGTTGTCCGCCTCCTCGGCGTGGTATGACCCGAATGATCCGACCCTAGAACGTCACGGCCTTGATGTGCAGTCCCAAACAGCGTCCGTATGCCGTTCACCTCCCTCAACCACCCACGCTCAGTCAGCCGCGTGGCCCGTTCGGGTGTACGGGGGTGCCGGCGGTTCGCGGCCGTGAGCC
>NZ_JAKDLO010000094.1 GCF_030452765.1 Intrasporangium sp.
GCGCCGACCGACGGTGTGGGTTCCGGCGTTCGGTCGGCTGCCCGGGCGAGGGGCAGTGGCGTGCCGGTGGTCGCTGGGAGCGTGTCGTCGGGTGTGGTGGAGTCCAGCACTGGGACCTCCAGCAGCGGGCCGTCCGGCGACGGGGCATCCGGCGACGGGGCATCCAGCAGCGGGGCGTCGTCCTCGACCGTGGCGGCCTGTCCGGGTGGACCGGGCTCGGCCAGATCCGACCGTGCATCGGCGGCCGGTGGGTCCGCGGTGTTGTTCGTGGCGCGGGCATCCCTACCACCGCTGTCGTGGTCCGCGGGTCGCTGCACGACGGATCGCTGCAGGGCGGATCTCTGCGTCACAGGTCCCTGCGCACCGGCCTGTGTCGAGCCACCGGCCCCAGGGACAGGAATGCGCTCGGCGCCGGGGCTCCCGACGACCTGGCTGCTCGTGGTGGGTGTCGGCCGGCCTGTCGAGGCGACCGGCAGCCGTTCCGGGCGAGTGGCCGGCGGGGTCTCTGGGATCACGACCGGTGCCGGGTGACGTTGTACCGCCGGCTTTGCCGGCTCGCCGGACTGAGGTCGCGACCCCCGGGGGCGTGGGACGGTCGATGCCGGCCCAGGCCCAGGTAGCTTCGGCTCAGCCGCCGCGACCTCCTGCGCGGGGGGCGGGCTCTCGGTCGACCGCTGGACGGCGGCTGGCCCGGACGGCGGCAGGGGTGCCCCGAGGCCCAGCTGTCGACCTGGCGTAGGCCCGCTGGGGGGCGACGTCGGGTCTGGCTCTTGGCCTGCAGGACGCGACAGGACCGGCAGGTCCCCGCCACCACCACCGGCTGGTGGCGGGGGCTCGACCGGGCGGTTGCCGCTGCCGGTAGCTTCCTCGAGCGGACCGGGCAGGTCTACGACGGTGTGTGATGCAGCGATCGCGTCTCCTGCCCCGGAGGGCATTCCCGATACCGGTGGCTCGGCCACCGGTCCGTTCGGCTCGTCACCCAGCTCGGGTTCGGCCACCAGGTGGTTCGGTTCCTCCGCCGTCGCCGGCTCGGCCGGTTTACCTGCAGATGTCTCGATGTTCGGCTGCGCACCCCGAAGGTCCGTCGCATCATGTGAGGTCCTATGCGGAGCCCCGGCGAGCGGCAGCCTTGTATCGGCGGCGGGTCCGGGCACCGGCACCTGTCGCGGCGCCGGCTCGATCAGGTCGGGGCGGTCCTGTGTGCGTTGTACCGACGCCGTTCCTTGGGTAGGTGGCGCTGTCGGCGCGCCCTGGTCGGATCCGAGCTGCGGCGCTGTCGAGCCCGATTGGGGCTGCGTGGACGCTTCTGCCGCAACTGCTCCGGTCTGTGCGGGCCGGGGCGCCGGGAGCGGGCTGGTGGGCAGCGAAGCCTCGACAGGTCGAGGGGGTACGAGCGACAGCTCCGGGAGCCTTGCCAGATCCCCCTGCCCTGAAGCTGTCGCCGCCGGGCCCGGCCGATCGTCCTGGCCGGGCGGCATCTCAGTCGCAGGCACCTCGCGCCCGGGCGACTCGGGCCGAAGCACGGTGGTGAGCTGCCGTACGGGGTAGTGCCGTTCGGGGGCATCGACATAGCGGCTCAACGGGCGATGCACGTCGACGGCCCGTTGGAACGCAGCGGCCCGCTGGGCAGCGGGACGGCGGTGGGCGGCATCCGGGCGGCCTTGTCTGCGAGCGGGTCTCGCTGGTGCGGGACGCATCGTCAGGTCCGGGGGCGCGGGCAGCCGCTCTGTGGTCGGGGGGCCGACCGCGAGAGCATCTGGACGCAATGGCGACGCGGAGATCTCGTGGTGCATCTGACCCATGGCGGCGGGCGACTGCCAGGACGCGAGCGTCCACGGGAAGTCCTCTCCCCCGGCGGTCGGGGTGATCTCACCGGTCAGACGCTGCAACGGCGGCAGGCTCGCCCATCCCGCCGGCGACACGGAGAGCCGCCCAGCCGGTGGAGGCTGCGGTGCCGCCTCAGCGTTCTCTGACCCGCCACGGCGAGTCCACGGCCAGCGCATCGGTCACCGACCCTCCGCCATTCGCGTGTTGATGTCGGCGATCTCCTTGACGTATCGCCGACGCAGCGGATGCTCGAGGTCGAGAATCTCGTCCAGTGCCCAATGGAAGTGGTAGGCGACGTACGCAACCTCTTCGTGGAGCCGGTCGGCTGCGTACGTCACGATTCCCCCAGGCGCCCACCCGACAGGTCGACCGCGAACCGGTGGGAGCACTCGGGACAGGTCACGGCAGCGCGGGTGTGGCCCTCCGTGTTGACCCGGCGGTAGAAGTCCTGCAGGAACGCCACGTCACTGGCGAACATGTTCTCGATGACGTTGGACGTGATCGAGGGCAGCGTGCCCAGGGAGGTGATGACCCGCGCGAGCAGGACGACGGTGGTGAAAGCCGGGTTCTCCATGACACGAGCATCATAGAGCGGCAGCAGCTCATCACGGGCCGTCGCGAGACGCATCGTCCCGGCCCGGTGCACCTCCCCGTCGCCGTCCACGTAGCCGCGGGGCAGCTCGAACTCGAACTCGGTGCGCAGCACGGGGCGCTCGGGGGTGAACGGCGCTGGACGATCCAGGTCGAGCGTGTCGACCGGGGCAGCCAGCCCGTTCGCCCGCGAGCGCTGCATCACGCCACCGTCGACGTGTCGAACGACATGGTGAACTTCTCGGTGGCTGTCTCCGAGGCACCGGCCTTGAGGGTGCTGACCTCGATGCTGCTGACCCAGACATCCGTGAAGTTGTAGGTCTTGAGCGTCGTGCCCTTGTAGTCGGTGATCTCGACCGACGCGGTCTTGCGCGAGCCCGCGACATCACCCTCCATCACCTTCTTGAGCCAGTCGCTGATCGTTTTGCTGTCGGTGAGTCCGCGGGTGACGGACAACTCGCCGGCCTTCGGCCGTCCGACGAGGTTGCGAATCAAGTATTTGCCATCCTTCGTCTGCTGCTTCATCTCGATCTTCTCAACCTCTTGCTTGAGGCCGCTGACCTCGATGATCTTGGGCACCTCGATCCCGTCGAGGATGAACTTGAAGCCATGGGCCGCCGCTGAGTCGAGCGGGTCTGCGAGTGGCATGAGATGGCGCTCCTATCTGTGTGTGGGTCGGGTCACTCGTTGACGAGACTGACGCCGCCGGAGAACTGCGACAGCTGGAAGATGACGAACTCAGCCGGTTTGACCGGCGCGATACCGACCTGGCAGACGACCTGTCCGGCATCGATGCCCTCGGCCGGGTTGGTCTCCGAGTCGCACTTGACGAAGTAGGCCTCGTCCGCGGTCATTCCAAACAGAGCACCCTTGCGCCACTCGTTGACGAGAAAGGCGCTGATGGTGCGGCGGATCCGAGCCCAGAGGGCCGGGTCGTTCGGCTCGAAGACGGTCCACTGGGTACCGATGAGGATCGACTCCTCGAGATAGTTGAACAGCCGTCGGACGTTGAGGTATCGCCAAGCCGGGTCGCTCGACAGCGTCCTGGCCCCCCACACCCGCACCCCGCGTCCGGGGAAGCTGCGGATGCAGTTGATCCCGACCGGATTGAGCAGGTCGTGCTCGGCCTTGGTGATCCGGGTCTGCAGCGTGATGGCGCCCCGGACGATCTCGTTGGCGGGGGCCTTGTGCACGCCGCGCTCGTCGTCGTTGCGAGCCCAGATCCCGGCTACGTGCCCGCTCGGCGGGACGAACTTCGCCGTGCCGGTCGCGGGGTCGAACACCTTCGGGTACGGCCAGTAGAGCGCCGCGAACTTCGAGTCGTAGCCGGCCTCGTCGACGCGCCACGCCTTGATCTGCTGGGCGTTCAGACCCGGGGGCGGGTCGAGGATGGCGATCCGGTCGCCCATGAGCTCACAGTGCGCGATCATCGCCAGCTGAACCGCCTTGAAGCCCTCGGCGTCGATGGCGCCGGCCTCGTAGGCGGCGATCAGGTCGGGGACCGCGACCATCGTCACCTCGTCGACAGCCTCGAGCCCGCCGAATCCGGTGCGCTGCGCGACGTCGCCGACGTAGTCGTCCGGGGTGAGCGCGCCGTCGGACGGTGGGGCCGGGGTGGCCGCCGGCTTGGTCTGCCTCGCCAGCTCGACGGCACCCGCCTTGGGGGGTGTCGTCTGCGCGGAACCCGAGACCTCGATCGAGATGGTCTTGGACTTGGCGTTGACCTTCGTCGCGACGTTGCTGTCGCCCGCGCCCATGGTGACGTTGTCGTAGGTCTCCGTCACCTTGCCGTCGATGCTGACGACGAGCTTGAACTGGTCGGTGGGAGGGTTCTCCCCGCCGGCGGACGCGATCTCGACGGTGACCTGCTTGCCCGCTGCCGCACCGATCGCGTTGACCGTCAGGCCCCCGATGACGGCCTGGGGTGGCCCGTCCGCTGCGGCGGGGGCCGGGCTCGCTGCGGCCTTGCCGTTGGTCGGTGCGGCAGCGGACCCGTTCGGGGCGACACCGCCACCGATGCGGACGATGAAGCAGTTGCTCCCGCCGTTCTGCATGTAGCCGTAGACGGCGTGCGCCAGATAGCTGCCTGGTTGGAAGTCGCCGAATGTCTCGGCGAACTGGGTCCAGTTCGAGACGAGGGTCGGCTCGTGCAGTGGGCCCTTCTCGGCAAGCCCGACGAACGCGGCGACGGCTGTCCCGACTCCCTCGATGGGTCGCGACCCCGCCTCGACCTCCTCGACGTAGACACCGGGCGACAGATAGTTGGGCATGTCCGCTCCTCGCGTGGTCGGTGGGTTGTCTCAAGCGTCAGTCAGGGCGAGCCGGCCCGGCACGTCCGTCGGCACGTCCGGTCGGGTAGGCCCGGCTGCCCCTTGGGGCAGCCGGCCGGCCTGCCCCACCCAGACGGGGACCACGCGAGCGTGGCCGATCGCCTGGAGCACGCCCGATATCCGGCAGCAGCGCCGCGGCGTCACGATGATGCCTCCTCCTCCGGGGCTTCCTCCTCCTCACGCTGAAGGAAGGCTCCCTGCACTGACTCGTCCTCGTCCGCCTCACGCTGGGCGGTGGCCATACCCGTGGACGCGATGACCTCGGATGCGACCGAACGTTGTGCTCCCACAGCCGGTGCAGGTGACGACATCACCCGGTCGGCGGTCGCCGCAGCCTCCCTCTCGAATCGGTCGGACGGGTCGCTGACCCGGACGCCACCCTCGACCGGCGTCCCGTCGACCGGTCCGGACCGCTGCTGGATGACGTGGGTCAGCTCGTGCGCGAGCATCGTGCGTCCCGTGGAGGACTGGGTGTCATACGCTCCGCGTTGGAAGACGATGTCTTGCCCGACGGTGTACGCGTGGGCGCCGACGGCTTGGGCCGACTCATGTGCGCGAGCGCCGGTGTGGATCCGTACGTCGCCGAAGTCCGCCCCCAGTCGGCCCTCCATGTCGGCCCGGGTGTCCCCATCCAGGCTCTGGCCGGAGCCCCCGGCGATCAGCTCGTGCACGCCCGCGCCGGTCAGACGCTGCAGGCCTGCATTGCCCACGGCTTGCTGCAGGCCGATCATCCCCTTGGCGCCCACGACGTCAGCACGCCCTGCCACGGCAGCACGCACGAGGTGCTCGTCCGGCTGCTGCGCTCGAGGTGATGCGGTAGGACGCAGCGCGCCCGGGACATCTCGGTCCTGGTCATGTGTACGCATGGTGGCCTCCTGTCGACACGTCACTTCCACGGTCGCTCACCTGCTGGGTGCCCGTCGCGGACGATCAGGCGTCCGAACGGGCAACCCCGCTGCCCATTCGGACCGAATCGACAAGTCAGGTGGCACAGACCTGGCTCGAGACGGGGGCCCGCTGCGTCCGCGGCGGCAAGGCCATGACCGCCACGCTGCACCAGAGCCTCATCGCCGCGGCGGCACTGAGGGCGCCGGGTACTGGCTGACGACAGGGTGCATCCGTCCTATCGTGAAATTGCCGTCAACCACATGGAGATGCCCGTGGACATGTCTCGTGTCGACCGCTGGGTCGTGAGGGTCCTGTTCGGGCTCTACCTGGCCGGGCTGCTGGCCTGGTTGCTGCTGGGCCTGGTACCGGTGCACGTCGCCAACCCTGACATGGCGCATGAGGCGCTGGACCGCACGACCGGTCTCGAGACCGCAGTCCAGTATGTGTTCAGCGCTCTCAACCTGGCCCTCGGCGTGCTGCTGTTCCTCCGGCGACCCGACCAGCTCGTACCCCGGCTGCTGGCCTTCGCGCTGCTGGGCACCGCGGCAACGTTCAACCTCCCGAGCCACCGGGTGTTCCATCTGATCGGCTCACCGTGGCCGATCGCGATGTTGCACTTCACCTTCCACATCGTCTCGGGGGTGGCGTACGTGTGGGCCGTGATGCTGTTCCCCGATGGGAGGCTCCCGAACCGGGTCCGGTTGTCAGCCCCGGTCCTTCGGATCGTCGCCCTGGTCACCACCGCGGGCGTGGCCGTCGTCTGCTGGCACGGCAGCTTCGTGAACCACCCCCAGTTCTTCCTGGCGTTCTTCGGGATCGCCGTGTCGCTGGTCGGCGGCGGCGCTCAGCTGCTCCGGATCCTCGACCCGGCCACGACACCGCGCGAGAGGGCCACCGCACGGCTGCTCTGCGCCGGTCTGCTGCCGGCCCTCGCAGTTGCCCTGCTATGGCTCGGCGCTTGGGCTGCCGGAGAGCTCACCGGCTCCGGCGTGCAGGCTGCTGCGATCCAGGCGTCCATCGAGCGGCTGTTCCCGGCGGTCTTCGCCATCGTCCCGGTGGTGCTGTTCGCCGGGGTGGTGCGCTACCGGCTCTGGGACATCGACCGGCTCCTGAGCCGGATCCTGGTCTACGGACTGCTGGCCCTGCTGCTCGGCGCAGCCTATGTGTTCGCCGTCGCCGTGGGTGGGCACCTGGCGGGGGGCGGGCTGTGGTTGACGACCCTGACGTTGTCGGCGGTGGCGGTGCTGGTCGAGCCGCTGCGGGTGGTGGGCCGCCGGTGGGCCAACCGGGTGGTGTTCGGTCAGGTGCTCAGCCCGACGGAGGCGATCCGCGCCCTGGTCGGTTCGTTGGAGCACCTGAGCCCCGCGAAGGAGCTGGAGCACATCGTCGCGGTGTTCGTGGCCGCGACCCGGGCCATGTCTGCGGGCTTGTGGCTGGTCGAGGAGGACCGCCTGGTGCTGGCCGCATCGGCGCCCGAGGACGCAGCACCCGACGAGGTCCTGCTCACCGGCGCTGACCGTTCGACGGCCGCTCTCACGGCGGCGGTGCACGCCCGACGAGGCTGGCCGATCCGGCACCACGGCGAGCTGCTCGGGTTGTTGGCGGTGCGCCTGCCGGCAGGTGAGCGGTTCTCGCCCGCGGACGAGAACATCGGCTCGGACATCGCCGCCCAGGCGGGCCTGCTGGTGCACAACGCGACACTGACCGTCACGCTGGCTCGCCAGGTCGAGGCGCTTGCGGCGAGGGCCGCCGAGCTGGCCGTCTTGCGGCGGCGGCTGGTAGCGGCCCAGGACGCCGAGCGACGCATCCTGGAGCGCGCCCTGCACGACGGCGCCCAGCAGGCCCTCGTCGCCGCCATCATCGCGGCCCGGGCCGGCGGCGAGACGGGCACGGTGCCACCGCAGGGACGTGACGAGCTGCGCCAGCTGCTGCGGATCGCAGCACGCGATATCGACGAGCTCAGCGGCGACGGCCGGCCCACCGTGCTGCGCCGGCTGGGCCTGTCCGGGGGGCTGCAGGACGCCGCCCGGCTGGCTCGACGCAGCGGGTTGGGAGTGCAGGTGGTCATCGACCCACAGCTCGGGGCAGGCCCCGACCCGCTGCCCACCGAGGTCGAGACCGCGGTCTACTTCGCTTGCCTCGAAGGACTGCAGAACGTGTCGAAGTATGCCGCCGCCACGACCGTGACCGTCCGGGTGCGGTCCCTGGAGGGTCAGGTGTGCTTCTCGGTGGCTGACGACGGTACGGGCTTGGCGCCGGTGTCCCGGGGCGATGGCGGGGGGGTCGCAGATCTGGTGCGCCGTTTCTCCGCGCTCGGCGGCTGGGTCAGGGTGACATCCCGGGCCCAGGGCGGGACCGAGCTGCTCGGTGCACTGCCGATCCCGCTGCCGATCCCGCGTCCAGCCGGAGTGGGCCCATGACAGCCCTCGCGAGGCGTCGGGTTGCGCTGCGGCTGGCCGCCGGCCGGGCCGTCGCCCGCTTCGTCGTAGCGGCCGTGGTCTATGGCCTTGCGGCCGGAGCCTACCGTGCCGTGTCGGGAAGTACCGGACAGCCACCGTTTGCCGGGGTGGTCGGCGTCACCGTCGTCGTGGCTGCGCTGCTGTGGCTGCTGTGCGACCGGATCGACCGGCTCGCGGCACGGCTGCTGCTCGGTGAGCAGGCCGACGGCTATGAGGTGATGCGTGTGCTGACCCGGCAGCTCGCCGGCACCCTGCCCGTCGATGAGGTGGCGCCGCGGGTGGCCGAGGCCGCCTCCCATACCACCCGGCAGTCCCGGGCCGAGGTCCGGCTCTGGCTGGCCGACGGGCAGCGCTGGTCACGGTCCTGGCCGCCCGCCACCGCGACCGTCGGGCACGGCACGACCGTCCAGGTGCGACACACCGGATCGAGCGTCGGCGAGATAGCGGTCGAGGACGGCGCGGAGCCCGAGGGTCTCTCGCCGCGGGACCGTCGCCTGCTCGAGGACCTCGCGCGTCCGGCCGGGCCCGCCTTGTCCACAGTCCGGCTCACCGTCGACCTGCGTCGGCGAAAGGCCGATCTGGAACGGCTCACCGCCGCGCTGGAGGCATCCCGGCAGCGGCTGCTGCGAGCACGGATCCTGGAACAGCACCGGATGCACGCCGAGGTGGCGGCCCGGGTCAGCCCGCACATCGCCACTGCGCTTGCGGCGCTGGGCGAGGGCCGGCAGGCCCGCTTGAACACGGGGGCCTTCGAGACCGCCGGGCTTGCCGCCGGCCAGGCACTGGACGAGCTGCGCAGCATCGCCAGGGGTGTCTTCCCGCCGACCCTGTTCGAGGTCGGCCTGGCCGCGTCGTTGGAGTCCTGGCTGATCCGGGCGCACGTCGACGCCGAGCTCGAGGTGCCCGACGAGCTGCCGGCGCTGCATGCGTGCCAGGACCTGGAGGCCTGCCTGTACTTCTGCACAGTCACCTCCCTGGCCCAGCTGGCCGGCCGCGGCGCCAGCCGGATCAAGGTCGCCGTGACCGACCAGCCGGGGCCGAGGCTGCGGATCGAGGCAGGCCTTCTCGAGGCGGCCGCTCCGGAGGTCGTCGAGGCGATGAGGGACCGCATCGAGGCCTTCAGCGGCACCGTCCTCAGCGTGGTGAGCACAGGCCGGCTCACCCTGACCGCAGAGGTCCCGGTCGCGGCCGGCGGTCCGTCGTGACCCCGGTCCGGCTGGTCTTCGCCGAGGACAACTTCCTCGTCCGGGAGGGTGTCCGGCGGCTGCTGGCGGCATCCGAGGCCCTGCAGGTAGTGGCGGTCTGCGACGGCCTGGACCAGGCCCTAAAGGCGATCGCGGAGCACGTCCCCGACGTCGTGCTCACCGACATCCGGATGCCGCCGACGCACAGCGACGAGGGGATCCGCATCGCGGAGGAGTGTCGTCGCACCTATCCCACGATGGGCGTGCTGCTGCTGAGCCAGTACGCCGAGGCGGGCTACGTCAAGGTCCTGCTCCGGCACGGGACCGACCGACGCGGCTACCTGCTCAAGGAGCGAGTGGCCTCGATCGGCGAGCTGACCTCTGCGATCGAGGCGGTCGCGAGTGGTGGCACCGCCATCGACCCGAGAGTCGTGGAGGCGCTCGTGCAGGTACGCGCCCGCGCCGGCGACGCCAAGCTGGACCGGCTGACCCCACGCGAGCGCGAGGTGCTCGCCGGTATCGCCCAGGGACACACCAACGCCGGCGTGGCCGCCGAGCTGTTCCTGAGCCAGCACGCCGTCGAGAAGCACATCAACTCGATCTTCGGCAAGCTTGGCCTCACCGGCGACACCCGACACCACCCCCGGGTCCGGGCAGCACTGATGTTCCTCGCCGAGGACCGGCACTGAGCCGCTCCCCGCCGCGAGCCGCGCTCGCGGGCCCCCAACCTGCGTGGGGGTGCCAGCACCCCCACGGCAAGACGCGTGCCGACACCATCGGATCGCGGGTCGCATCCACCGATCGTGGTTGATACGAGCCCAAGCCATTCCGGGCGGGGCGCAACCTGAAGGAACCACCATGACCACCACCATCGCCCGCGCCGCAACGATGCCCGGGACGACCGAGAGCACCGACCCCTCCCCGGTCGCGCCGGGCACGACGTACACGCTGCCGGGCATCTCCTGGCTCTCCCTGCAGGTCAAGGACGACGAGGGCACCCTGACCGTGGGCCCGTGCACCGTCGCCGTCCACCTCAGCGCGCCGGCTGAGGGCACGCTCGCCCGCGTCGAGGCGGACCTGAGCCAGGTCACCCTCGGCGCCCTGTCCGCTGCCGCGAAAGCGGCCGGGGCAGCCGACCCGCTCGCGCTACTGCCACGCGCCCTGGCCCAAGCCGTCTCGTCCGTCGCGGTCGCAAGCGCCGGCGCCAGCTTCGACCTGGCCGCCCGCACGCTCGTCGGGTTCGACCTCACGGTCACCGCCGTGCCGTCCTGGCCGCTGGTACCCGGACACGTCGTGCTCGACGACCTCGCGGTGACCCTCGCGGCCAGCCGCAGCGCCGACGCGAGCACGTTCGAGGTCACCGCAAGCGCCACCCTGGCCGGCACCGCGGTCAGCCTCACCGTCACCCACGACGAGCCCGGGACCTACGGCGTCTCACTGTCCACCGTGGGCGAGAGGCGGCTCGGCGCGGCGACCGTCGCGGCGTTCGTCGGGGACGACCTGTCCTCCCACCTCCCGTCACAGCTGTCCGGCCTGGGCGACGCCGGGCTGGCCGACGCCGCGGTGGTCCTGAGCGCCGACGGCCTCGACTCGATCGCGGTCACCCTGTCCACCGGCAGCCCCATCCCGCTTCCCGACCCGCTCGCCGTCACCGTGCAGGACATCTCGGTCCACGTCGCCGTCCAGCACCCCACGGACCCGGCAGCCCGCACCGTCGATGTCAGCATCGGGGGCACCGCCACCTTCGCCGGGGCGGCGGTGGTCGTCAAGATCGAGCGGGACCCGGCCGCGACCGGCGCCGCCGCCTGGTCGCTGCACGCCGGCCTCGCGCCCGGGGCGAGCCTGACCGTGCCAGCCGTGGCCACCGCATACGGCCTGAGCGTGCCGAACGACCTGCCCGAGCTCGCCCTGACCGACTGCGCCCTGGACGCCACCCTGGACGGCTCCACGGTCACCTTCAGCGCCGCCTCGCCCACCGAGTGGACGGTGCCGGTGGGCCCGGACGGCATCGGCATCGGCCAGATCCACGTGACGTTCGACCGCCGACCCGGCCACCGAGCCGGGGCCGGGAGCACCACCACCGGATCGGTCACCGGGGTGATCCACCTGGCCGGGATCGTCATCCCGGTCACGTATGCCGTGCCGGGTGGGCTGAGCCTGCACGCGAGCATCGCGACGGTCGCACCGTTCGCGCTGATCCAGGACGTGGTCGGCGCCGCGACCCTCGCGGCCCTGACGCTACCGCCGGAGCTGACCGCGCTGACCATGACCGACGTCGTGCTGGCGATCGACGCCGAGCACGCCGAGCTGTCCTTCGCAGCCACCGGGCCCGGCTTCAAACGCGTCCAGGCCGTCGTGCGCAAGAGCACCACCTGGGGCTTCGCCG
The DNA here is from genome assembly GCF_030452765.1 of Intrasporangium sp. GTDB lineage: Bacteria > Actinomycetota > Actinomycetes > Actinomycetales > Dermatophilaceae > Intrasporangium_A. Next base: position 11,666 of record NZ_JAKDLO010000094.1, read on the forward strand.
TCGGCATCGAGCTCGATGACGACTACCGCTTCTCCTCGCTGTCTCCGGCGCTGGCCGGGCTGGACACGGTGCACCTGCCGGACGCACTGATCATCATCGCGTCGTTCGACGACACCACCTTCACCTTCGACGAGCTGCAACCCGACGCCGGCAAAGGAGTCGGCAAGGGCGCCGTCATCGACGGCCGGCTCGACCTGTCCGGCCTGGGCGCCGACAAGTTCCTCGGCGAGGCCCACCTGGACGTCAAGGCCGAGGTCGGCCCATCACTGGCCGACCTGCAGCTCGAGGCCGCAGTCGGCGACATCACCATCACCGACGGGGTCGTGCTCAAGGACGCCGAGCTCGCGGTGCACCCGGACCCGCAGAACGTCTCCGTCTCGGTGTCCGGTGCGGTCGATGTCACCATCGACGCCAGCCCGCTGCAGTTCGTCGGCGGGGTGAGCGTCGTGCCCAACGGCATCTCCTTCTTCGCCACGATGAAGGGCACCTGGCAGGACCCCTTCGGTGCCAAGGGAATCGCCCTGGGCAACGTCTCGCTGCAGATCGGATCCGACTTCGAGGGCGTCCCCTCGATCGGTATCGCCGGTGGCCTGACCATCGGCGCTTTCCAGGGCACCGCGGCGGTCTCCTTCAACTCGGCGCTGCCGACCCAGAGCGTGCTCATCGTGGCGTTCAACCACCTGTCCCTGATGGACGTGCTCGACACGTTCACCCTGGCCCAGGTCAGGGCCGGTATCCCGGCCGACGTCACCGGCACCCTCACCGGCATCTCCCTGGAGGACGTCGACCTGTACGTCGTGCCGCAGGACACCACGATCGGCGCCCTCAGCTACAAGCAGGGCCTGCGGGTTGGTGGCAAGCTGCACGTCGCCGGGCTCACCGCCCAGGCCGACGTGGAGATCGACCAGCAGGACGGGATCAAGGCCAGCGGCTCCCTCAGCCCGGTCGTCATCGGTGACGTGTTCTCCCTCACCGGGACCGACCAGACAAAAGGCCCGGACCTGGACCTCGAGATCACCACCTCCGCGGTGCCGAAGGTCAACCTCGACGGCTGGGTCAGCCTGCTCGGCCTCACCGCCGGTGCCTCGGTGTCACTGATGGACTCCGGCTTCGACTTCACCTGCGAGGGCAACGTGTTCGGGCTCTTCACCGCCAAGGTGAGCGCCAACGGCGGCAACCTGCAGTCCGGACCCGGCTTCATGGTCCACGCGGACCTGCAGCAGGACTTCCGGTCCGATCTGGCCCGTCGCGCGGCGGCGGTCCTTCAGCAGGCCGGAGCGGACGCCCAGGCCCAGATCGCGGCCGCCCAGCACGATGTCGACACAGCCCAGGCGGAGGTCAAGCGGTTCACCGCCTCGGTGCAGTCGGCCGAGGCCGACCTGACCGCCGAGCAGGCCGACGCGCAGGCGAAGATCCAAGCGCTGTCGGCCAAGGTGAGCCAGGCCCAGCAGGCCCTGGGCGCGATCGACGCCCAGACCACCGCGACCCGGGCCCGGATCCAGGCCGAGCGCGACGCCGCAGCCACCCACCTGCGTGACCTGCAGCGACAGCTGGCCGCGGCACAGGGCCCGGTCAGCTCGCTCAACGCCCAGATCGACAGCGCCCAGTCCCAGATCAACCAGCTCAACAGCGACATCGCCTGGTGGCACAACTGGTACAACAACCTCGCCTGGTACGACAAGACATGGGGCTGGACCAAGCTCGGAGCCGAGGTCGGCTGGCGGGGCGCCCAGGTCGTCGCGCTCGAGGCATCGATCCAAGGACTGCGCGGCTCCCTCGTCGCCGCCAACGCTGCCTTGCAGGCCGCCCAGCACGCGGTCGACACGGCGCTCGCCGCCCAGGCGACCTACCCGATCGACCAGGACCCGCGGCTGGTCGCCCTGCGAAGCAGCCGGACGGCTGCCCAGCTGGCACTGCAAGGAGCCCAGAACGCGCTCAACACCGCCAAGCAGGCAGCCGCGGCCGCGTACTCGGCGGCCAGCGCGGCGCTGGCCGGGGTCCAGCAACAGCTGAGCACCGCCACCGCTGCGCTGCAGACCGCCGACACGGCACTGACACACCTGAACCAGACCGTCGGTGACGTCGCCGCCGTCAGCGCCTACATCGCCGCCCACGGTCTGCCCAATCTGATCGAGGTGCGATCGGCCTCGTTCACCGGGACCCTGCAGGCGACCTCCGGTGGCTCGGTCACCCTGGACGTCGACCTCGTCTTCCAAGGAAAGCAGGAGCGGGCGCACCTGGCCTACGACTTCCACGACCTCACGACCGGTGCCAAGAACCTGGCCGAACAGGTGCTTCCCACCCTGCCCAGCTGACCCTCACCAGGTGGGCCAAAGGCGCCCCGGACGACCGGTCCCGCTCACGGGGCCTTGGATCGTCCGGGGCGCCCTACCTGTCCAGAGCCGATGCCTCGAGAAGCGGATCTCGGGTCTCGGATCGCGGGCGAGCCTCAGGCGAGCAACGAATGGTAGGCGCCGAACTCGTGCGCGAGACAGAGCCGCCCGAGCTTGCGGTACTCGCGTTGCACCGCTTGGACCACCTGGCCCATCGAGACGATCCCGTCGGCGTCCGCGGCGAGATACGCGGCCGTCACGGCCGCGGAACGGATGGCCCCTCCGGACAGCTCGAACGCCGATGCGCAGAACTCGAGATCCAGTGGCTCGGCCGTCGGCACCGACGCGAGGCAGGACCGCCACAGCTCGAGGCGACGCGCGGCGTCCGGTAGGGGAAAGTCCACGATGACGTCGAGGCGTCTCGTGAAAGCCTCGTCGATGTTGGCTCGTAGGTTCGTGGCCAGGATGACGAGACCGTCGAAACTCTCCATCCGCTGGAGCAGGTAGGCGCTCTCGACGTTGGCATAGCGGTCGTGAGCGTCCTTGACCTCGGAACGCTTGCCGAACACCGCATCGGCCTCGTCGAAGAAGAGTATGCCGTTGACACCGGCCGCCGCGGTGAAGATGCGGTCGAGGTTCTTCTCAGTCTCCCCGATGTACTTGTCCACCAACGTGGAGAGGTCCACGACATACAGGTCGAGGCCGAGCTCCCCGGCCAGGACCTCCGCGGACATCGTCTTGCCGGTTCCCGAGTCACCGGCGAACAGGGCTGCCACCCCCATGCCCCGCCCCCCTCCGGGGCGCATCGACCACTCGCTCAGCACTCGTTCGCGATGGCGTCCGCGTGCGGCGAGCTCGACAAGCGAGGACCGGGTGGCCGGGGGGAGGACCAGGTCGTCCCAGCCGACCTGCGGTTCGACCCGGCGTGAGAGTCGCTGCAGGGCGCTCGCGTTCTCGGCCCGAGCCCCGATGCGCAGGTGCTCGGCGGTGACGACATTGTCGGTGGACAGCAGTGACTGTTGGCGCGCGGTGCAGGCGGCCCGAGGGACCTGTCCGGGCCGCAGCAGGAACTGGGTCGACTCGGCACCCGGGTCGAACCCCAGCGGCAGGTCGGCCAGCGCCTCTCGCCAGAGCCTGCCGCGCTCCGCGGCTGTGCTCGGTCTGACGTCCAGCAGCAACGGCGGGTCCACGGTCCACGCGGGGTCCCACGGGCCGGCCCCGACGAGCAGGAGCGGCAACGGGTCGATGCGCAGGCTCTGCAGCAGGCCGGTGGCGCAGACCGTCTCGGCCTGGAGTGCGACCAGACCGCACGAGCGCAGCCGGGCTTCCCGGGTCGCGATCCGGGCGCAGGTCGACGGGTCGGGATGACGCCCGACCCGATCGAGGTCGACGACGAGACACTCGAGCCCGCTGCGCCGCAGCGCGTCGTGAGCCACGAGCAGTCCCGAGCCCGTGGGGGGTTCGCGCAGATAGCAGAAGCGGATGCCCGAGTCGAGCGCGCGGGCAAGGTCGGACCCGTCACCCCATACCGCGGTGGGGGTCGCGACCACGACGTCAGCCAGGGCGGGGTCGATCTCGTCACTCCCGAGCAGATGGGCGACCACGCGGTCGGGGACCCTGATCGCCCGGCCGGGGAACGGCCGGTCGGGGTCCTCGACGACGAGCAGGTCGCGCCGGACGAGCGGACCCGTCGTCAGCCTTTCCCGCCCCACCACCGACGTCAGTGGGTGTCCGCAGAGCTCCAGCGCCACCCCGGCCGACGGACGCCGGCGTGTGACGTCGTCGTTGAGGTAGCCGAACAGCTTCTCGAAGCGCGAGTCGAGGTCGCAGGTCAGCGCCACGAGGAGGAGGCCGACGTCGAGCTCGGACAGGCCGCACGTCCGGGCGAGCCGGTCCAGCCGGCTCGTCCCGTCAGGTGCGGGCTCACCGTGCGGGCTGTGCAGCGGCCCGAGCAACGGATCCTGCTCCCGGCTCCAGGGCGGAGGGGACGGCGGAGCGTCCAGGACCCGGTCGACGGACTCGTCACTGAGGTAGAGGCCCCGGAAGGGGTCGTCCGGTTGCGGGTCCACGGCGCGGCGGGCGTCCACGAGCATCCGGATCCGCTGTTCCACGAAGGACATCCGGGCCAGGAGGGTGGCAGGTCCGGTCGTACCGGTCGTGGCCGTCATGACCGGCGTCGCCTGCGTGCGCGCGGAACCGGCGCGGCCGGCGCATCCGGACCCCGCTGCGGCGAACGGTCCCCTTCCAGGCCGGCCCTGGCCGGACGAGCCGGCTCGCCCGGGGTGTGCCGGTAGCGGTCGAGGTCCTCGGCGCCGGTGTGCACGTCCCCGAGATCGAGACGCGGGGTCTCGAGAACGGGCGGACCAGCCGGAGCGGCCCGGCCGACGTCGATGGGTGCGCTGATGACGAGGTCGAGCGACGGCTTGAGCTCCCCGCCCAGCGCCGACCAGACGTCGGCGAAGGCACGGTCCTCCGGGGGAGGAAGGCCGACGGTCAGCGGGACGGGCAGCGTGGAGTCGGCGAGCTCACCGCCGAGGAGCTCACCGGGGATGGCGTCGTATCGCAGGAACGAGCGCAGCAGGTCCGCCAGGAGGCGGTGCTCGTCCTCGGGGCGCTGGGTCCACGCCGTGACGAGATAGGACAGCTTGTAGTAGCGCGGCACCGACCGGCGAGCCTCGATCCGCCCCTCTCCGTTGCGGGTCGCGACCCAACCGGCGGCCCGCCGGCGCAGGTCCTCACGGATGTCGTAGAGATAGATGTCGACCGTGGGTGCGTTGCGTCGTGCCGCCCAGTCCTTGGTCGGTGCGTCGAAGACGACCTCGACCCCGGAGCTGTCGATGGCCTCGGCGCGGACCAGTGACCTGACGGCGTCGTCGATGTCGGCGATCACGGCTCACCTCCTGTTCACGAAGTCGGCTGGTGGGTCGACCGTCCCGGGCGCGACGAGGACGGCTGCCTGGACCGGGGCGAAGCTGCCATCGTCGACGGCGGTGGCTACCAGGTCCCGGGACCCGAGCACGTCGCGGGGCAGGATGAGGATCTGGGTCGGCGTCAGGGTGCCGTCGCCACGCACGGCCACCGGTGTGGGTCGGGTACTGATCCCGCGGGACCAGGCCAGGGTGACAGCCTCGCCCGGCGGGAAGTCGTGTCCTACGGCCATGGTCACGACGCCGGGTTCGACGACGGGTTGCAGCACGCGGATGACCGGTTGCCGCACCACCAGGTCCACGGTGGCGACGTTGTCGGCCGGGGCCGTGTCGGTGACTGCTGTCGACACGCGGGCGGTGACCTGCTCGGTTCCTGCTGCTGCGAACTGGAAGACCTGGGTGACCGTGCGTGACTTTCCGGCCCCGAGCGGTCCGAGCTTGCAGGCGGTCCCGGTGAAGCATGGCTGCGGCGAGCCGACGGTCACCAGCCCGGCCGAGCCGGTCGCGGCCGAGCCGGTGGGGGCCGGGCCTGTCGGGGTGGGCGTGACCGGCAGCACCACGGTGAGCTGCACCTCGTCCACGGACTCGGCCGAACGGTTCGTCACGGTTACCGTGGCGGCGCCGCTGCCGCCCACGTAGCCGGGGTTTCGGCTCAGTGCAAGAGACACCGACACGTCGGTCGTGGATGGGCCCGTCGT
>NZ_JAKDLO010000015.1 GCF_030452765.1 Intrasporangium sp.
CCACCCTGCGCGAGGTCCTGCCCGGGCGCACGGTCGCCTGCCACTACGCCGAAGGGATCCTGGACGGGTCGGTCCAACCGGCGAGCACCGGGCAGCAGGCGGTCGACGACGCACAGCCCGCCTCGAAGTGAGGCGCACCCCAGCGGCGTCCTTGCCGCCACGCACCGACAGGAGCAGGCCCTGACGATGGATACGATTCTGCACAACGCCAACGTCATCGTCGGCGACGCCACCGGTCGTCGCGCCGCCTCGCTCGGGCTCGCACAGGGCAGGGTCGTCGCCCTCGAGGTGGACAGCGCCCTCGTCGACCCGGACCGGCGGGTCGACCTCCGCGGGCGGACGGTCGTGCCCGGATTCCACGATGCGCACTGCCACACGACCTGGTATGGGCTGTCGCTCCGCGAGCTGCCGCTGGACGACCCGAAGATCCGTGACCTCGATGACGTGTACGCCGCCGTGGCAGCCGCGGCGGCGACCCAGCCGGAGGGCGGCTGGATCATCGGGCGAGGATGGCACCCCCTCCGCCTCGGCGGCCGCTCGCCCCGGTTGCCGGACCTGGACCGGATCACCACCCGGCATCCAGTCTGGCTCGTGGCCAGCTCGGGTCACGCGTCCGTGGTCAACTCCGTCATCCTGCGACTGCTCGACTTCACCCACCTGTCGGCTCGCAGGCCCCTGCAGACCGACGAGCAGGGCCAGCCGACCGGCCTGCTCGAAGAGGACGCGCACGCGTGTGTCCTCGAACAGGCCCGCCCGTACCTCCTCGACGACGTCGTCGCCGCGATCGGCCGCGCCCACGACCAGTACCTGCGCGTCGGCATCACCAGCGCCCAGGAGGCCGGGGTGGGGGCCGGGCTCGTCGGGTATGGCGGCGCCGAGATGGGCGCGTACCAGGTCGCCCGCGAGCGTGGTCGGCTGCGGGTCCGCACCACGTTGATGCCCAGCGCGAAGGGCCTGCACGACCTGCACCAGTCCAGGGGCGAAACCCTCTTCGGGCTCGGCCTGGGCGTGCACACCGGGTTCGGCGACGACCGGCTGCGGATCGGCCCGGTCAAGTTCTTCACCGACGGGTCGGTGCTGGCCGGCACGGCCGGAATGCACGGCGGGCCGGAGCAGCCGTACTACGACCACGAGTGGCTGCGGCGCCGGATCATCGACGCGCACCGTTCGGGCTGGCAGCTGGCCATCCACGCCCAAGGTGATGCGGCCGTCGACTTCGTGCTCGACTGCCTCGAGGAAAGCGCGCGGCGCTACCCGCGCCATGACCCCCGGCACCGGATCGAGCACGCCTCGATCGCCACGGACCAGGCTGTGGCGCGGATGGCCCGGCTCGGCGTCATCCCCGACCCCCAAGGACGCTTCGTCGGCGTCGTCGGCGACGGCCTGCTCGACCTGCTCGACCCGGCCCAGCTGGCCAACACCTATCGATCCCGCACGTTCCTCGCCGCCGGCCTGGTCCTGCCCGGCAGCTCGGACAGGCCCTGCACGGAAGGCATCCCTATGCTCGGAATCCACGACATGGTCAACCGGCGCACCGACAGCGGGCGCCCGTTCGGCCTGGAAGAGGCGCTCACCCCCACCGAGGCGCTGCGCGCCTACTCGCACGGGTCCGCCTACGCCACCTTCGCCGAGGACCGACTCGGGACACTCGCGGAGGGGCAGCACGCCGACCTCGTCGTGCTCGACGCCGACCCGACCGAGGTGGCACCCGAGAGCATCCGCGAGATCGAGGTGCTGGCCACCTACGTCGCAGGCCAGCTCGTCCACGACCGCGACGGCCGGTGGGCCCGATGACCCCCACACCTGCCAGAGACGCACCCGCCGACGCCCACCTGGTCCCGGTCCTCGAGACGCTCCCGGAATACGTGGACCACTGGGCCCGGCAGACCCCCGACGCCGAGGCGTACATCGACCAAGGACGGGCGACGACCTACCGCGAGCTGGCCGCCCAGGTCGCCACGTTCGCCGCCGCGCTCCGAGAGCGAGGAATCGGGCCTGGCCACCGGGTTGCGATGCTTACCGACCCACGCGCCGAATACTGGATCTGCCTGCTCGGCACCTTCCGCGCCGGCGCTACCTGGCTCGGACTCAACCCGAAGTACCAGCTCGAGGAGCTGCTGCACGTCGTCGGCGACAGCCGCCCGAGCCTGCTCCTGGGCATCCCGCACAGCGGCGACCGCGACCTCACCCCGATCCTCGACCGGCTGGCCGAGCACGCCGGCGCCGCGGCGCCGGTCATGCTCGACACCGACGGCACCAACGGGTGGGACGCGTTCCTCGAGACGGCACCCCCCGCATCCGGCCGGCCGCCGATCGAGATGCCGGAACCGGACACCGCAGCCCTGATCGTCTACACGTCAGGCAGCACGGGTAAGCCCAAGGGCGCAGTCCTCGGGCACCGCGGGCTGTGTGCCAGCTTCCGGATCCAGGCGCGACACAACGACGTCACGGCGATGCGAGCAATCGTCAACCTGCCGATCAACCACATCGGCGGCGTCGGAGACCTCTGCTGCACCCCGCTCGTGCAAGGCGGCGCCCTGCTCTTCCAACCGCGGTTCAGCCCGCCCGCCATCCTCGACGCCATCGAGCAGCAAGGCGCCAACACCCTGATGCAGATACCCACGATGCTCAAGCTCTTGACCGAGCATCCCCGCTGGGGCACGGCCGACCTGGCCGGCCTGCAGTTCGTGGCCTGGGGTGGTGGTCCGCTGCCGGTTGACACGATCGAGGCGCTCCGGGCGACCGGGGCCCGGCTGGGCACGACCTACGGGATGACCGAGATCAGCGGGTCGGTCAGCTACAGCCGCCCTGACGCCACCGACGAAGAGCTCTCGAGAACCGTCGGCCACCCGATCGACGAGATCGAGATGCGGCTCATCGCCGGCGATGACGCTCCCGTCAGCCCGGGGGAGGAGGGCGAGGTAGCGGTCAAGCACCCCGGCCTGTTCCTCGGCTACTTCGGCAACCCCGAGGCGACTCGGGCGGCCTACACCAAGGACGGCTTCTTCCGCACCGGCGACGTCGCGGTCCGGCGACCCGGCGGTGCCCTGCGGCTGGTCGGGCGACGAAAGGAGATGTACAAGTCCGGCGGCTACAACGTCTACCCACGCGAGATCGAGCTCGCCCTCGAATCACACCCGGGCGTCTCCATCGCAGCAGTCGTTCCCGTGGCACACGAGACCTTCGGTGAAGTCGGAACGGCCTTCTGCGAGACGGCGCCCGGCCACACGGTCACACCCGAGGAACTCGACACGTGGTGCCGCCAGCGGCTCGCGAACTACAAGGTCCCCAAGCAGTTCCGGATCGTGGATGCCCTGCCGCTGCTGCCGGTCGGCAAGGTTGACAAGATGTGCCTACGGACGATGGCGACAGGACCCGCACAGTCGTAGGCGTACGGGAAGGATGCGTTATCCCACGTCGGCGCCGTCACTGATCACCGGCTTCCGCCGCCGAGGAAACTCGCGGCGCCATGCCACAGCCAACAGCCAGCGAAGGTCGTTAGTCGGCCATATGCTGAGGGCCTGCACCAGAGGCTGATACGTCAGTGAGCCTCGACCAAGTCATCGGACCGGTGGTCACTGACTCGGACGAGGAAGGAGGGAGAGAATGAACGCCTCCGTAGACATCTCGGTCCCGGACGGGGTGGTCAGGGAGCCTGTTCAGACCAGGGCCAAGGCGACGTTCGAGCGGATCCTGCAAGCGGGCCTCGAAGTGCTCATGGCCGACGGATTGCCGGGGATGAACACGAACCGGATCGCCGAGGTCGCCGGGGTGAACATCGCGACCGTCTACGCCTACTTCACGAACAAGGAGAGCATCCTGGCGTTCCTCGCTCGCCGCTTCGAGGACGAGCGTGCCAGTTGGGTGGAGGAGTACGCGGCCCAGCTCGGAGTGAGTGGTGGCCCAACCTGGGAGCAGTGGTTCAGCAAGTCGATCGATGGTATGATCCGGTTCCGCCTCGTCGAACCAGGCTCACTCGCGGTGCGTCGGGCCCTGACGGCGATGCCAGAACTACGGGATCTCGACACGTGGTCGACGCAACGCGCGACCGAAGCCAAGGTCGCAGGGCTGCGCCGCATCGCCCCGAAGCTGACGCAGGCAAAGGCCCGCGCCATCTCGCACACCTACACCCTCACCGTGACTGCAGTCATCGATGAAGCCTTCGCGAAAACGCCGTATGACCGTGCCGCGATCCGCGAGCTCAAGCGCATGATCATTGCCTATCTCGGCAGCTACCTTCCCCCGTCTGAAACGCAGAAGTGAGTCGGGCGAGCCCCCCAGACCGGCGATCGCGCCCGGCAACTCGAGCAAGGCAGTCGCAGTCGGCCCCGCAGCCAGCGGGGCACGATCGCCGGATCCCCTTGCCGCTGGCACTGGTCGGTTTGCCTCCCATCTGCAGGATGCCCTCCATCCGGAACCCTTGGGTGCTGCATCATGAACGCTACGTCGATCAGGGGGCACGATCAGATCTCCTTGGTACGGCCATCGCGTGACGGGCCATGACCTTTGCCTGGGCTCCTGGCTGCGAATCCCGATCGGAGAACGGGGCGGCTGGGGATTGCCGGGACCGTCACGTGGGCAGCAGTGTGAGGAGCCGATCGAGTAGGAAGACCTCAGTGCCGGCGAGGCCGACGGAGCAGAACAGCACGCGCTGGTCCGCGCTGGTCCGCCCCGCGGAATGCCCCGCGAGGACGGCACCAAGGGAGGTCAGCAGGTGCTCCTTTCCGGTGCCTACGAGGACATTCGGCGGGTCATAGGCGGAGATCTGAGCCACCGAGTCCGTGAACGCCAGGTCACAGACTGCCACCAGGTCGGGGCCGAACTCCGCACGCCCGACCTGCTTGGGGCCCAACGTGGTGATGAAGGCGCCCGGCGCCACCCACGCCGGGTCGATCACAGGTGTGGGACTGCTCGTGGCGAGCACCACGATGTCTGCATGGTCGACGGCCTCCTGGGCGTCTGCGGTGGCCATCGCGTTGAGCCCGAGCTCGGATCGTACGCGTCCAGCGAACGCGGTCCTGCCGTCAGCCCCTCGGCTGTACACCCGGACGTGAGCAAGGTCTCTCACGACGCTGATGGCGCACAACTGTTCCCAAGCCTGCGTGCCGGTTCCGACCAGCGCAAGACTGCTTGCCTCGGGCCGAGCCAAGACGTCTGCGGCGACACCGCCGATGGCCCCAACCCGTCGTGGCCCCAGCTCGTTACCGATCGCGATCCCGCGCACCCGGCCCGTGTTGGCATCGTGGACCACGACGACCTGCTCACCGGGTTCGGCGGTCTCGAACGTGTCGTAGGACCGGTAGCCGAACCACGCGCGGCGCAGCGCTCCGGTGGTGAAGACCAGACGGCTACCACCGAGGTCGGCGTGAACCCGGGGAGGCGACTGCAGTTCGCCGCGATGCTCGGCGACCATCGCTTCGCGCATCCACTCGACCGCGGCATCGCGAGTCAACAACCGTCGCACGTCGGCATCAGTGAGGACCTCAACCATGACCGGATCATGCCAGTTCTCGTCGACACCTCTGCCGCGAGATCATGCGAATCAAACGGACTCCCCTGCGCGGTCACTGACCCGACCACCCTGCGCCCTGCGCCGCGGGTCACGCAGTCGCTCGAAGGCCCCCGAGCGCCGCGGTGACCCGGTCGAAGCGTGCACGCCGCTGGGTGGTCTGGGACCGAGCGGTCGCGTGCGCACCGGTGGGCGACGCCGTGGCATGAGGCAGCACGAGCGGCTCACCGAACGAGGTCGGCTCGGCCGGCTGGAAGCCGAGCCCGCTGAAGCTGTGCGCGAGCTCCCTTGTCTGCTCGACGAGCTCGAGGACCGGCGTGCCGATCGAGAAGTCCCCGCGATGCCCGCTCAACGCCAGCAGTGCGGCCTCCGCGAAGGACGCGTGGGCCCGACCGTCCGGCAGACCGATGCTCCCGCCGTGCAGCCGCAGCGACGGGATCTCGACGATCCCACCGTCGACGACCAGCACGTCGGGCCGCTGCTCCCGCAGACCGAGCGAGGTGTAGCGGGGCTGAGTCGCGTCGAGCACGACGGCACCTGGCGCCAGGTGCTCGGGCCGCAGGACCGTTCCCGCTGAAACCGTCAGGAGCACGACGAGGTCGGCGTCGGCAACCGCCGAGACGTCATCGCTGATGCGTGTCCACGCGCAGCTGCTGACCTCACCCGCGAGTGAGGCGAGCCCCCGCGTCGACCTGTCCACCAGCGTCAACCGGTCGACCGCGGCGTCGCTGGTAAGGAGCCGAACCAGCGCCGTACCAACGCCTCCCGTCGCGCCGACGATCCCGACGTGGTGGTCCGCGTCGGGATGCACGGCCTCGCCGAGCAACCGCCGCACCTGCGCGTCGAGCGTCGCCGCGGTGAAGGCATTCCCGTTGGTCACCCCGATGCTCGCCCGGCCGCACAACCACCGTCCGCCGTCCGTGACCGTCGCGGTCAGCCCGCCGAGCCCGACGGTGCCGACTCCGAGCGTGGCCGCCCGGTCGACGGCCCACGCGACTCGCTCGCGACCCACCAACGGATGCTCCAGCAGGCGCCGCGCACCCATCGGGACGAGGATGACGTGGCCGACCTGCTCACCACCGACCTCGATGGTGGCCGTCGGAATCGGCGGCAGCGCCAGCCGCCGCAGCGTCGAATGATAGAACCGCTCCGGCACCCTGTCCAAAGGAGACCACACGCGCCCCAGATCCTCCGCGAGCCGCGCTCGCGGGTGGACGAGGAACGCGAACCCCTGACCCCGCTCCATCTCCCTACCCCCCACGCTCAGGGGTGCCGCCCCCCGGCGGTACCCACTGTCTTGCAGAGTAGCCCGGGGCCTCGTGTGATACCGCCCGAAAGGGGTATGTCGCTCACCGAGCCCCGACGCTCGCCTCGGGTGAGAGGTCGAGACGTCGGAGCAGTTGGGCGTTGGCCGCCACGACGATGGTCGACACCGACATGAGCAGGGCCCCGACCTCCATCGGCAGGACGAACCCGACAGGCGCGAGCACCCCCGCGGCGAGCGGCACGGCGAGGATGTTGTAGCCCGCCGCCCACCACAGGTTCTGCTTCATCTTCCGGTACCCGGCGCGTGACAGCTCGATGACGGACAGGACCGAGCGCGGGTCGTCGGAGGCGAGGATGACTCCGGCGGAGGCGATCGCGACGTCGGTGCCGGCGCCGATCGCAATGCCGACGTCGGCCTGGGCGAGGGCGGGGGCGTCGTTGACGCCGTCGCCGACCATGGCCACCCTGCGGCCCTCCCGCTGCAGCTCGGAGACCTTGCTGCTCTTGTGCTCAGGGCGGACTCCGGCGAAGACCTGGTCGATCCCGAGCTCGGCCGCCACGGAGCGGGCGACCGGCTCTGCGTCGCCGGTGATCATGACGACGTGGACTCCGAGCGCGTGCAGCGCGTCGACGGCCTGACGGGACTCCTGCCGTACCTCGTCGGTCAGGGCGAGGGCTCCGGCGACCTGCCCGTCGACGACGACGTGCAGGACGATCGCACCCTCGTCGGACCACCGCGAGGTCGCCTCCAGGGGCGAGGCGTCGTGCTCGGCAAGTAGGTTCGGCCCGCCGACGCTCACCGTGTGCCCGTCGACCCGTGCCGTCACCCCCACCGCGGTCGAGGCGCGGAAGTCGGTCGCGGCCGGGAGGTGCAGACCGCGCTGTTGCGCGCTCGCGACGATCGCCCGGGCCAGCGGGTGCTCGCTGTCGCTCTCCGCCGCGGCTGCGAGGGCGACCAGCTCGTCGTCGGCCAGCCCGGTCGACAGGACGTCGTGGACGACGGGCTCACCCTTGGTGAGCGTGCCGGTCTTGTCGAACAGCACGGTGTCGACCTGACGCATCTGCTCGAGGGCCCCGCGATCCTTGACGAGGACCCCGCCCCTGGCGGCCCGCTCGGTCGAGATCGACACGACGAGCGGGATCGCGAGCCCGAGAGCGTGGGGGCAGGCGATGACGAGGACGGTGATGGCACGCATCAGGGCGCTGTCGGGAGTCCCGGCGAGGCTCCATACGACGATCGTGACGACGGCTGCCCCGAGGGCGAACCAGAAGAGCCACCCGGCGGCACGGTCCGCGAGCAGCTGCGCGCGGGTGGTCGAGGACTGTGCCTCGGTGACGAGGCGCTGGATGCCGGCCAGGGCCGTGTCGTCCCCGACTGCATCGACGCGCACCCGCAGGGCGTTGTCGGTCGCGACGGTGCCGGCCACGACGTGGTCGCCGATCTCGCGGCGCACCGGCCGCGACTCCCCGGTGATCATCGACTCGTCGATGTCTGCGCCGCCGTCGGCGACCTCACCGTCGGCCGGCACCCGTCCGCCGGGCCGGACGATGACGATGTCGCCCACCCGCAGCTCGGCGGGGGACACGATCGTGATGCTGTCGCCGTCGAGGCGTTCCGCCTCGTCCGGCAGCAGGGCGGCGAGCGAGTCGAGCGCGGAGGAGGTACGGGCGAGTGAGCGCATCTCGAGCCAGTGCCCGAGCAGCATGATCACGATGAGCAGCGCCAGCTCCCACCAGAAGTCGAGCCCGTGCGAGAGCAGGCCGAGGGTCGCGCCCCAGGAGGAGACGAAGGCGACGGTGATGGCCATCCCGATCAGCAGCATCATCCCGGGTCGGCGTCCGCGGATCTCGCTCACCGCGCCGGTGAGGAACGGCTGCCCGCCCCACACGTACATGACCGTCCCGAGCACCGCCGGCACCCAGTGCAGGCCGGGCACGTGGGGGAGGGAGTAGCCGACCAGGTCGGCGAACATCTCGCTGAGCAGCACGGTCGGCACCGAAAAGGCGAGCATGATCCAGAACAGCCGCCGGAACATCGCGACGTGGTCGCCGTGCCCGGAGTGCCCGCCGTGCCCCGAGTGACCACCGTGTGAATCCTGACCGGTGTGCCCGGTCTGGGCGTGCGCGCCGTGTGGTGTCTGGGTACCGGGTAGGTCATCGCCCCCGCTGTGCTCGTGGGTCGATGCCCGGGTGGCGTGGTCGTGCTGACCTCCGGCTTGGTTCGCGCCCTGGGTGACGATCCGGAGCTGGTTCTCCTGCATGGCGACTCCCTTCACGTAGACACGATACCCCCCTATGGTATTAAGTCAATACTCAAGCGTGACCTAATCCCCCCGACCCGGCTTGGTAGCCCGAAGCACGGACTGAAGAGGCAGGTGATGAAGATGAAGCAGGAATGTCCCCACTACCCCTTAACGTCGTCTCGTGGTCGAGCCATCTCGGCCGCAGTCCGCTGAGTGCGACCCATCCGGGCTCCAGAGCGCCCAGCCCCACACGAAGGAGAGCTGAACCAATGGACGTCATCCTGATCGCCGGCCTCTGGCTGGACTCCTCCGCATGGGACGCAGTGGTGCCCGAGCTGGAGAAGCTCGGGCACAGCGGCATACCCGTGGCCCTTCCCGGCCAGGGGGACGGCAGCGGCACCGCCACCCTGGACGACCAGGTCGCGGCGGTCTTGGCTGCCGTCGACGCAGCCGAGAACGCGCTGGTGGTCGGCCACTCGGCCGCCGCCACGCTCGCCTGGCTCGCCGCGGACCGTCGGCCCGACCGGGTGCGAGGACTGGCCCTCATCGGCGGGTTCCCGTCCGCGGAGGGGGAAGCCTACGCGGACTTCTTCCCGACCACCGACGGCGCCATGTCCTTTCCGGGCTGGGAGCCGTTCGAAGGCCCGGACTCGGCCGACCTCGACGATGCGATGAAGGCAGCCGTGGCAGCCAACGCGATCGCTGTCCCCGAAGGAGTCGCGAAGGGGATCGTCCACTACACCGACGACCGTCGATATGCCGTCCCCGTCGTCCTCGTGTGCCCGGAGTTCTCGCCGGAGCAGGCGAAGGAGTGGCTGGAGGCCGGCGAGCTGCCGGAGCTGGCGGAGGCCCAGCACCTCGAGTACGTCGACATCGACTCGGGCCACTGGCCGATGTTCACCAAGCCGGCTGAGCTCGCCCGCCTCCTCGCCGCCGCCGCCACCTCCTGATCGAGAGTGCAGCACTTCTCATCGAGAGTGCACTACTCCTGATCGAGCGTGCAGCACTTCTTATCGACAGTGCGCCACTCCGGATCGAGAGTGCAACACCGCGCATCTCGGCCCTGTCACACCAGAGCGACTGGTCCCTGATGTCGACCCAGTCCCGCCACCGGGTCCGAGGACACCGGAGCCAGGGCACCCGGCCATCCTGGTGGCCGGGCAGGAGTCATCCGAACGGATGATGTCCGGCGGTGGGAAGGGACACCACGTCTTCCTAACGTGAGACACGGCACCCGGACGGTGCCAGTCGCGACGAGAAGAAGGCACACCAACCCATGACCACCCAGCTCCACCAACACGATTCGTCAGGCGTAGCGCGCGCTCTCACAAGGAGGCGTGGCGCCTGGCTGACCCTCATCATCGGGATCCTCCTCGCCTTGGGGGTCATCGGCGGCCTTCAAGGCATGAATGCGTCAGCCCGCAGCGACGCCGCGCCTGCCTCGTCGGAGTCGACCCAGGCGGCTCGGCTCGCCGAGCAGTTCCCGGACAGCGACCTGCAACCGGTTCTCGTCGTCGCATCCCGCCCGGATGGGCATGCCCTGACCGACCAGGACCTGGCCCAGCTGCAGGACCTGGCGCCGCAGCTCGAGATGGTCTCGGGCCACCGCCCGTCGCCACCCAACACATCCACTGACCAGCGAGCCGCAGTCATCCAGGTGCCGGTCCGGGTCGCTGAGGACAACACCGCCAACGCCACCACAGTCGACCACCTACGTGACACCATCGCCGCCCACACCCCACCGGGGCTGACGCTCCAGGTCACCGGCGGCGTCGCCTTCGGGGCTGACATCGCATCGGCGTTCGACGGCGCCAACGTCACTCTGCTGCTCGTGACGATCGGCATCGTCGCACTCCTGCTCATCCTGACCTACCGCTCGCCCGTCCTGTTCCTCGTGCCCCTCGCCGTCGTCGGGCTCGCGGACCAGGTCGCCGCAGTCGTGACCCAGGCCCTCGGTCAGGCCTTCGACCTGCAGTTCGACGCCGGAGTCGTCAGCGTTCTCGTCTTCGGCGCGGGCACGAACTACGCCCTGCTGCTCATCTCCCGCTACCGGGAGCGGCTGCACCACACTCAGGACTACCGCGAGGCCCTCGCCCACGCATGGCGGGCGACCGTGCCCGCAGTCGTCGCGAGCAACCTCACCGTCGTGCTCGCCCTGCTCACCCTGGTCCTCGCCGTCATCCCCGGCACCCGAGGCCTCGGCATCGCGGGCGCTGCCGGCCTGCTCATCGCTGCCGTAGCCGTCCTCACGCTGCTGCCCGCCGGGCTCTCGCTCGCCGGCCGCCGCGTCTTCTGGCCCTTCGTGCCCAAGCCGCAGACCGCCCCGCATCCGGCCCACAACACCTGGGGACGCATTGCCCGAGCCGTCACCCGACGACCTGCGGCCGTCCTGCTCGCCTCGACCGTGTTGCTCGGCGCCATGGCCGCTGGGCTCCTGGGCACGAGCGTCGGCCTGACCCAGGCAGACCGCTTCCGCGTCCCGTCCGAGTCCGCCGCCGGCCTCGAGGTCCTCGCCGAGCACTTCCCCGCGGGCGCAGCAGCCCCCATCACCGTCATCGCCGCGGCCGATCGGATCGACGAGGTCCAGGCCGCCGTCGAGCAGGCGAACGGTGTCGATTCGGTCCACCCCGGCGGGACGACCAGCGGACCAGACCCACTGGCGAGGCTCGTCGTCACGGGCGACCCCGCCCCGGGCACGGATGCCGCTTCCGACCTCGTCCGTGACGTCCGAGCTGCGGCCCATGCGGTCCCAGACGCCCATGCGGTCGTCGGCGGCCAGCCCGCCGTCGACCTCGATGCCCGGGACGGCAACCACCGCGACCTGCTCGTCGTCGCGCCCCTCATCCTCGCCATCGCCGCTCTCGTGCTGTTCGGGCTGCTCCGCTCGGTCGTCGCACCGCTCGTGCTGCTCGTGACGAACCTCGCGAGCGCCCTCGCTGCCATCGGCGCCGGGTCCTGGCTGGCTCGCCGGCTCTTCGACGCACCCGCCCTCGACCTGCAGGTCCCGCTCTTCGCGTTCCTGTTCCTCGTCGCGCTGGGCATCGACTACACGATCTTCCTCGTGCACCGAGCCCGCGCGGAGACGACGGAGCACGGCACGCGGGAGGGTATCGTCCGGGCCGTCGCCAGCACCGGTGGCGTCATCACGAGCGCGGGCATCGTCCTCGCGGCTGTCTTCGCCGCCCTGGGCGTGCTGCCGCTCGTCACCCTGGGCCAGCTCGGCCTGATCGTCGGCCTCGGGGTCCTGGTCGACACGCTGCTGGTGCGCACCGTCGTCGTGCCGGCCCTGTTCGCCCTGCTCGGTGACCGCATCTGGTGGCCCTCCCGGCCAGCGGCCCGCCGCCACGACACTCCCGCGCGGGAGCTCGCTGTCACCGTCGCCGAGTAGCGTCGGTGGGCATGAGGACGAGGCCCGTGGGGGGGGCGCCCCCGGGGGGGCCCCCGGGGCCCGCGCGCGCGGGGGGGGCCCGGCGCCGCCGCCCCGCCCCCGCCCCCCCGGCCCCCCCCCGGGGCGCGCCGGCGCGGGTCGCCCCGATCGTGCGCACGCTGACGATCGTCGAGCACGTCGTGCTGGTCGCCCTCGTCGGCGTCAGTGTGGTGCGTGGCCTCCTCGACGAGGCCAACCCGTGGTTGCTCGCCACCGGCGCGCTCGCACTCCTGCTCTGGTATGTCGCTGGGCTGCCTCCCAGCCACCGCCTCCTTCGCAGCCGGGTCCCGAGCCGCAGACGGGTCCCGAGCCGCTGGTGGCTGGCCGGGCTCGTCGTGGTCTGGTTGCTCCTGCTGCTCGTCACGAGCGAGGCGGTCTGGGTCGCCTTCTCGCTGTGGCTCCTCATCGGTCGCTTCCTGCCGCTGCGCCCGGCTCTGCTCGGTGCGGCCGTCGTCCTCGCCGCGGTCCTGCTCTCGCCCCTGCGCGACAGCGCCGTCCTCGGCGTCGCCGGCGTCATCGGCCCAGTGATCGGCGCCCTCGTCGCCCTGGCCATCTCTCGCGGCCAGCAACAGCTGGTTCGCGACGCGATCGAGCGCCAGCGCCTCGTCGAGTCGCTCGTCCATGCCCAGCGGGAGATGGCAGCCATGCACGAAGAGCTCGCGGCGGAGCAGCGCAACTCCGGTGTCCTCGCTGAGCGCACCCGGCTGTCCCGCGACATCCACGACACGCTCGCCCAGGGCTTCTCGTCGATCCTGCTGCTCGCCCGTGCCGGGCGTCCCCACGACGACCCGCAGCGCCTTCACGACCTGCTTGCCCAGATCGAGTCGAGCGCTGCGAGCAACCTCGTCGAGGCCCGTCGCGTCGTCGGTGCGCTCGCGCCCGAGGACCTCGAGAGCCAAGGCCTCCCCGCCGCCCTGCGAAGGCAGCTCGAGGCACTCACCGAGGTGAGCGGCATACAGGCGCAGCTGCACGTCGACGGCGACCTCACGGCACTGCCCACGGCAACCGAGGTGGCCCTGCTGCGCACCGCCCAAGGTGCTCTCGCGAACGTGCGCCAACACGCCGGTGCAACGCGCGCCGTCATCACCCTGACCGACGCGGGAGACGCGGTGCGCCTCGACATCGTCGACGACGGCGCGGGGTTCGATGCCGACGGTTGGGCGGCGGCACGGGCTCCCGCCTCGCCGGCCGCCGGCGGCTACGGGCTGCGCGCCATGCGCTCGCGCCTGCGCGAGCTCGGCGGTGAGCTGCACGTCGAGTCGCAGCCCGGCGAGGGGACGGCGCTGTCCGCCCAGCTCCCCTTGGCGCTCAGCGGTGAGGAGGAGCCGTGACCGTCCGCGTCGTCATCGTCGACGACCACCCTGTCGTCCGCTCCGGCCTGCAGGCTCTCCTCGCCGGACAGTCGGCCCTCGAGATCGTCGGCCAGGCGGGCTCCGGCATCGAGGCCCTCGACGTCGTCGACCGGGCCAGACCGGATGTCGTGTTGTGCGACCTACGGCTCGGGCACGGTCCGGACGGTGTCGACGTGACTCGCGCCCTGCGCGCCACACCCGATCCCCCGGCGGTCGTCATCCTGACGACCTACGACCACGACGCCGACATCGTCCGCGCCGTCGAGGCGGGCGCGGCCGGTTATCTGCTCAAGGACGCGACGGCCGACGAGATCGCGTCGGCCGCAGTCGAGGCCGCGCGCGGTGAGAGCGTCCTGTCGCCCGGCCTCACCGAACGGGTCGTCGACGCCATGCGCACCCGCCGCGCCGACCTCAGCCCCCGCCAGCGCGAGATCCTCGGTCTGCTCGCCGAGGGCCTGTCCAACCGCGAGATCGCCCGCCGGGTGTTCCTCAGCGAAGCGACGGTCAAGACCCACCTCGCGCACGTCTACGCCAAGCTCGATGTCGAGGGCCGCACGGCCGCCGTCGCGCGGGCGCGTGAGGCCGGGATCCTGCCGTGACGATATGCCGCAGCTGTCGACCAGGCAACGAACATGTGACCCAGCCGGAGTCATCCTGACCGCACCGAGGCGGGCCACAAGAGGTATCGCGTCGAGGCGGCAGCTCCGGTGCGTTCGCCGGGTCGGTCGTGGTGACCTCTCCGGTGATCCCGGTGCCGACGGCGAGGTCCACCTGCAGCGAGCCCTTGGTGCTGAGCCCGATAAGGATCTCGAACCTGACCTGGTAGCCCTCGGTGTAGGGCTGGGTGTCGTTGCCGATCGACTGGGTGTGGCTGACGTACTGGAACCGGAAGTGGTCGCCAAGGTCGATCGCTGCCAGACGGATCAGGTCGTCGAGGGCTTGGGTGAGAGTGAAGCCGCGGCGGTACAGGTCGATGTCCCGAGTGGCGCGGGTCGAAGGCACTCGGGCGAGCATGCCCGTGCCGCCCTTCAGCACCCAGTCGGAGTCCTCGGCCTCGGAGAACACGCGGCTCAGGAAGCGGTTGAAGTACTCCAGCTGGATCCGCTTGTTGACGTCGAGTGACGGATCGGCAGCAGCTGCGCTCCTCGCGGCGTCCTTGATCGCGTTTTCGACGCCGCGCGGAGTGGAGTATGGCTCGGGCTCAGCCACGCGTGACCGCCTTCTGGGTCTCACGAATGGCGGCAAGCGTCTCCGGCTTGAGCGCGATGCTGTCGCTCAGGGCAGTGGCCCATCCCCGGCTGATCTTCTCCATGACGTCGCTGTTGACGAGCTGTGCTGAGATTCGGCGCGCGACCTCGTCGAGACCTGCGTTCTTGACCAGGTCGACACTCACGCGCTCCATAGTTGCGTTGATGTCGGCGAGCTGAGGAGCCATAGAACTCCGGATTGTTGCGGCAACCGACTCCTGGATCGAGCGCATGGTCTGTTGCATCTCGGGAGTCATGACGAGCCGATCGAGGTCCTCCTTGCTAAGGCCAACGAAGTAGCTCGCAGCGACCCGAGAGCCGAGCGACGCGTCGGCGGCGACGCGACGCGCGACAGCCTCCGGGTCGATGCCTGCGATCTCCATCAGCCGATCCAGCAGGGCGGCTCCATCACCCTTCTTGAGTCCGTTGCGCTGGGCGAGGGGAGCGAGGAGTGACCGGAGCCGCTCGAGGTCGAGGTCCAGTTTGCGAGAGGCGTCGCGGAGTGCGTCAGCGACGAGGTTGAGGTCGCCCACCTCTTCGATGAGATCGGCGATGGTGCGCTCCATCGTCATGACCGGCAGGCCATCGACGAGCGTGACGTCGCGGGAGTCAAGCATGCGCTGGCGGTAGCGGATGGCGCTGCGCTGACTCTGCCGGCGGCCCGGGGAGACGAACTCGTGCCGTAGGGCGCGGAAGTCACCGATGCCGTGCAGGTCGGCGGCGGACTCTCCTGCCACGACCACGCCGTTGGCGCCGTCCTTGATGCGCGCCTCGCCCATCGTCTTCGAATCGGTGCTGAGCCAGGCTGCTTTCAGGTCGTCGTGCGGGCCGCCGGGAGCACCGGCGTCCTTGTAGACCCCGTGGGCGACGCGTTCCAGCTGGCCGTCAGTGGCGAGTCGGGCGAGGTCGAGGCGGGTGATGCCGTGCATGCTGGCTTGAGCCGAGGTCACCAGGCCCCACTGATAGGCGGTGACCTCAGCAAGGACACGGAGGGCATCCTTCGACTTCATGCTTGGAGTGTATCTCTAACTTAGATACATTCCAAGCAAACGGCTAGCCATCAGAGCCCAAGAGCAGGTCCGCTGCTCGACGGAGTTGTGCGACGGAGGTCATCGACGGGAGCCGTGCGCCGGGCTCGCCGTGCGACGAGGTCCTTCACGCGAAAGGCGAGGGCGGCAGTTGGGTGGTCCACCGGCAGCGGTTTACGGGCGACGGCGAGCTCGAGCATCCGCTCGGCGTCGACCGCCTTGCGCTGGAGCCCGTCGAGGGCTTCGCCGTACCGAGCGTTGATCCGGTTGGTGAGGTTCCGGTGGTACCGCCTCGTCATCGTCGCGCGGTGAAGGTCCGGAGGCTGCGCTCGTCGGTGGGTACGCCTGGTGCGGGTCGATGTCTTTCAGAAGCTGAGGAAGGTGTTCGTTGGTGAGCCGGTCGATCAGGTGTGGGGTCGCGGTCTTCTGAGATCACCAGCCAACCCTGCGCGCCGGCGACGGGTCCTCGTACGCGTTGAGCATGACCGTCTTGCCCGTGCCTCGCAGCCCGGTCACCAGGGTGGCCCGTTCGGGTGCGCCCGGCCCACCACGCAGGCCTTCCAGGAAGTCCTCCAGGTCCCCGTCGCGACCCACCAGCAGCGGCGGGCTGGTCCCAAAGGTGGGAGTGAATGGGTTCATCTGCACAAGCGTCTCGCCTTTCAATCCTTTTCAATCTCTTAAATCTAGTATGGCGTGGACTGCTCTAATGGCCTTTCAACCGTTTCAACCTTCGTGACACAACCTCGTGGTACTCACGTCCCAACGACGTGTTACGCATGCGTGTTACGATAGCGTGTATGGCTAAGACGTTGAGCATCCGCCTCAATGCCGAGGACCGGGAGACCCTGGAGGCGGCCGCACGCGGGCAGGGAAAGGGACTCAGCGCGTTCGTTCGGGAGCTGGCCGAGGCCGAGGCGCGGCGAGTGCGGCGGGAAGCGATACGAGTTGAGGGCGAGCGGGTGGTAGCCCATCTGGCCACCCACCCGGGGGCTCAGGACGAGCTTGACGAGATCGGCACGCCGCTGAGCGATCTACGGTGAGCCGACATCCGGCTGGCAGCATCGTGGTCGTCGACTGGCGCGGCGACGCGCTGCCGCAAGAGCCAGGTCGACTGCGCCCCGCAGTGGTCGTCGAGGATCACGAACTGTTCCCGGACGAGTACCCCGACACGCTGGTAGTCCCGTTGACCCGCGACGAGGGCCTTGCCCACCGCTCGTTCGCCGAACGGATCGAACCTGGTGCGGACAACGGCGTCACCGCGACCTGCTGGGCCCTGGCCCACCACGTCACGAGCGTGTCGATGCGGCGGGTGCAACCCACCGGATCCCGGGTGACCACGCAGCATTTGGACACCATCCGCCAGCGCATCGTGACCGCCATAGGACTCACCTGACCTGTCGCTGTCCGATCGCGGATCGATAAACGGGCACGGTCAGGCGATGCCAAGGAAGACGACCAGGGCCCGGGACAGGGCCAGCATGGTGGCATCGAACCGGTCATCTTGGACGACCAGCACGGGACGTGGCTTGCTCGCGTAGTGCTTGCCCCCGGTCGCGGTCCACAGTTGTCCACGCCTCACTCGGTGTCCTCGTCGGGGAACCAAGAGATGGCATCGACGAAGGCCTGGTCATCTGCTGCGTGCGGGCTTGCGGCGGCCAGTGCGGATTGTCGGTGCGCCTCGGCGGCGAACCCTGGAGCTCGCACGTCGGCGACCCAGATCTGCACCGGACGCAGTCCCTGGCGGCGCAGCCGCGCTCGGTGCGCAGCCACCCTCTCGCGGACCGGACGCTTGTTCCGTTCACTTATATCCACACGTTACATGTAACGAAGACACTTCGCCCATCGAGGGGTTGAGAATCGACAACTGGGGATGGTCCAGGCGCGCGCGCCTGGACCATCGCCTCTACACGTGGCCGAGAACGACGTAGGCCGCCCACCTCGCGGAGGTGAGCGGCATACCGTCGCTCGGGGCTGGCTCAGGCTCAGGGAGCGTAGATGTACCGCATCCCGCCGACGTTCGTCAGCGTGCGGGTGTTGTAGTTGTAGGCGCCCGCGAGGGCGTTCATCTCGACGATCGTGACCCGGTTGCCGTTGACGGCGGTGACCCAGCCGACGTGACCGGCGCTCGAGGAGCCGTGGACGCCGGGCTGCATGACGACGATCGAGCGGACCCGCGGCACGCTGCTGACGGTGTAGCCCGCGCTCGCGGCGCCGTAGGCCCACCCGGAGGCGTTGCCGGTCCAGCCGCTGGGGTAGTAGCCCTCGGACTGGTACCACTTGTTGAGTGCCCCCCACGTGCACTGCCCGGGGGTGGCCCAGTTGCGGGACGACCGGATGCCGGAGGAGGCGGCGGGAGCGTTGTTCGAGCCAGCCTTGGCGGAGTAGGTCGACCCGGACCGGTTCGACCGCGTCGTGGACCTGGAGGCCCGCTCCGCCTGGGCGGCACGGGCAGCCCGTGCCTGGGCTGCGGCCTTCGCCTCGGCAGCGGCCTTCGCCTTGGCGGCCTTGGCGCGCCGGTCCTTGACGACGAGGTCCTCGATGACGATCGGCTTCGTCGTGGGCTTCTTCGCCTTGGGGGCGGCGTAGCCGATGGCGGCCAGCGCGTTCGCCGACTCGGTCACGCCCGAGTCCGGGCCGACGGCGCTCGGGGCAACGCTGACGGCCTGCGCAACCGTGCCGCTGGTTGCGGAGCTCACGGTTTCGGCAGCCGCTGGGCCGGCGACTGCGGCGATGAGGCCACCGGCTGCCGCAAGGGTGGCCGCGCTCTTCATCACTGGTTGGGCAGACTCCCTGGCGATGAGCCGGAGCTCGGTCAGGGGGCTGGGGCGTCCGGGGGCGCGGTGGCGTCCGGTTGGGCGTCGAGTTGTCACTTGTACCTCATGACCGCCTGCGAGGTTAGCTGTCGGGTTCGGGCGGAGGTCCTGCCCGGCCCACGGAGGGCTCGCGTTGAGCCCACGCTGAGGGCTTCACCCCGAGGGCGCGACGCCCGGGAGTTGGGTCCCCCACTCCTGCCAGATGGGATGTCATGGGGCCTCGGGCGATAGGCAGGACTCGGCGGGCCGCCCTCGGCACCGGCTCGATCCGAACCGGCGGGCTTCACACTAGTGGAGCCCGCCCCCGAATGTCACATTTGGATAACGGGTGGAGGGTGTCGTGATTCTCACAGTCGTTGGGTCGGGGGCTTTGGTGCCCGTTTGAGGGGGACTTGGTGTCCGCCCGACGGGTTGGGGCTACTGCCCGCCTGACTCCAGCCGGGCCAGCCGGGCCTGCAGCGACGGCACCCGGTGCGCGTTGCCCGGCAGGTGCAGGTAGTCCGCGCCATACACCGCCAGGAGTGCGTCATCGAGCCGCCGCACGGCCCCGGGCGGGTACTTGTACTCCATCCGGTCGCTGAGCCGAGCCTCGTCGACCCCCGCCAGTACCTGGCCGAGCTGCTCGACCCTGCCGATGCCGAGGTCGGCGAGCAGTCCCGAGATCCAGTCGTAGTGGTCGCTGCGGGACCAGCCGGCATCCGTGTACGTCGCCGCGAGGAACTTCGCGAGGTCCTGGGCGCCGATCCGCGGGGTGGGCGGCTCGTGTCCCTCCTGCGCGTCGGCCGCGTCCACGGCCTCCTCGTCCTCGTCCTCGGCAGGCTGTTCGGGCAGGGCCACCTGCAGTCGGTGTCGGATGGCCGCGAACTCCCGGTCCGCGAGGTCGAGCAGACCGGCGGCGAGGGTGAACCGCCGGTCGAGGTCGGAGGCGTACTCCTCCGGTACCGTCCCCTTGTACCGGATGTCGTGCTCGAACTCGGCCCACGCGTGCTGCAGCACGGTTCGCACCTGCACCGACGCCGCGAGACGCCGCAGCGGCTCGTACTCTGCGGGGAGGCTCCGGCTGGCGTCCACGGCGACGAGCAGGTGCCGGCTCGAGTAGCCGAACCGCCCGGCCCGCGCCGTCTCGACCCCGAGGTCGCGATCGTCGAGGACCGCTAGCTCCTGGGCCAGCAGCTCAGCGACCGCGTCGACGTCGTCGAGGACGTACGTCACGACGCGCACCCCGATCGCATCGGTGATCTCCTCGCGGATCAGCGCGTCGAGGTCGTCCGGCCGTGCCAGTGCCCGGACGATCCGCTCGGCCTTGCCGGCATACGACTCGACCGTCTTGGTCCGTCCCGTGACCGTCAGATAGTTGATGCCCGCGTCGTCGAGCAGGTCTGTGACCATGTCGACGAAGTGGCGGGTCGCCACCTGCAGCTGTGGTCGCCGTTCGGCGTAGGCGGTCGCGGCACGATGCACCGCGGCCCGACGCTCTCGGGAGCCGGCACGTGTCATGGGCCCCATCCTGCCGGGTCGCCGGCTCGTCTCAGACAGAACCTCCGCAGCGGCGTCACGGTCAGCTCGTCCGCGAGCGCGCGGTACCGCTCGGTGGCCTGCTCCTGCCGTCCCCTGCGCCAGGCGAGGTCGGCCAGGGCCGGCCGCGCGTCACGGCGTGCGTATGCCGCTGTGCTCGCCTCGATCTCGAGCAGCGCGTCCTCGACGCGTGGGTGGTGATCTCCGGGATCGTCAGGCCGCAGACGATCCGTCGGGCGAGCACGAGCTGGCTCGTCTCGCTCAGCTGCTCGTCGCAGGCGACATACAGCAGCGCGACCCGGTCGTCGAGGTCGGTGCTCGCGGCGAGCGGGTCATCGGGGTCGTGCGTCATGGCGGTCTCGTCCACGATGGGCGGCGTCAGCTGCGGGGACAGTCGAGCGAGTACCGAGCGGCGTCGTCGGTCGTCGAGCCAAGCCCGTTTGCCGACGGTGATGCACCAGGCGGCGAGCGAGTCGATCCGACCGTGGTGGGCGGCGGCGCGGGCGAGGGACTCAGCGGCATACTCCTCCGCGTCGTCGAGGCTGCCCGTCGCGGCGGCGAGGCCACGCACGATCCGTGGCCACGCGTCCGAGAGCTCCTCCGGGGTCGGCCGCATGCAGTCATTGTCGCCGCGGCCATTGTCGCCGTGGCCGACCCCGTCAGGCAGAGCGGCGGAGGTCACATGCCAGGCGGGAAGACCTTGCGCCACTCGATCGAGCCCCCGGTGGGGACGAGGGCGGCGATCCGCCTCGCGAGGTCGGGGTCGTCGGTCTCGACCAGGTAGAAGCCGGTGATGACCTCGGAGGTCTCCGTGAACGGTCCGTCCGTCCAGGCGGCGTCCTCGACCCGGCGCTCGCCTGCTCCGGGCCGGACCGTGCCGCCGAACTTCGAGTTCTGCAGGGCGGCCCCACCGACGACCCGGGCGCCCAGCTCGGCCACTGCCGCCTGAAACGCCTTGTGCTGCGGGAAGGAGCTCTCCGCGTGTGCTCGCGGGTCCTTGCCGGCCGGACCGTTCCCGGGCAGGAACGTGTCCGAGTCCCAGTCGGGCTCGTGGATGAGGTAGACGTACGTGTCGGCCATGATCGGCTCCTTCACTCTTCACTCGGTGCTCGTGACGGCTCTCGTCACATTGTGCTGACGAACGAGCGCCACCGGAATCGACATGAGTATCGACGTCGTTCGCAACTCTGGCCCGCCAAGAATCAATGCCGGTGATGCCTACCGCGTGTCGTGGCTGGGGCTGATCGCTTGGGGCCTTGAACGCGCGTCGGCGACTGTTGGCTGCCGCCGACCGCGGCTGGTCGTCCCGCCACATTCTTGCCACAGGTGAAGTCAGGCTGTTCCCGCCTCGATGCGGGCGACGAGTGCGTTGACCCAGGCGACGGCGGATCCGACGTCAGGCACAGCGTTCACGTCTTGGGCGGCTGTCTCGTAGAGCGTGTCCCATCCGACACCGGCCACGACGGTCGGCGGCCACGACTGCTGGCGGCGGTAGTCGAAGAGCCGAATGCAGGTCGCCCGGACTCGGGCGAGGTCGAGGTCCTCGCCCTTGTCGAGGAGTTGGAGGTCGACGAGGTCGCGGGCTCGCTCGTTGTCCTCGCTCGTGACGGCGTGGAGCTTCTGCGCGACTTGGTGATCGACGCGCATAACCGGCACGGGCATGGGCACTTCGAGTCCAACCGCGGTGAAGAGCTCTGCGAGATCCGCGGCGAGGTGGTATTCGGGCTCGTCGGCGTCACCGATCTCGTTGTGGCCCAGCTCGAGGTGCACTGTGCACCATGACCGGCCCCGGTAGTCGAGCTTTACCTCGAACGGTTTCATGACGTACGCCATGGGCACAGCTGATGGGCGAGGTGCGGTCTTCGCGACCAGCCTCCCGGTGAAGCCTGCCCATCCCGTCGACAGCGACTCCTCGAAGTCGCTGCGGAACCGGGCGAGCGGCTGGACCCGCGCTGCGTCGAGGTCTTGGGTGAAGCGTGTGCCACGTCCGAAGCGCAGGGCCATCGCGCTACCACCCTTGATCGCACCCTCCGGCAGTATCTGGCCGACCACGACCAGCGCCATCCCGACTCGACGGCGGAGGGACAGGCCGTCGTTGCCTTCGAGGTTGCGGATGCGCTGCGCCAGGGAACGCACGCTCGTGGGGGCGCCG
This sequence comes from Intrasporangium sp., assembly GCF_030452765.1. Taxonomy (GTDB): domain Bacteria; phylum Actinomycetota; class Actinomycetes; order Actinomycetales; family Dermatophilaceae; genus Intrasporangium_A. Next base: position 22,553 of record NZ_JAKDLO010000015.1, read on the forward strand.
GAGTAGCTCACGACCGCAGCGCCTTCCGGACACGCTGCCACTCTGCCGTGGTGAGCAAGCCTTCCTTGCGTGCCTGCCTGGCGGCATCCAGCAGACGCTCGGTCTCGATCCGCCCCCGACACTCGAGAATGGCATCGGCTACGCGTTGAGCCTTCAGGCCCTCGTAGAGGGTCGTCCGCACAGCGTCTCTCGCCTGAGTCAACTCCACGAACGCCGGGAGCTTGGGGCGCGCCCGCCTGGGAACCGCCACCTTGATTTGTTTGGGGTTGACCTCGGCCAGCCCGAACAAGGCGAGCACCGACTCGCCGTGGAGGTACGCTCCCTCGCCTGCCCGGAGCAAAGCCTCGGCGAACTGGTCGTAGTCCGTCGGCGGAATGTCCGGCACTCGGTACAGCCCGTAGGAGACGTTCTCCAAACCGCCTCGTGCGGCGAGCTTGGGCAGCTCAACGGCCGGCACCCCCGCCTCGGTCGCCTCCTTCGTCGTGACGTACCCGTAGTGGTCGAGCGCGATCTCGCGCACGACGTCCCGATACCTCACCTTGACAGCCATGGCACAACCATACCGGGAACAGTAGTGTTGTGACCACGGCCATGAACCCCTCGTTGATGCCTACCTGGCCGTGAGGACGTCGGCGAGGTCGTAGCCGACCGGCTCGTCGAGCTGCTCGAAGGTGCAGGACCTCGGATCACGGTCGGGCCGCCAGCGGACGAACTGGGCCGTGTGGCGGAACCGGGATCCCTCCATGTGGTCATAGCGCACCTCGACGACGAGCTCGGGCCGCAACGGGACGAAGGACAGGTCCTTCTGGTTGTTCCACCGGCTGAACTCCGACGAGCGGGGAGTGCGTACCCCCTCCTCGGGCTTGGCCCAGTTCCACGGGTGGTCGTCCCACTCGGAGATCAGCTGCTGCACCTGCTCGAACAGCTCCTTGCGTCGGGCCATCGGGAAGGCGCCGATGACGCCGACACTGGCGAGCTTCCCGTCGGCGTCGTAGAGGCCGAGCAGCAGCGAGCCGACCGCCTCCGGGTCGGTCTTGTGGGTCCGGTACCCGGCGACGACGCAGTCGGCGGTGCGCTCGTGCTTGATCTTGAACATGGTCCGCTTGTCCGGCTCGTAGCGGCCCTCGACCGGCTTGGCGATGACTCCGTCGAGCCCCGCCCCCTCGAACTGCTCGAACCACTCAAGGGCGCGGTCACGGTCCGGCGTGGCCGGGGTGAGGTGGATCGGGGCTTGCGCGTGGGCCAAGGCCTTCTCGAGGGCGGCGCGGCGCTCATGGAACGGCTTGTCGAGATAGGACTCTCCGTCGAGGGCGAGCAGGTCGAAGGCGACAAAGCTCGCCGGTGTCTCGGCCGACAGCTTGCGGACCCGTGTGGCGGCCGGGTGGATGCGCTGTTGGAGCAGCTCGAAGTCGAGCCGGTCCCGGTCCTCGGGCCGAACGAGCACGATCTCTCCGTCGATGACGGCCTGCTGCGGGAAGTTGGCACGGACCGCCTCGACGATCTCCGGGAAGTAGCGGGTCATCGGCTTCTCGTTGCGGCTGCCGATCTCGACCTCGTCGCCGGAGCGGAACACGATCGAGCGGAAGCCGTCCCACTTCGGCTCGTAGAGCACCTCACCGGTGACCGCGCCGAAGTCCTTGACTGCCTTGGCGAGCATCGGCGGGACCGGCGGGGGGACCGCGCCCCACAGCGTGCGCAGGTCGGCGTCGCGCTCCGACTTGGGTGCCATGTACTCATGGTCGGCCTTGTCGGCTCGACGTTTGCTCGGCTGGACCCGGGGCGGCTCACCGGGCATCTTCGGGTAGTCCGGCGGGAAGTTCAGCTCGCCCAACCCTCGTTCACGGACGTCTTTGTCCCACAAGGCGATTGCTGCACCAACGTCCCCGCCGGACGCGTCCATACCGGCCCAGGGGTTGCCTCGGTCGGTCACCCGGCCGGGCACGGTCCTGACGGTGAGCGTCCTCGGGTCGATCTGCCTCAGCTCCGCCCACGTGACCGGCGTCGAGACGGGCGCCCCCGGCAGTGGCCGGGGCGAGAACGCCGAGGCGATGGTGCGGTCACGGCTCGCTTGGTTGAAGTCGACGAAGATCCGTTCGCCGCGCTCCTCCTTCCACCACGATGTCGTGACGAGGTCGGGCAGGCGCCGTTCGAGCTCACGGGCGATGCCGATCACGCCGTGCCGGACGTCCAGGAACTCGTGCGTCGGCGCGATCCGAGCGTAGACGTGCACCCCCCGGTTGCCGCTCGTCTTGGCCCACGCGGTGAGCCCGATCTCGGCCATGACCTCACGCAGTGCGAAGGCCGCCTCGACGGCGTCGGCGAACACCCGGCCCGGCTGCGGGTCGAGGTCGATGCGCAGCTCGTCGGGCCTGTCGACGTCTTCGGTGCGCACCGGCCAGGGGTGGAAGGTGATCGTGTTCATCTGGACCGCCCACACCGCGGTCGCGACCTCGTCGATGACGAGCTGCAGGTGGCGCCGACCCGAGGGGTAGGTGACGGTGACCGTTCGCGCGTGGTCCGGGACGCCACGCGGCGGGTTCTTCGAGAAGAACTCCTCACCCTCGATGCCCTCGGGGAAGCGCTGCAACGTCACCGGCCGGCCCCCCAGCGCGGCGAGCAGCGGATCGGCAACGGCGAGAACGTAGTTCGCCAGGTCGAGCTTCGTGACGGGCTGGTTGTCGGCCATGCCCGCAGCAGGCCAGAGAACCCGCTCGGGGCTGGAGACCCGCACCTGGCGCGTCCCGTGCGGACCGGGGGCTTCGAGCACGGCGGCCTTGTCGCTCACCCGCCGATCGTAGGCGCAAGCACCCGGCGGAGCACGGACAAGGAGCCCGGACAAGGAGCCCGGCGAGCCTGCCGGGCTCCTTGTCGTGCGCTGGGTCAGCCCCCCGGCCGGCCCGGGCCGACCCCCGGCGTCACCGGAACCTCACCACCTGCGCACGCGACCCGCTCGCCCCGTGCAGCCGGATGACCAGCGCCTGCGCGGCAGAGGGCTTCGGATGTTGGCCCTTCCCGGTGTCCTTGGCGGCCGGCGCGCCGGTGCGGGTCACCGGGATCGTGCCCCGGGCGTCGAGGAACAGCTCGGAGTCGACGCCGATGGCGGGCTTGGCACTGTCGAACGTGACCGGCCCGACCTCGTCGATGTCACCGTTCGAGTTGTTCGTGTAGGGGCTGAACGTCCCGACGCTATAGGTGACCTTCGACCCCTTCGTCGCGGTGAGGGCCTCCCGCAGGACCGGGACGAGCACGACGTCGGTGTCGAAGACGTTCGCGTCGATGTCGCCGAACTGGAAGTTGACCGGCTGCAGGTCGATCGCCTCCCCCGACTCGAGGTCGACCAGGACCGAGAACAGCACGTCCGTGCCGGGGTAGTTCTGCACGTACGCCTCGTAGTCCGACTCCTTGTCGCCGTTCACGTCGAAGTCGACGTAGGGGATCATCGTGTTGCCGATCGTGGCGCTGTTGCCCCAGGTCGCCAGACCGAACCACAGCCACTCGTCGGTGGCGTTGGCCCCCACGTACTTGAGGTCACCACCCTGTGCGGTCTGGTTGACGGTGCAGCCGGTCTGCTCGGCTGCCTTGCACGTCGGCAGCCGGGGGCTGGTGGCGCCGAGCTCGAGGACGGACAGCAGCGACGTGTAGGCGCTGGCGCCCGACCCCTGGTCGATCCCGGTCCCGATCACCCGCAGCGTGTCGCGCCGGGGTGTGCTGAGCGGGAAGACCCTCGTCGAGGACGTGGGCTTGGCCGCCCCGTAGACCGGCACCCGCAGCGGTTGCGCGCTCGCCCCACTGACCAGCACCCGGCCCGACGCGTCCGAGACGAACTGCCTGGGCAGCCCGATCTGTTCGGCCTGCATCGTCGGGTCGATCGTGTGCCGCAGCGCGGTCGGCCGAACGGTCATCGTCACGACGACCCTGCGGGTCTGGCCGGGACGCAGGGTGACCCGGGCCGGACGGACCGAGTAGCCCACCCCCGGCTGGGTGACGATCGGCTCGTACCTCAGGGAGAGGTTCGCCCGGGTCGTCCCCGTGTTCTGCAGGGTGATGGTGCGCCGCGCCGTGACGAGGCCACGGGTGACCGGCGCCTCGACGACCCCGAACGAGGCACTGACCCCGCCGGAGCCGGCCTCCGCGTAGGCGAGGACCTTCGTGCCGACCGCGGCGAGCGCGTCGACCCGCCCGACGCCGACCCGTGCCGGGCCGAACCTCGTGCCGGACTGGTTCGGGTCGGTCCACAGGTCGTGCCCGGCGGTGTTCATGATGGCCGCCTTGAGCTGCTCGCTCGTCCACGTCGAGTGGCTCTGCTTGACGAGGGCTGCGATACCGGCCGTGTGCGGGGTCGCCATCGACGTGCCCGACAGGACGCTGACACCGTCGCCGGTTCCCATCGCCGCCGAGGCGATCGTGTCGCCGGGCGCTGCGACGTCGGGCTTGACGACGCCGATCGAGCCGTGCGGGCCGCGCGAGGTGAACGACGAGGGCAGGTCGGCGATCGACGGGTCGACGTCCTGGACCGCGTTGAGCAGGTCCTTGGTGAAGGTGACGTCGAGCGTCCCGGCGTCGACGGCTGCCTGCAGCCGCTGGGTCTGCTTCAGCGTCAGCTGGAAGACCGGGATGTCAGGGTCCCCGCTGATGCCCGAGGCGAAGATCGCCACATCGCCGGTGAACAGGGCTCCGATCGCGCCGGCCTTCTTGACGTTGGCGGCGCGGCCCGCGGACCCGCAGCGGCGGGTCGAGTCGTCCGAGTCCCAGGTCAGCCAGGCGACCTTGCCGGCGACCGCTGCGGCGTCGGCGCCGTCGAGCGGGTCGCAGCCATCCGCGTTCGCCTCGCTCAGGGCGACCACGTCGCCGGTGACGTCGGGCTCGTTCGCCCAGTCGTAGGCCACCGAGGTCTGCCCGGCCGCCGTGCCCACCTCGGCCGGAGGCGCGTTGACCTTGATCCCGGACAGGAGCTGGTACTGGTCGACCGAGCTCGCGACGGCAAGCGAGCGCACCGCGTTGCCGGGTGACCCGCCGACATCGGTCAGGTCGCCTGCGTTGCCCATCGCGATGACCGGCAGCACCCCGTGCTTGGCCAGGTTGTCGACCACGAGGTTCTCGGGGTCGTCGACGGTGGCGTAGTCGCTGCCGAGGGAGAGGTTGACGATGTCGAGCCGGTCGCTGAAGTCCCCGTCCCCGTTGGGGTCGAGCGCCCGGTCCAGAGCGAGGCTGACGACGTCGGTCGAGCCCGCACAGCCGAAGACCTTCAGGCCGTACAACGTCGCCTTGGGCGCCATGCCCGGGCCCACCTGCATGCCGTACAGGTCCGTGCCCGTCAGCGCGCGGTAGTCGCCGGTGAATGTCGAGCCGTCCGCGTCGACGCCGTAGCCGGCGACGGTGCCGCTGACGTGGGTGCCGTGCTCGTTGCAGTCGAGCGGGTTCGCGTCCGGGTGTGGCACCGGCTGGTAGTCGGGGGAGTCGGGGTCGGCGTCGTAGTCGTTGCCGACGAAGTCCCAGCCGCCGGCGAGCTTCGTCTTGGCCAGCGGCGGCAGCGGGTCTCGCCAGGCCGCGCCGGCCTCACTGTCGGACACCTCGAGCGCGGCTTCGTAGGCAGCGCGCGTGCCGACCCCGCCGAAGTCGGCGTGCGTGAAGTCGATCCCCGTGTCGATGACCCCGACCGTGACACCGTCGCCGAGCCGGCCGGTCTGCTGCCACTCGTCGAGCACCCTGGTCAGCTGGGCGGCGCCCGCGTTCGTCACCTTCTTCGGGACGATCGGGCGCACCGCGACGACGTCGCTGCGGCCGGCGACCGCCCGGATCGCGGCCGCGTCGCCGCGCATGACGACGGCGGGCACCGTGTTGACGATCTGGTAGAGCTCCCTGGCTCCGCTGTCCCTGCCCTTGGCGGTCTTGACCACGGCCGCGGCCTTGTCCCGGGCGGCCAGCCTGGCCGCCCGTGCGGCAGCCCGCTGGGCGGCCTTGTCCTTGCCCTGCCCTCGCGCTGCGCTCGCAGCGTCGGCGGCGCCCTGGCCGGTCAGCTCGACGAAGACCGTCCGGGGCCCCTTCCTCGCGCTGACCGAGCCGGCCATCTTGTCCCGCAGGGACGCCGGCAGCGTGGCCTTCGTGACGGGGACCGGCTTCGCCGTCGGGTCGTCGGCAGGGGACGGCGCGGCCGCGCTCGCGGTGGCGGCACCGAGGCTCCCCGTGATGACGAGGCAGGCGGTGGCCACGATTCCGAGGGCTCGCCTGGTGAGTGAGCGCGACCGTGGGGTGGGTGGGTCCTGCATCGTTGCGGCTCCTGTCGGTTGGCTCCCCGAGCTAACTGGTGACCGTAACGGAGCTGGCGCCCCGGCAGGGCCTTGCGCGCGAGGTTCTTCCCACCGGCTGCCCGATGACCCCGCAGCGCCGGGCGCTACGCCATCGACAGTCCTGGTATGCCGCTGTGCGCAGGAGGCGACACCACCCGGCGTCAACCGGGTCGCGGACCAGCGGACACGCGGAGGTCGGCTGCCTGGGTGCGCGACAGCGCGGTCAGCCGGCCAGGAGGCCTCGGACATACGTCGCGCTGGTGCTCACGTCTGCGGCCGGGCCGGCGGCGCCCTCCGGTGGCCCCACCAGGATCGTGTCCTGCTCGAGGGTGTACCACCCGGAGTAGCCGTGGCCCTCGAGGTGCCCCACGATCGCGGCGATGTCGACATCGCCCTCACCGAGCGGCCGGTACATGCCCGCCCGGACCGCCTCGGTGTAGGTGAGTCGACCCTCCTGGACCTTGCGAGCGAACGCACCGTCGACGTCCTTGAGGTGGGTGTGTGCGATCCGGTCGGGCACTTCTCGGGTGAGCTCGGCGGGGTCGGTGCCGCCGATGAGCAGGTGTCCGGTGTCGAGGCACAGCGCGACCGAGGAGCCGTCGAGCACCCGGAGCACGTCGCCGGTGCTCTCGACCATCGTCCCGACGTGCGGGTGGAGCACCACCGTGATGTCGTGTTGCGCTGCCTCGTCCGTGACGCGGTCGAGGTTGGCGAGCAGCACGGCCCAGTCACCGTCGTCGAGCAGCGGCCGCGAGTCGTACCCGGTCAGCCCGGTGTCGGCCGACACGACCATGACCCCGGCGTGCGCCGCCACGAACCCGGGCAGCAGCCGCCGCAGCTCGACCAGGGGGTCGACCTCGCGGCGGTGCAGGACGAACGGGGTGAAACCTCCGACGGCCTGCAGGTGGTGCTCGGCCAGGACGGCGGCGAGCCGGTCGGGCTCGCCGGGCAGGAACCCGTCGGGTCCGAGCTCGGTCGCGGCGAGGCCGAGCTCCTGCATCTCGGCCAGGACCCGGCCGGCGGGCAGCTGGTAACCCCAGCCGGGGACCTCGCAGACGCCCCAGCTGATCGGGGCTGCGGCGATGCGGTTGCCGGTGCTCATGGGGTGCTCCTCGGTGGGTTGCGGTGATGGTGGGTCCAGTCGGGGTTCGCGACGGCTGCGGGCGGTTGCCCGGACAGGACGGCGGTGATGCCCCGGGCCGCGTCGGCGTAGGTCAGGGCGGTGGCCCGCCGGGTCATGCCCATCAGGTGCGGGGTCAGGACGACATCCGGATGGTCGAACAGCGGATGGTGCTCGGGGGGCTCAGGATCGTAGACATCGAGCCCGACCCCGCCCAGCCGCCCGGCCCGCAGCGCGTCATACGTCGCGTCGAGGTCCACCAGCCCGCCGCGGCCGCAGTTGACGAGGATCGCGCCACGCTTGGCCCGCGCCAGGCGCGCCTCGTCGACCAGATGGCGGTTCTCCGGGGTCAGGGGCAGGTGCAGGCTGATGACGTCGCTGCGGGTTAACACCTGCTCGAGGGTGGCCGGGACGGCTGGCGGGGTGACCGGCGCGAACGGGTCGTGCGCCAGCACCCGCATCCCGAAGGCGTCGGCGAGCCTGGCCGTGGCGCAACCGATGCGGCCGTAGCCGAGGATCCCCATCGTCGCCCCGGACAGGTCGCCGAGTGCCAGAGCGGAGCGCTCGGGCCACCGCCCCTCCCGGACGAGGTCGGTGGTGACCCGGAGCCGCTTGACGAGGCACAGGGCCAGGGCCATGGCTCCCTCGGCGACCGCACCGGTACCTGATCCGGGGGTGATGACGACCGGGATGCCCCGCGCGGTCGCTGCGGGCACGTCGACCCGGTCGGTGCCGACGCCGGTGCGGGCGAGCACCCGCAACCGGGGCATCCGGCTCAGCAGGTCGGAGTCGACCAGCACGTCCGCTCGCACGAGCGCACCGACCGCGGCGGCCAGCTCGTCCGGGCCGGGATCGGCGACCACGCGCGCACCCTCGGGCAGGTAGGGCTCGACCAGGTCGGGTTCCACCTGCCCGAGCGCGACCACGACGACGGTCATGACGGGCCCGCGGTGGCCTGGGCGAGCTCGCGCCGCAGCGCCGTGGCCAAGACCGTCGTGTCCGACCCGATCGCCACGAACCGCCATCCCTGCTCTGCCCACCGGTGGGCGGACTCCCCGTCTGCCACGAGCAGCCCCACCGCGGTCCCGTGCTGGCGGCCGGCGGCGAGGACGGCCGCGGTCGCCTCGAGGAACACCGGTGCGCCCACCTGTCCCGGGACACCGAGGGCGTGGCTGAGGTCGCGTGGCCCGACGAAGAGCACGTCGACCCCGTCGAGGGCGGCGATCGTGTCGACCTCCCGGAGCGCGCCGAGCGTCTCGACCTGGATGACGCCCAGGACCTCCTCGTCGGCCCGGTCCAGGGCGCCGGGGTCGAGCCCGAAACGGCACGCCCGGTTGTACGTCGCGACGCCGCGCTCGCCTGCCGGCGGGTAGCGCATCGCGCGGACGGCCTGCTCCGCCGTGGCGACCGAGTCGACGCGCGGGAACATCACGCCCGCGGCGCCTTGGTCGAGGATGCGACCGGCGCGAATGCGTTCGGTCGTCTCGGCGCGGACGACCGTGGGCACCCCGTAGGCCGCGGCGGCCGGGATGGTCGTGCGCAGCTGCTCCTCCCCACCACCTCCGTGCTCGAGGTCCAGCAGCAGCCAGTCGAGGCCGGCAGCGGCGCAGGCCTCGGCGACGAGGGGCGAGGCTCCTCCCACGAAGGTCCCGAAGGTCGTCGCGCCGTCGGCGAGGCGGGCCTTGAGCCGGCCGCGGTCCGTCGGGCTCGGCAGGCCGGTGGGCGTCATCCGTACCACCGCTGTGCCTCGAGGCCCTTCTCGTACACCACCCGCGCCTGTTGGACGCTGTCGATCTCGCTGACCTGCGCCGGGGCGACGTCCCACCAGCACCCGGCCGAGGGCAGGTCGGCGTGCGGGATGACCGGCACGACGATGACGACGGGTCCCCGGTGGTCGCGGGTGTCGGCGAGTGCGGTGCGGACCTCGGCCGCGGTCGTGGCCCGGATGGACCGGGCGCCCAGCCCTGCCGCCACCGCGACCAGGTCGACCTGGAGGTAGTCGCCCGAGAGCCGCGCCGGGCCGTCGGCCGACAGATCGAGACCGTCGGGTCGGTAGCGGAACTCGTTGCCGAACTCCCGCCCCACGGTGCCCATCTGGAGGCGGTGGATCACCTGGTAGCCGTGGTTCTCGGGGATGACGATCGTGACCGCGGCTGCCTCGGCACCGGCCGTGACGAGCTCGGTCGGGGCCATCAGGAAGGTGCCGTCACCGATGAACGAGGTGACCCGATGGGCCGGGTCGGGGTCGGCGAGACGGACCCCGACCGCGGCGGGGATCTCGTAGCCCATGCAGGAGAACCCGAACTCCAGGTGGCAGCGGCGCCCGCCGGTGGCATCCCACACCTTCAGCAGGTCCCCGGGTGGCCCACCGGCTGCCGCGATGATCGTGTCGCCGGGCCGGGTGTGCTCCTGCAGGAGACCGATCAGCTGGCCCTGCGTGAGGACCGCGTCCGTGTCGGGGATGACATCGGTGCTCGTGCGACGCAGCTCGGCGATCTCGACGGGCTGGTCGGCATCGAGCGCCGCGGCACGCACCGGCGCCCAGCGGGCCTTGGCCTCGCGGGTGCGTGTCTGCCATGCGTGGGGTGCCTGGTGGCCCGCGAGTGCGTCGGCCAGCCCCTCGAGAGCGAGCCGGGCGTCGCCCTGGATGCTCGTGGCCCCGAGCCGGTCCCCGTCGCGTGGGTCGACGTTGATGCTGGCGAACCGCACGTCGGGGTTGCCGAAGAGCGAGTGCGATCCGGTGGCGAAGTCGGTCAGCCGCGAGCCGACGGTGAGGACGAGGTCGGCGTCACGCGCGAGGTCGTTGGTGGCGGGGTTCCCCTCGAGCCCGATCCCGCCCAGCTGCCACCAGGCGGGCTGCTGGACCGCACCCTTGCCCGCGAACGTCTCCGAAACGGGTATGCCGACCGCCTCGGCCAGCCGCTCGAGCGCGGCCGTGGCCCCGGAGTAGAGCACCCCGCCTCCGGCGACGATCATCGGCTGCCGAGCGGCCCGCACGAGGTCCGCGACCGCCGTGACCTCGACCGGGTCGGGGACAGGACGGCGGATCGTCCAGTCGCGCGGCTCGAAGAAGGCGGCGGGGAAGTCGTGGGCGTGGGACTGCACGTCCTGGGGCAGGCTGATGACGGCGGCGCCCGTGCCCACCGGGTCGGTGAGGACGCGCATCGCGGCGGGCAGGGCCGTGAGCAGCTGCTCGGGACGGGTGATCCGGTCGAAGAAGCGGGCCACCGGGCGGAAGGCGTCGTTGACGCTGGCGTCCGCCTCGATGGGGTGCTGCAGTTGCTGCAGCACGGGGCCCTGCCGGCGGGTGGCGTAGGCGTCGCCGGGCAGCAGCAGCACGGGCAGCCGGTTGACGGTGGCCAGCCCGGCACCGGTGACCATGTTCAGGGCGCCGGGGCCGATCGAGGCCGTGACGGCCAGCGTTGCGTGCCGGAGGCTGGCCTTGGCGTACGCGGACGCGATGTGGACGAGGTTCTGCTCGTTGCGGCCCTGCACGAAGGGCATCTGCTCGCTCAGCTGGTCCAGGGCTTGCCCGAGGCCGGCCACGTTCCCGTGCCCGAAGATGCCGAGGGTCGCCGGGACGAGGCGGCGGCGTTGCCCGTCGGCGAGGCTGAACTGGCGAGCCAGGTACAGCGTCAGGGCCTGGGCGGTGGTCAGGCGGATCGTTGCGTGTGACTGGGTGGTCATGGCTGTCTCCCTTCGATGAAGCAGTGCGTGGTCACCAGGGCCGGCCATGGAGGATGACCGTCTTGGCCTCGGTCATCTCCTCCACTGCGGACCGGAAGCCCTCCTTGCCGATCCCGGAGGCCTTCAGCCCCCCGTACGGCATGAGGTCCGCTCGCCACAGGGGCGTCCAGTTGATATGGATCACCCCGGCGTCGATGTCGCGCACGGCGCGCACGGCCCCCGACACGTCTGACGTGAAGATCCCGGCACCGAGGCCGTAGCCGGTGCCGTTGGCCTGCGCGACGGCAGCGGTCCAGTCCGCGGCGGTGGAGACCGCGACCGCTGGGCCGAAGAGCTCCTCCTGTGCCAGAGGCGACCGGGGGTCGACTCCGGCGATGACGGCCGGGGACACCGTCGCACCGTCGAGGGCGCCCCCGGTGCGGATCGAGGCGCCCTCTTCGGTGGCTGCCTGGATCGCGGCGTGGACCCGGCTGGCCTCGCTCGCGGTGATGAGGGTCCCCATCTGGCTCGTCGCCGCGCCGGGGTCGCCGACCTGGATGGCCGCCACCTTCGGCACGAGCGCGTCGAGGAAGTCTGCGCTGATGCGCGGGTGGGTGATGACCCGCTGGACCGAGATGCACACCTGTCCGGCGTTGACGTACCCACCGAGGGCGACCGCCGCCGCGGCCGCCTCGATGTCGGCATCCGGCAGCACGACGACCGGACAGGAGGCGCCGAGCTCGAGAGAGAGCTTCTTCACCCCTGCCAGGGACGCGATCCGCCGGCCCGTCGCCGTGGACCCGGTGAACGAGATCTTGCGCACCCGCGGGTCCGACACGAGCGCGTCCCCGAGAGCGGCGCCCGGGCCGGTCAGGACGCCCAGGACGCCCTCGGGCAGGCCTGCGTCGAGGAACACCTGCGCGAGCAGGAGCGCGGTGAGCGGGGTGGTGCGGGCCGGTTTGAGGACCACGGAGTTGCCTGCCGCCAGGGCCGGAGCCACCTTGTGCAGGACCAGGAGCGAGGGGTAGTTGAACGGCGTGATCGCGACCACGACCCCACACGGCTGCCGAACGGTGAAGCCGAGCTTGTCCCGGCCGGTGCCACGGTTCGCGTCCAGCGGGAGCGTGTCGCCGTAGAGCTGGGTGCCCTCGTACCCGGCGAGCCGGATCATGTCGCCGGCCCGGCCGACCTCCCCGCGCGCCTCGGTGATGGTCTTGCCGTTCTCGGCGCTGAGCACCTGCGCGATGTCCTCCGCGCGCCCCTCGACGAGGGCGGCCGCCCGGTTCATCACGTCCATACGCGCGAACGCCGGGGTCTCACGCCATACCGTGGCGCCTCGTTCGGCGGCCCGCCGGGCCGCCTCGACGTCGGGCGCGCCCGCGACGGCGACCTCGCCCACGACGTGGCCGTCCCAAGGAGAGCGGACCGGCTCGCTGGCTCCGGAGGCGGCCGGGGCCCACTCTCCTGCGATGAGCAGTCGGTCCGGGATCGTGGTGTTCACAGCTTCACCCATCCTTCCGAGGTGATGGATTCCATGGCGGCTTCGGCGACCGTCGCGGCGCGCACCGCGTCGGCGAGGGTGGCGCCGGTCGGCACGCCGCTGACAATGGACTCGAGCAGCCGCTTGGCCTCGATGACCTTCAGGTCGTCGTAGCTCATCGCGATACCGGCGTCCGGCTGGAAGACGCCGAACTCCGCGAGCCCCGGACCGACGAGGCGCGTGGACCACATGGCGGCCTGGTAGTCCTGGTCGAGACACACCCGCAGCTCACCCATCCGGCGGAAGTCCCAGGCGATCGCACCGGTCCGCCCGTGGATGACGAACCCGTACGCGTTCTGCTCCCCGACCGAGGCCCGGCTCGCCTCGAGCACCCCGCGGGCGCCCGACTCGAACGCCACGAGCATCGAGACGTAGTCCTCGTTCTCCACCGTCTCGAGCGGTCCGCCCGCGCCACGCGAGAAATGTGATGCGGCGCCGACGCTGGCGGGTCGCTGCGTGATGAACGTGCAGTCCTGGGCCATCACCCGGACGATGGGGCCCACGAGGTACTCGGCGAGGTCGGCACCGTGTGAGCCGAGGTCCCCGATGACGCCACTGCCGGACAGGGCGCGAGTGAACCGCCACGTGTGCGCGCCCTGCGGGTGGGCGGCATAGTCACCGAGCATCTGGAAGCGCGCATGGGTCACCTCGCCGATCCGGCCGGCCCGCACCAGCTCGCGGGCGTGCTCGACGGCGGGGGCGTTGCGATAGTTGAACCCGACGGCCGAGTGCACCCCGGCCCGTGCCGCGGCCTCGGCGATGGCCCGGGTCTCGGCCAGACCGCGCCCGGCCGGCTTCTCCACCCACAGGTGCTTGCCCGCCTGCGCGGCGGCGACGGCGACCTCCGCATGGATGAAGTTGGGTCCGGTGACGCTGACCACATCGACGGCGTCGCTGGTCACGAGTTCTCGCCAGTCGGCGGTCGTCGCGGCGAAACCGTACGAGTCCTTCGCCAGCTCGAGCCGTGAGTCGGGCGCGTTGTCAGCGACCATCGCCAGCTCGGGGACGACGGGAAGATCGGGGTAGTGGTGGCGGACGCGGGTCAAAGCGCGGGCATGGGCCTGACCCATCCACCCGAAGCCGACCACCCCGAGACGGACATGTTGTGTCACGGCAGGTCCCTTTCCGATGCAACAAGGCGTGGTGTGTGGAGTCGTCGCGCCGGTGCCTTGCGATCACGCGTCGATGCGACTACCTCGACGATATGGTCCCGCGGGCCTCGCCGACCCCCGCGAATCCCCTCAGAAAGACCTCAACCCCGGGTCAGCGGCATCGACCGTGCTCGGCAGCGTTCCCGTTCCTGCGGATGTCCACAGAATCGGTGCTACTCGTGGGTACATTGAAAGTATGACGACCGTTGACATCCCAGTCGCGGCGCTCGCATCCCGGTGGAAGGGCAAGAGCCGCATCGTGGATCTGCGCGGCCCCGTCCATTGGGTCGACTTCGGGGCGCCCGAGCGGGACGACCGGGCGCCCGTCGTGCTCGTGCACGGGTTGGGCGGGTCGCACCTCGACTGGGTGCGCATCGCCCCTGCGCTCGCCGACCACCGCCACGTCGTTGCCGTCGACCTGCCCGGGTTCGGACTGACCCCTGCGGCCGGGCGCCACACCACGGTCCGCGCCAACGCACGCCTCCTCGGCCGTTTCGTCGACGAGGTCCTGCGTCAGCCCGCCGTCCTCGTCGGCAACTCGATGGGCGGGATGATCGCGCTCCTGCTCGCGGCCGACCGTCCCGGGCTCGCCGCGGGGCTCTGCCTGCTCGACCCCTCCCTGCCGCTGGACCGTCGCCACCAGGACCCGCTCGTCGCGGCCGAGTTCGCGCTGTTCACGGTGCCGTTCCTCAGCCGGGCCTACCTCGAGCGCAACCGGCGCCGTCTGACCGCCGAGGAACAGGTGCTCCGCACCCTCGATCTCTGCTTCGCCGATGACGCCCGGATCGACCCCGACGTGCTCGAGGCCGACGTCGCACTGGCCGAGTACCGGGCCGCGATCCCCGGCACCGACGTCGAGTTCCTCGGCGCAGCGCGTTCACTGCTGCGCGTGCTGGCCCGCAGCAGGAGTTATGCCGCTCACATCCGTTCGATCGACCGCCCGGTGCTGCTCGTGCACGGTGAGCAGGACCGCCTGGTGCCCTTCTCTGCAGCGGAGGCGACCGCGGCGGCGAACCCGCGCTGGGAGACACTCTTCCTGCCCGGGGTCGGCCACGTCCCACACCTCGAGGTCCCGGGGGTCGTCCTTGACCGACTGCTGCCCTGGCTCGATCGGCTGCGCCGCGCCTCGCAATAATGCAAACCGGTCGCTCCGGGCCGGGCTCTGGACGTAGCGTGGACTGTCAGTCCCGCGTCGTCGTGGTGTCGTCGCCGCCCCCGTCCCGCTCGGATCCTCGACTCCCACCGTCTCCGAAGAAAGCGCCTCCAGCCGTGGCCCACAGAGCACCGACCCCGACCGGCCTCCCCGAGAAGATCGACGCCGCCGTCCTCAAGATCGCCGGTGTCGTCGTCCTCGGCGCGATCATGTCGATCCTCGACATCACCGTGGTCAACGTCGCGCTGCCGACGTTCCAGACCGTCTTCGCCACCGACCCGGCCCACCCGGTCGAGTACTCGACCGTGGCGTGGACCGTCACGGCCTACACCCTCGCGCTCGCGACCGTCATCCCGCTGACCGGCTGGTCCGCGGACCGGTTCGGCACGAAACGGCTCTACATCATGGCCCTGCTGCTGTTCACCGCGGGGTCGGCGCTCTGCGCCACGGCCAACACGATCGGCGTGCTCATCATCTTCCGGGTCATCCAGGGCCTCGGCGGCGGCATGCTCATGCCTCTGGGCATGACGATCATGACGAAGGCCGCAGGTCCGCACCGGATGGGCCGGCTCATGGCGATCCTCGGTATCCCGATGCTGCTCGGCCCGATCTTCGGCCCGATCCTCGGCGGCTGGCTGATCGACCACTACTCGTGGCACTGGATCTTCCTCGTCAACGTCCCGATCGGCATCGTCGCGGTGGTCTACGCGTTGATCGCGCTGCCCAAGGACAAGCCTGAACCCTCGGAGTCCTTCGACGTCGTCGGCATGCTGCTCATGTCGCCGGGTCTCGCCCTGTTCCTCTACGGCGTCAGCTCGATCCCCGGTGAAGGCACCATCGCGGCGGCCAAGGTCCTCCTGCCGGGGATCGTCGGCCTGGTCATGCTCGGGGCGTTCGTCGTGTACAGCTTCAGGCCGAAGCACCCGCTGCTCGACCTGCGACTGTTCGCCAACCGCAACCTCGCGGTCTCGATCATCACCATGTTCCTCTTCGGTGCGGCCTTCTTCGGAGGCCTGCTGCTGGTGCCGACCTACTACCAGGTCGTGCGCGGTGAGCTGCCGGTCACCGCCGGCTGGCTCATGGCGCCCCAAGGGGTCGGCGCCATGATCACGATGCCGATCGCTGGAGCCTTGATCGACAAGTTCCCGGTCGGGCGGATCGTGCCGTTCGGGGTGCTGCTCATCACGGGTGGGATGTTCGCCCTGACGCAGGTCACGGCCGACACGCCCTACTGGGGGTACCTCATCCCGGTCCTGTTCGTCATGGGCCTGGGCATGGGCGCGACGATGATGCCCGTCATGACCTCGGCGCTCAAGACGCTCACCGCGCACCAGGTTGCCCGCGGGTCCACGCTGATCAACATCACGCAACAGATCGCGAGCTCGATCGGTGTCGCCGTCATCTCGGTCGTCTACACGAACTACCTCAAGGGCGAGCCGCTCGCCGTGCCGGCCATCGCCGCCGCGCACGACCCGGCCATCGCCGAGAAGCTTGGCCCAGCCGGCATCGCCGCCGGTCTCTCCCAAGCCGCCGAGGCCTTCGCCAGCACGTTCCTCGTCGCTGCCATCCTCGTCGCGTGCACGCTCGTCCCGGCCTTGTTCCTGCCGCGCAAGCACGAGGAGTCCCGGCTCCTCGAGGACGAGACTTCGGCGCCGCCCGCGATGCTGCACTGAGGCGCCCGGGCCGGCCCGGGGCCTCGGGCAGGTTAGGACCCACCCGGATCCGGGCAAGACCGGGCGGTGGACACCCAGAGCTACGACATCGCGGTCATCGGTCTCGGCCCCGGCGGTGAGATGGTCGCCGGTCGGCTCGCGAGAGAGGGCGTGAGCGTCCTCGCGGTGGACCATCGGCTTGTCGGTGGTGAGTGCCCCTACTGGGGATGCATTCCGTCGAAGATGATGGTCCGCGCGGCTGGAGCCCTCGCCGAGGCCCGATACGTCCCCCGGCTCGCGGGGCGGACCGGTGACATCGTGCCCGACTGGGGGCCGGTGGCCGACCGGATCCGTGACGAGGCCACGGACGACTGGGACGACACGGCCGCCGTCGACCGGCTCGTCAAGAGCGGGGCGGCCTTCGTGCGGGGGACGGGCCGTATCCGCGGTCCGCACGAGATCGAGGTCGACGAGCAGATCTACCGGGTCGGCCGGGGCATCGTCGTCAACACCGGGACGACTCCGCTCATCCCGCCGATCGAGGGCATCGCCGACGTCGACGCGTGGACCAACCACGACCTCGTCGAGGCCCGGGAGCTGCCCGCATCGATGGTCATCCTCGGGGGCGGCACGATCGGCTGCGAGTTCGGGCAGGCGCTCGCCCGCTTCGGCGTCACCGTCGCGATCGTCGAGGCCGGGCCACGCCTGCTCGCACACGAGGAGCCCGAGGCGTCCGACCGGCTCCGCGACGTCTTCGATGCCGAGGGCATCGAGGTGCGGCTCGGTGCAGCCGCGACGAAGGTCACCGAACGTGACGGCCACGTCGAGCTCTCCTTCGAGGACGGCACGACCGTCACCGGTGAGCGGTTGCTCGTCGCTGTGGGCCGCCGGGTCGACCCGTCAGCCGTCGGCCTCGACCGGGTCGGCGTCGACCCCACCGCGCAGCGCGTCCCGGTCGACGACCGGTGCCGGGTCACCGACCAGGTCTGGGCCGTCGGCGACATCACCGGCAAGGGCGCCTTCACCCACGTGTCGATGTATCAGGCGGCGATCGTCGTCCGCGACGTGCTCGAACAGGACGGTCCTGCCGCCGACTACCGCGCGGTGCCGCGGGTCACCTTCACCGACCCCGAGATCGGCGCCGTCGGCCTGACCGAGGCCCAGGCCAGGGAGCAGGGCATCGAGGTCCGCACCGGCACGGTCCCGATCGCCGAGACGAGCCGCGGCTTCGTGCACGGCCCCGGCGGGGAAGGCGTCCTCAAGGTGGTATCGGATGCCGACCGCAGCGTCCTCGTCGGGGCGACGGCGATGGGCCCCGCCGGGGGCGAGGTCCTCGGTGCGCTCTCGGTCGCGGTCCATGCCGAGGTCCCTCTCGAGGTCCTGCGCTCGATGATCTTTGCGTATCCGACCTTTCATCGTGGCATCGAGACGGCACTCGGCGGGCTCGACTGACCGGGACGCTTTCGGGGACAGTTGTCCGATCGCCAGTGCGGCGGTCCGCCCGACATGGGATATTTGGCGCTCGAAGACACACTGGAGGTGCGCTGGGAATGGACGATATCGACCTGAACGGAGACTGGGACTTCGACCCGAGCCATACGCGGATCGGCTTCTCGGCGCGGCACGCGATGGTGACGACTGTGCGGGGGTCGTTCAACGACATCGAGGGGCACTTCCACGCCGACCTCGAGGACATGACCAAGTCGACCGCGGTCGTGCGGCTCAAGACGGGCAGCATCGACACGCGCAACGACCAGCGCGACGACCACCTGCGCAGCGGCGACTTCTTCGACGCGGAGCGCTGGCCAGAGATCGTCTTCGAGAGCACCGACATCGAGGAGATCGAGGAGCGCGCCTACATCGTCAACGGCAACCTCACCATCCGTGACGTCACCCGGCCGACCGTCATCCCCCTCGAGCTCATGGGGGTGCAGACCGACCCCCAGGGCAACATCCGGGCCGGCTTCGAGGGCAGCCGACGGGTGAACCGACGCGACTTCGGTCTCGAGTGGAACGTCGCCCTCGACGCCGGGGGGGTCCTCGTGTCGGAGAAGATCTCCCTCGAGTTCGAGATCTCGGCCGTCAAGCGGCAGGACGACGAGTCGCAGGGCGACGAGTCGCAGGACGGCGAGTCGCAGGACGGCGAGTCGCAGGACGGCGAGTCGCAGG
>NZ_JAKDLO010000286.1 GCF_030452765.1 Intrasporangium sp.
ACCTCGCCCCGAAGGACCTCGAGAAGGTCATCTACTTCGCGGCCTACATGATCACATCGGTCGACGAAGGGCAGCGCCACCAGGACCTGCCCTCGCTCGAGGCGCAGATCGAGGTCGAGAAGAAGGAGCTCGAGAACCGCCGCGACGCCGACGTCGAGGCCCGCGCTCAGCGGCTCGAGAAGGACATCGCCGAGCTCGAGGCCGAGGGAGCCCGTGCTGATGCGCGGCGCAAGGTTCGCGACTCCGCCGAGCGCGAGATGAACCAGATCCGCAAGCGTGCAGATCAGCTCGTCGAACGACTCGAGCAGGTCTGGGACCGGTTCAAGAACCTCAAGGTCCAGGACCTCGAGGGCGACGAGCTGCTCTACCGCGAGATGCGCGACCGCTTCGGTCTGTACTTCGAAGGCGGCATGGGCGCCGCCGCGATCCAGAAGCGTCTCGAGACCTTCGACCTGCAGGCCGAGGCCGAGACGCTCCAGGAGGTTATCGCCACCGGCAGGGGCCAGAAGAAGACCCGCGCCATCAAGCGGCTCCGGGTCGTCACGGCCTTCCAGACGACGACCAACCACCCGACGGGGATGGTCCTGGACGCCGTCCCGGTCATCCCGCCGGACCTGCGCCCGATGGTGCAGCTCGACGGTGGCCGCTTCGCGACCTCCGACCTCAACGATCTCTACCGCCGGGTGATCAACCGCAACAACCGTCTCAAGCGGCTGCTCGACCTTGGCGCGCCGGAGATCATCGTCAACAACGAGAAGCGGATGCTCCAGGAGGCCGTCGACAGCCTCTTCGACAATGGCCGTCGTGGCCGGCCGGTCACGGGCCCCGGCAACCGCCCGCTCAAGTCGCTGTCGGACATGCTCAAGGGCAAGCAGGGCCGGTTCCGCCAGAACCTGCTCGGCAAGCGCGTCGACTACTCCGGCCGCTCGGTCATCGTTGTCGGCCCCCAGCTGCAGCTGCACCAGTGCGGCCTGCCCAAGCAGATGGCCCTCGAGCTGTTCAAGCCGTTCGTCATGAAGCGCCTGGTCGACCTCGACCACGCCCAGAACATCAAGTCGGCCAAGCGGATGGTCGAGCGGTCCAAGCCGGTCGTCTGGGACGTCCTCGAAGAGGTCATCACCGAGCACCCGGTGCTGCTGAACCGGGCACCGACGCTGCACCGGCTGGGTATCCAGGCGTTCGAGCCGCAGCTCGTCGAGGGCAAGGCCATCCAGATCCACCCGCTCGTCTGCTCGGCCTTCAACGCCGACTTCGACGGTGACCAGATGGCCGTGCACGTGCCGCTGTCGGCGGAGGCGCAGGCTGAGGCCCGCATCCTCATGCTGAGCAGCAACAACATCCTCAAGCCGGCCGACGGTCGCCCCGTGACCATGCCCACCCAGGACATGATCACCGGCATCTTCCACATGACCGACGCCGTCGACGGCGGCGGTATCGGTGCGGGTCGGGCGTTCAGCAGCCCGGCCGAGGCCCGGATGGCCTTCGACCGCGGCGAGATCCTGCTCGGTTCGGCGATCAAGCTGCGCCTGGAGGACACCGTTCCCCCGGCCGGCTTCGAGCTGCCCGAGGGCGTCGAGCCCGGTGCCGACGGCCTCGTCGCGAGCCTGACGGTCGAGTCGACCCTGGGTCGCGCGCTCTTCAACGAGACCCTGCCGGTGGACTACCCGTTCATCAACACGCCCGTCGACCGCAAGACCCTGTCGGGCATCGTCAACGACCTCGCCGAGCGCTACTCCAAGGTGCAGGTCGCGGCTTCCCTCGACGCCCTGAAGGAGGCCGGTTTCCACTGGTCGACCCGCTCGGGCTGCACCGTCGCCATCTCCGACGTCATCACGCCGGACAACAAGACGGAGATCCTCGAGGGCTACGAGACCAAGGCGGCCAAGGTCCAGACCCAGTACGAACGCGGTCTGATCACCGACGACGAGCGTCGCCAGGAGCTCGTCGAGATCTGGACGCAGGCGAGCAACCAGGTCGCCAAGGAGATGGAGACCAACTTCC
The DNA here is from genome assembly GCF_030452765.1 of Intrasporangium sp. GTDB lineage: Bacteria > Actinomycetota > Actinomycetes > Actinomycetales > Dermatophilaceae > Intrasporangium_A. Next base: position 2,002 of record NZ_JAKDLO010000286.1, read on the forward strand.
CGCGCACGAACCCCATCTACCGGATGGTCAGCTCGGGCGCCGGTGGTAACTGGTTCCAGATCCGTCAGATCGCCGGCATGCGTGGCCTGATGGCCAACCCGAAGGGCGAGATCATCCCGCGCCCGATCAAGGCGAACTTCCGTGAAGGCCTCACGGTGCTCGAGTTCTTCATCTCGACGCACGGCGCTCGTAAGGGTCTGGCCGACACGGCGCTGCGTACGGCCGACTCGGGCTACCTGACGCGACGTCTGGTCGACGTGAGCCAGGACGTCATCATCCGTGAGGACGACTGCGGTACCGACCGTGGCCTCAAGCTGCCGATCTCCTCGACGAACGAGATCACCGGCACGCGCAGCCTGAACGAGGTCGTCGAGGCCTCGATCTACGCTCGCACGTTGGCGGAGGACGTCGTCGTCGACGGCGAGACGCTCGCCGTGGCCGGCATCGACCTCGGAGACGTCGTCATCGATGCGCTCTACGCGGCCGGCGTCGACGAGGTGCGCATCCGTTCGGTGCTCACCTGCGACTCCAAGGTCGGCACCTGTGCCCTCTGCTACGGGCGGTCGCTCGCGACCGGCAAGCTCGTCGACATCGGCGAGGCCGTCGGCATCATCGCGGCCCAGTCGATCGGTGAGCCCGGCACGCAGCTGACGATGCGCACCTTCCACACCGGTGGTGCGGCCGCGGCCGATGACATCACCCAGGGCCTGCCGCGTGTCGTCGAGCTCTTCGAGGCGCGCACCCCCAAGGGTGTCGCCCCGATAGCGGAGGCCACCGGGCGGGTGATGATCGAGGACACCGACAAGGCACGTCGCATCCTGCTCACCCCGGACGACGGCTCCGACGAGCACGCCTACCCGGTGAGCAAGCGCGCCCGCCTGCTCGTGCAGGACGAGGACCACGTCGTCGTCGGCACGATGCTCGTCCAGGGCGCGATCGACCCGAAGCAGGTCCTTCGCATCCTCGGGCCCCGCGCCGCACAGACGCACCTGGTCGATGAGGTCCAGCGGGTGTACCGTCAGCAGGGCGTGTCGATCCACGACAAGCACATCGAGGTCATCGTCCGTCAGATGCTGCGGCGCGTGACGATCATCGAGGCCGGCGACGCCGACCTCCTGCCGGGCGAGCTGGCCGAGCGGGGCCGGTTCGAGTCGGAGAATCTGCGGGTCATGTCCGAGGGCGGGAGGCCGGCCTCGGGTCGCCCGGAGCTCATGGGGATCACCAAGGCCTCGCTCGCGACCGAGTCGTGGCTGTCGGCAGCCTCCTTCCAGGAGACCACGCGGGTGCTCACGCAGGCGGCCATGGAGGCCAAGTCCGATCCGCTGCTCGGCCTCAAGGAGAACGTCATCCTCGGCAAGCTCATCCCCGCCGGCACGGGCCTGCCCCGATACCGAGACGTCACGGTCGAGCCGACCGAGGAGGCCAAGGCGGCGATGTACTCGCTGCCGAGCTACGACTCCTACGACTACACGGGCTTCGGCACCGGCAGCGGCGAGGCGATCCGTCTCGACGACGCCGAGCTGGGTCTCGACAAGCTCTGAGGAGCAGCCCCTCCGGTATGCCGCTGGGCCCCGGGGGGGGCCCCACCCGCCGCCCGGGGCCCCCGCCCGGGGCCC
>NZ_JAKDLO010000287.1 GCF_030452765.1 Intrasporangium sp.
TCTCGGCGTTCATGCGCGCCACCCTATCGGCGCAACGGCGCTCGCCCGACCACGCTCGACTCCACCTGGTGGCTGCGCCGGCCCAGCAGGGAGGCAGTCAGGCAGCACATCCGTCATCATGGGGCATGGCTGGCGCGGGTGGCGTGGAGGGTCTCGTCGGGCGTGAGCGTGAGCTCGGGATCGTCCTCGACGCGGCGGAACGGGCGCGCTGCGGAAGTCCCGCCGTTGTCGTCATCGAGGGCGAGCCCGGTCTGGGCAAGACGCGGCTGCTGCAAGAAGTAGCCGACCGCCTCGGCGTGGGTGGGCCCGACGCTGACTCGGAGGCACCGGGTGCGCCACCGGTCGTAGCAGTCGGGCATGGCACAGACCTGGCGGGTGGCAGCATCCCGTACGGCGTCGCCGCCGGCGTCTTGGACCGACTCATCGCCCACGTGGGCGTGGACCGTCTGCGGGGCCTGGACCGCCGCACGATCACTGCTCTGGCCCTCATCCACCCCGCGCTCGCCGAGGTCCCGGACGGCACGGCCCTGGACCGCCTCGCCCTGCTCGCCGGCTTTCAGAGCCTCATCTGCGAGATCGGTAGCGTCGGTCTGGTCTGCTTGGTGGTCGAGGACCTGCACTGGGCTGATGAGCCCTCGCTCGACCTGCTGACCCTGCTCGCGACATCCCCGCCCACCGACCGGTTTCTGTTCCTGGCTACCACCCGCCCGCCGGTCGACCGGGCGGGGCGCGGAGCGCAGCACATCGCCGGCTTGACCGGTCTCGTCCCCGGGCACGGGAGGGGGGATCTCGTCACCCTGCGACCGCTGACCGACGAGCAGGTAGCGGCCTACCTGCGTGGGGTTCGTGACGGGTCGTTGTCTGCTCTGACGGTGAGTCGGATCACCACTCTGGCCCAAGGCGTCCCCCTGTTCCTCGAGGCCCTGGTAGCTGACATCGACACCCCGTCCGGCCGGTTGCCCTCCAGCATCGCCGCCTCGGTCGCCGCCCGCCAGGCGGTCCTGACCCTGCCGACCCGGCGGGTGCTCGAGGCGGCCGCGGTTCGCGGGCTGCCGGTCGACCGCCTCAGTCTCGCTGCGGTCACTGGCCTGACGGAGCAGGACGTCCGAGAGGCGGTGCACCACGCTTGCGAGGTCAGGCTGCTGGAGCCGCTCGGCGGGGGGCGCTACCGCCTGCACCACGCGATCGTCTGCCGGGCGATAGAGGAGGCCCTGACCGATCTGAGCCGCGAGACCTGGCACCGCGAGTGGGCGGCATGGCTGGAGGACTACGCCCCCGTCGACGCCTCTCGCACGAGCTCGTTGGCCCATCATTGGTACCACGCAGGAGACGCGCAGCGTGCGATGGTGTGCTCGGTGGCGGCCGCCCGAACGGCCACCGAGCTCGAGGCGACCCAGGAAGCCGCGGCGCACTGGTCGCGGGTCATGGAGCTGTGGTCGAGCGTGGAAGACCCGGCGGCCGCCACCGGACTCGACCGCGACACCTTGGTGATGTCGCTCTTCTGGGCCCTGCGGGCGTCCGGTGAAGTGCTGCCTTGCCACTCTCTCATCGCCGCAGAGCTGACGACCAGCCCTCCCCCACAGGGGGTGCGGCTGCTCTGGCTGGAGGTGCGCCGCTACCTCCAACCGTTGCCCCAGGGCGTGGGGCTGCCACCCCGAGCCGTGGGTTCGTTGACGTGGGAGCAGGTCCTGAGTCTCACGCGAGACGTGTTGAGCCATCGCGACATCCGACCCTCGCCGATGCTTCTGGGACTGATCGGTACGCTCCTGAACCGCGCCCTCCCAGCTGACGTCTCAGACCGCATCCAAGAACTGATGGGTGGGTTCGACGCTGCGTTCGACGCCGAGAGTTCGGTGTCCGTCCTGGCGCTGCACGCCCACGGTTACCTCCTGCTCCGCCAACGGCGGTACGACGAGGCGTTGGCCCGCGAACGTGAGGCTGAATCGGCCCCGGAGGGCACCCAACCCCGGGAGCGGCACAGGGCGACCGCCAACGTCGTGAGCAGCCTGGTGATCCTCGGTCGGGTGGCCGCGGCCGTGGACCATGGCGAACGGGCATTGGCTCGACTCGGACCGGTCGAGGCCGCGCGTGGCGCGTGGGTCGCGTTGGCGCAGAACCTGATCCTGGCGCGAGTACACGGAGGGGGTTGGGACCGCGCCCACGAGCTGTTTGCCGTGCACGAGCGCCACGCGGACTGGTGGCCGATCGGTGAGAGCGCCGGAGGGATAGCGCTGATCGCTGCCTGGCAGGGTCGCCACGCCGAGGCCCGGAGAGTCATCGCGCTGTGCGTCGAGGACCTCCCGGCGCTCGAGGTAGCCAGTGAGCCGCTCACCTACAAGTTCCAGCCCTACCTCGCCGCCGCGTGCCTGGCGCAGTCGACGGGGGAGGTACGACGGGCGCGCCAGCACCTGTACCCGGTGCTCACCTCACCCGGGCTGGCCGACGACGCTGGGGTGCTCTGGCCGGTAGTCCTGCTGGCCGCGCAGCTGGCGCACCTCCCGGGCGAGACCACCACGGAGCAGCAGGCCTGGGCGCGACTGGTGTCGGATGGCGCGACCCAGGTCGACCGTGTCGCAGAACTGGGCGAGGCCTGGCTTGGCGACGTACACGCCCACCTCGAGCGTGCTGCCGGTCGGGACGACGCCGACCACTGGCTCGACGTGGCCACTCGGTGGGAACGGCTCCGCATGCCCCTACGTGAGGCAAGCGCGCGGTTGCGTCGGGCTGACGTGCTGCTCCCACATCACGGCGAAGGAGTGCGAGGTGAGCACCGGGTCACGACCAGAGCGGCTCGCCACGAACTGGAGCTCGCACAGGCTCTGCTGCTGCCCCTCGGTGCGGCTCCGAGCCTGCTGCACGTGCAGCGCCTGGCCGGGCGAGGCCGCCTCCGCCTCCCGTCCGGGGCGGAGACGGCCGACGCGCCAGGTCTCCCCAGCCTGACCGCACGTGAGATGGAGGTCGCCGGTCTGATCGCGATCGGGCGGACCAACCAACAGATCGCCACCTCTTTGTTCATGTCCCCGAAGACGGCAAGCGTGCACGTGTCGCGGATCATCATGAAGCTCGGCGTGCAGAACCGTACCGAGGTCGCGGCGATGCTGCACCGCGAGGGCCTCGTTGACCGTTAGGTCGGGCGACAGACAGACCTACCATCAGCCTCGGCAGTCGAGGCACACCTTTGGGCCGAACTTCTTGCCTGCCGTGTCGGAGCCGGCCGAGCTGCTCGCGGTCGCGAGACCGAGCGCGAGGAGCAGGGCGACGGCCGCTCCGGCCACGCGGGTGGAGCTCGAGCGACGAGTTGACAGGTGCGTGGCGGAGAAGGAACTGGACTGTGACATGACGTGATCCTTTGGCTCGTGAGTTGTTGTGCTGACACCTCAAATCGTGCCGGGACGGCACGGCTCGGACATCAGGCAAAGTCCTTATCTTGTGACTTCCCGGCCTGCCCGGATGCTTCTGAACTGAGCATCGATACCGCGCCGTGTTGCGACCAATGCGAATTCGCTGGGGTCAGATTGGGACCACCGCGTCAGAGCGCTCGAGTGTGCCTGATCCACCAGAGCCCGAGGATCGGCAGCAGCAGGGGCACGTAGCCGTAGCCCGAC
>NZ_JAKDLO010000095.1 GCF_030452765.1 Intrasporangium sp.
GGCGGCCCCTGCTCCGGTGCCGGCTCCGGCCCCTGCCGCCCCGGCACCGGTGGCCCGCGAGGGTCGGCCGATGGCGAAGCCGCCGGTCCGCAAGCTCGCCAAGGACCTCGGTGTCGACCTCTGGTCCGTCGCAGGCTCCGGTGACGGGGGCATCGTCACCCGTGAGGACGTCCAGGCCTACGCGAGCGGTGGTGGCGCCCCGGCGCCCGCCGGGCTGGAAGCCGACGGGGCAACGGCACCGAGCCCAGCGGCATACACGCTGCCGTTCGGTTCCGGCGAACGCGAGGTGCGCATCCCGATCAAGGGTGTGCGCAAGGTGACCGCGCAGGCCATGGTCGGGTCGGCCTTCACCGCGCCGCACGTCACCGAGTGGGTCACCGTCGACGTCACCGCGACGATGGAACTGGTCAAGCGGCTCAAGGGCGACCGGGAGTTCCGCGACGTCAAGGTCACGCCGCTGCTCGTGCTCGCCAAGGCGATGATCCTCGCGATCAGGCGCAACCCCGGGGTCAACGCCACGTGGGACGAGCAGGCGCAGGAGATCGTCCAGAAGAACTACGTCAACCTCGGGATCGCCGCGGCCACCCCGCGCGGGCTCGTCGTGCCGAACATCAAGGACGCGCACGGCATGACGATGCTCCAGCTCGCGCAGGCCATCGGTGCGCTGACTGCGACGGCTCGTGAGGGGAGGACCCAGCCCGCCGAGATGAGCCAGGGGACGATGACGATCACCAATGTCGGCGTCTTCGGTGTCGACAGCGGCACCCCGATCATCAACCCGGGCGAGTCGGCGATCCTCGCGTTCGGCACGATCCGCAAGCAGCCGTGGGTCGTCACCGGCGAACACGGGAGCGACGAGATCGCGATCCGGCACATCACGACGCTCGCCTTGTCGTTCGACCACCGGCTCGTCGACGGCGAGCTCGGGTCGAAGTTCCTCGCCGATGTCGCCAGGATCATGGAGGACCCGGGCCGGGCGCTCGTCTGGGGCTGATCAAGCATCCTCGAGCACCGCGTTCGGTGTGCGCCTCACTTGATCGAGAGTGCAGTTCTTCGGTTCGAGAGTGCAGTTCTTCGGTACGAGAGTGCAGTTCTTCGGTACGAGAGTGCAGTTCTTCGGTACGAGAGTGCACCTGTCGAGATTGAGAGTGCTCAGCAGTGCTTGCCCGGCTGACCGCTCAGAGCCGGGCGTCGACCACCCAGTCGAGTCCGAGTCCGAGCAACACGGCATCGCTCGTCAGGAACCGCATGCCTTCGGCAGAGGCCTGCGCGAGCAGCATCCGGTCGAACGGGTCGTGGTGAGCCAAGGCGGCAAAGCGCCCGACCTCCTTGGCGTGGCTCGCGTGAAAGGGCAACTCGGTGAGTCCCGCGCGCTCGACCTCGCCTCGCAGGGCGACCTGCGGGCGGCAGCGGTGGCAACCTGCCGATCATCTGCTGCACGATCACCTCCATGACGGAGATCGCGGAGTAGGGGACCCGGGGCGATTGCTCGATGGCGCGCCGAGCGGAGGGGCCGACCGGTGGGTATTCCGTGAGCAGCCGGATCACGGCGTTGGTGTCCAGCAGGATCACTGTCCGAGGAACCCTCGGAAGCCAGACCCCTGTCTGGGGCCGGGATCGACTCCCAGCCCAGCCCGTAGAACATCTCCTGGATATCGGTGTCGACGCCTTCGAGATCTTCGGGGTGGACGTGCCAGCCCTTCAGGCTGCCGAAGACCACCGGTCGCTCTCGGTGCCGGATGAGGTCGATGACCGGCTTGCCCGCGCGAGCGATCGTGACCTCCTCGCCGGCGAGCACCTTCTCGATGAGCCTGGAGAGCTGGGTCTTGGCCTCGTGGAGGTTGACCTGGATGATCATACGTCCACCATGGTGGAGCAAGTCTGGCTAAGCCAACCCCGAGACGATCGCGGCATCACGCGCTTGGCGGCCAGCAGCGGTGGGGCCTGATGGGCCACGGCCGCCGGAACAGGGGGAGCGGCTGGTTCGCGTCGTCGAACGGCGGCCACACCATCGGCACGACGGTCCCGTCGGCCTCCGTCAGTGTCGCGCCGGCTTGCTTCGGCTCCGGGTCGAGGCGACCGGTGTAGAGGAAGACCACCTCGTGCCCGAGCACCCCGTTGATGCGAAAGACGTTCTCGACCACGTCGAGGTAGGCCAGGTCCCGGACGGCGGCGCCGAGCTCCTCATGGACCTCACGCAGGATCGCTTCACGGTGCGTCTCGCCGAGTTCGACGCTGCCGCCGATGAGCCGATGGAACCCGTCGTGGTTCTCAGCAGTCGGAGGCAGCACACTGACGGCATGAGCGGTGCCATGGTCATTCGGAGCCACCCGCATCGCCTTGACGAGGATGAACGAGCGATCGTCACCTTGGCAAACGTACCGGGCAACAGCCCGGACCACGAGCGCTATGCGGCCATGCCACAGGCCGGGCTGAGCGGCATACGGAATCGTGCGGAGACCCCCGGAGCCGTGTCGAACTGGCCGTTACTGGTCGACCTGGCTTCACCCACCAGTTCACCCTCGAATGGTCCGTTCGGGGTCGAACGGGCCGGTACATCACCCGGTTCGGCCCCGAACTGTCCGTTCGCGGAGTTGATGTTGCCCGCGGACGCGCCCGACGGCGACATCGACTGTCCTTGGTGCGCCTGACTGCTGGACGTCCGGTAGTCAGCCGCCACAAAGGCAGTCAGCTCACGTAACGCCGGTCAGACCATCCGCGCACGACCGCGTTCGCGTGCCGAACGGGGTGCTGGTTGTCGAACTGACTGGTGTACCCACCCGTTCGACCTCGAACGGTCCGTTCGAGGAGAGCCGGTCAGGCGACGGGCTGGGGCTGGTTGCCGGCACCCACCGCCTCGCGGACCCGGTAGCGGTCGACGAGGTAGGCCGCCGACAGGTCGTCACCGAGCGCCTTGAGGGCCTCGATGTCGACCGCCTCGTGCCGCTGCGCGACGGTCGGCTCGATCGTCGTCATGACGGTATGGGAGTCGCGCTCCGCCACGGCCAGGGCCAGCTCGCGCTTCAGCTCCTGGTCGAGCGCACCGCCCGGCGCCTTGGCCTTGGCCGCCACCTCGACGGCATACACCTCCCGGTCCGCGGCGACCGCAAGGTCGTCGGTCGTCAGCATCTTCGCCGTGAGGCGCAGCAGCTCGACGCCCCGGCCCAGGTCACCGTCGCCGACCTGGCCCACCGCGCGGGTCAGCAGCGGCCGGTCACCCTGCAGCGCCGTGTCGGCGAGCAGCCCCAGCCGCAGGCCGAGCAGGCGCTCGTGGGTGCGCGTGTTCGCCGAGCTGCGGCCCAGCGGCACCACCAGCTCGTCGGCGTGGGGCGGCCGCTGGTTCATCGTCTCGAGCAGCTCACGACCGGCCTCGTCGGCCGAGTGGATGGTGTCGCGCAGCGGGATCTCCTTGACGAACAGGGTTGCGACGAACGCGAGGATGCACGGCAGGAAGCCCCAGACGAACACCGAGTGCAGTGAGTCGGCCAGCCCCTGTCGGACAGCCACCGCGACGGCCGGCGGCAGGTGCTGCATCACGGCCGGGTCGAGGACCGAGCCGGCACTGACCTTCTGGCCGGACTGCGCCATGACCTCGGCGGCCCCGGGCGGCAGGTGCCCGGCGATGTTCGCGACGAGGCCGCTGCTCATGATCGTGCCGAAGACCGCGATGCCGACGGTCGAGCCGACGTTGCGGAAGAACTGCGTCGAGGCCGTCGCCACGCCGAGGTCGCGGCGCTGGGCGGCGTTCTGCACGACGAGCGTGTAGACCTGCAGCGCCATGCCGAGCCCGATGCCGAAGACGACCATGGCGACGGTCAGCTCGCCTGCGGTGGCCCGGTAGTCGAGCCGGGTCAGCAGCCAGAAGCCGATCCCCATGATGACGATCCCGGCGAGCGTCTGCAGCTTGTAGCGCCCGATCTTCGTGATGACCAGGCCCGAGATGATCGACAGCCCGATCATCGCGAGGGACATCGGCATGAGGATGAGGCCGGAGTTGGTGGCGGAGACCCCGATGACGCCCTGGGCATGTACGGGGATGTAGATCATCGCCCCGAACATCATGACCGCGACCATGAAGCTGGCGATGTTCGAGAACGTGAAGATCGAGCTCCGGAAGAGCCGCAGCGGCAGGACCGGCTCGACGGCGCGGCGCTCGACGACGACGAACGCGACGAGCGCGACGAGCCCAGCGGCATACATGCTGATGACGGGCGTCGAGTCCCACGCCCACGTCGTGCCGGCGAGAGAGGTCGGCACGAGCAGCAGGATGAGCGTGAGCGACAGCAGGCCGATCCCGGCGCGGTCGATGACGACGTCCTTCTCCTCGTGCTCGAGGTGCAGGAACTTGGCGATCTGGAAGAAGGCGACGACTCCGATCGGCAGGGTCACGTAGAAGAGCCAGCGCCAGCCCCAGTTGTCGGTGATGTAGCCGCCGACGAGCGGCCCGAGGATCGCGGACAGGCCGAAGACGCCCCCCATCAGGCCCTGGTACTTGCCCCGCTGGCGGGGCGGGATGATGTCGCCGATGATCGTCTGGGAGAGCGGCATGAGCGTGCCCATCCCGATGCCCTGCACGGCCCGGGCGGCGATGAGCCACCAGAAGCTCTGCGCCGTGGCGGACAGGACCGAGGCGAGCATGAAGACGACGAGGCCGCCGAGGTAGAAGCCGCGCCGGCCATAGAGGTCGGACAGCTTGCCGACGATCGGCACGGTGATCGCGCTGACGAGCAGCGCTGCGGTCGCGAGCCACGAGTAGTGGTCCATCCCGCCGAGCTCGGCGACGATCCGCGGCATCGCCGGGCCGACGATCGTCTGGCTGATCGAGGCGACAAGCATGCCCAGCATGAGGGCGATGAAGATCTGTCTCGCCTTCGGGTTGAGGCCCGTCTTCGATGTGGACGGGCCAGCCGCCCGGGTGGCGGCTGTCGATGTGGTGTCAGGCATGAGGATCAGGATAGAAGTAACCGTGCAGAGACTGCAAATTTGCAGTTACTGCACGTAAAGACGTATCGTCAGGCCATGAGCACCACCGGCGACGACTGCGGGCTGCGCGAGCGCAAGAAGCGCGAGACGCTCCTGGCCATCCACCGTGCCGCGCTCGACCTCGTCGAGGAACACGGCTTCGACGCCGTGACGACGGAGCAGATCGCCGACCGGGCCGGGGTCAGCCCGCGCACGTTCTTCAACTACTACCCGTCGAAGGACGGGGCGGTGCTCGGTCGCCGCGCCGACGACTTCGAGCAGCTGCGGACGGCGATGCGCGACGCGCCGCCCGACGAGTCGCCGCTCGAGGTGGTCCGCCGCCTCGTCATCACGTACTTCTCGCCCGCGACCCTCGATGCTGACCTGCGCGCGCAGCGCCGTCGGGTGCTCGTCGGGGAGCCGACCCTCGCGCCCGCCTTGGTGCGCAACAACATCCGGCTCGAGACCGTCCTCACCGAGGCGCTCGAGGAGCGTCTCGGCCTCGCGCCCGGCACCGCGCTCGCTCCCCGCGTGGCGGTCAACGCGGCCATCGGCGCCGTCCGAGCCTGCATCGAGTACCGTCAGTCCGGCGGTGCCGGCACCATCGAGGACCTCGCCACCGACGCGATCGCGATGCTCGTCCGCGGCCTCGACCCCCTTCCGCTTCCCTGAGCCACCACACGGCTCGTATGCCGCTCACCACGTTGGGTGTGGAGCGCGCGGTCCGGGCAATCACCCTTCCCAGCCCATCGCGTACTGCACGGTCGATCAGGAAATGTGAACTGTCGATGCGGCGATGTGAACTGTCGATCGGGAAGGTGAACCGGGATCGGGGCTGCCCGGTGAGTGGGCAGCTGTGGCGTTCGTCATCCGGAACGCCCATCCTGAGCAGGTGAGAGAGCAGCGCACGAGCCGGACGCCTCGCTCTCGTGCCCGTGGAACTCTCGACTTGGGCCCGGGCGCCCGCACGCTCGTCCCGGCGCTGCTGGCCGCCGTCGCCTATGTCGACCCGGGCAACTTCGGGGTCAACATCGCCGCGGGCGCCCAGCACGGCTACACCCTCGTCTGGGTCGTCGTCTTCGCCAGCGTCAGCGCGATGGTCATCCAGTACCTTGCCGCCAAGCTCGGCCTCGCGACCGGCCGCAGCCTCGCCGAACACTCCGCGCAGCGGTACCCGGGCATCGGGCGGATCCTGCTCTGGCTGCAGGCCGAGATCGTCGTCATCATGACCGACCTCGCCGAGATCGTCGGTGGGGCGCTCGGGCTGAAGCTCCTCTTCGGTGTGCCGGTCATCGTCGGTGCACTCCTCGTGACCGCCTTCAGCCTCGTCGTATTGGCACTCAAGGTGCGCGGACGGAGCCACTTCGAGCCGATCGTCCTCGGGCTGCTTCTGGTCATCGTCGGAGCCCTGCTGTGGCAGCTGGCCGTCGTCGACATAGACCGGGCCGCGCTGCTCCGCTCGATCCTGCCCGGGCCGCTCGACGCGTCGGCCGCGCTGCTGGCCGTCGGGATCGTCGGCGCCACGGTCATGCCGCACGCGCTGCACTTCCACTCGGCCGCATCGCGGGTGGCGAACGACGGCACCTCGGCAGGGGTGGGTGGCCGGCGCGCCTTTGCCGGGCGCCGGGCAGTGCGCAGCATCGTCATGGCGATGACGATCGCCGCGGCCGCCAACATCAGCATCGTGGTCTTCGCCGCGGCGCTGCCGACCAGCGCCGCGGAGAGCATCGAGGTCGCCTACGCCGCGCTCTGGGCCCAGTCGGGCGAGCTGGCCGCCACGATGCTCGGCGTGGCACTGCTCGCCTCCGGTCTCGCCGCGACCCTTGTCGGCGTACAGACCGGTGACGTCGTCATGCAGGGCTTCGGTCGGCGACCCATCCCGGCGTTCGTGCGCCGTCTCATCGCGGTCGTCCCGTGCCTGGTGCTGCTCGGTGTCGGGATCAACCCGACCGATGCGCTGGTGTGGAGCCAGGTGGTCCTCAGCTTCGCGCTGCCGGGCACCCTCATCCCGCTGCTGCTGTTCACGGCCGACAAGCGGGTCATGGGGGCGCTGACGAACCGGCGCGTCACGACCGGCGTCGCCACCGTCATCACCGCGGTCATCGTCGGGCTCTGCGCCTTCCTCGTGGTGAGCGGCTGACGGACCAGGTATGCCGCTCGCGCGCCTCTCGAGGACCGCGCCGTCGCGCGGGGGTGACGCTGGGGTAACGCGGGGGTGGGTCGCGGGTGGCGGTCGCTGCGCTCGGTCAGTCTCCCGCGAGGTAGCGCTGCAGGGTCGGGCTACCGTTTGTTTCAACAGCCGTTGAAGGAGAGTGGTCCCCATGTCCGTCGCCAGTGGGCGCGCGCTCGAGTCGACCCAGACTCGAGGGGGCCGTCGTGAGGTTGCCGGGGTTCTCGTCGGGTTGACGATCCTCATCGGCCTGGTCCTGACGGCCTTCGCACTGCCCGCCCTGCACAGCTCGCCCCGCGACGTCCCGATCGGGGTCGCCGGGCCGCCCGCAGCCGTCGGGCGGCTGACCGTGGACCTGGCGCAGCAGGCGCCGGGGGCGTTCGCCGCCACGACATACGCCGACCAGGGCGCACTCACGCAGGCGATCCGTGACCGCGAGATCTACGGCGGCGTCGTCGTCGCCACGGACGGCCCGACCGTCCTGACGGCGCCGCCCGGCAGCCCGGCGGTCGCGCAGGGGCTCGCCACGCTGGCGGCCGGTCTCGGACAGCAGACCGGGCGTCCCGTCCCGGTGCGCGAGGTCGTGTCCCTCCCCGCCGGGGACCCCCACGGGATCGGTGTCGGCATCGCCATGATCCCGCTCTTCATCGGGTCCGTGGCGCCGGTCATCCTCGTCGTGCGCGTCGTGCGCCGCCCGTGGGCGCGGATGCTCGCCGTGCTCTGCTCGGCCGTCCTCGTCGGTGCGACCCTCGCCGGTCTGCTGCTCTGGTTCGGCGTGGTCGACCCGTGGCTCCTGCCCGCGGTCGGGATCACCCTGTCCCTGGCCGCCATGTCGGCGGCGCTGCTCGGCCTCCTGTCGCTCGGCGGGCTGCCTGCTCTCGGGATCGGTGCCGCCGTCTTCCTGCTCCTGGGCAACCCGCTCTCCGGCGCCCAGACCGCTCCCGAGCTCGTGCCGCAGGGGTGGAGCGTGCTCGGTGCCCTGCTCCCGCCGGGAGCCTCGGGTCAGGTGCTTCGCAGCTTCTTCTACTTCGGCGGAGCCGCGGCGGGCTCGTCGCTCCTCGTGCTCCTGGGCTGGCTGGCCCTCGGCCTCGCCCTCGTCGCGGTCAGCAACGCGAGACGGCCGCGCGCGCGAGGCGGAGCCGAGCTGGGCGGCATACCGGCGAGTGGGGCCGGCGCGCCTGGAGCCGAGCACTCGAGGCCTGCTCGGTCCTGACGCCGCGAGGGTCGGCTCGGTGCGCACGTGGTGGTCGCTCGTTGCCAAGCAGGGTCGCATCCACCAAGGTGGAACCGACCCACCCGACCCAAGGAGAGGTTGCCCGACGATGACGCTGACCCTCATGCCCCCCGTCGTCAGCGAAGGGCCGGCCCTGACCGAGCTGCGGTTGCAGGTGCGGGCCTTCCTCGACGAGCAGATCGCCGACGGGCGCTTCGTGTCGCACGTCGACACCTGGCTGACGCGCTGGGACCGGGACTTCACGCGGGAGCTGGGCCGTCGCGGCTGGCTGGGCATGACCATCCCACCGGAGTACGGCGGCCACGGGCGCACCTTCCTCGAGCGGTTCGTCGTCACCGAGGAGCTGCTCGTCGTCGGGGCCCCCGTGGCGGCGCAGTGGATCGCGGACCGGCAGATCGGCCCGTCGCTGCTCCGCTACGGCACGCAGGAGCAGAAGCAGGCCTACCTGCCGGGCATCGCCCGGGGCGAGGTCGTCTTCGGCATCGGGATGTCCGAGCCCGACTCGGGTTCCGACCTGGCGAGCGTGCGCACCCGCGGGGAGCGGGTCGAGGGCGGGTGGCGGGTCACCGGCACGAAGGTGTGGACCTCCGGAGCGCACGAGGCCGACGCGTTCTTCGCGCTGGCCCGCACGGCGCCGCTGGACCCGGCGCACCGGCACGAGGGGCTCAGCCAGTTCATCGTCGACCTGCACGCGCCGGGCATCGAGATCCGGCCGATCATCTCGATGGGCGGCGACCACCACTTCAACGAGGTGCACCTGGGCGGGGTGTTCATCCCCGACGACCGGGTCCTCGGCGAGGTCGGTGAGGGCTGGCGGCAGGTCACCTCCGAGCTCGGCTACGAACGCAGCGGCCCGGAGCGGTTCCTCTCGACCTACCAGCTGCTCGCGGAGGCGGCCTCGGCGATGGGCGAGGGGCGCCTCCCGCAGGATGTCGGTCTCGGCCGGCAGGTCGCCCGGGTCGCCGCACTGCACCAGCTGTCCTTCGCGGTCTCGACGGCCCTGGAGGCGCACGCCGACGCCGACACGGCGGCAGCGGTCGTCAAGGTGCTCGGCACGAGCACCGAGGGCGACATCGCCGACTACGTCGACATGCTCACCGCGACGGGGTGGGTCGAGGACGAGGACCTCTACCGCCTGCTGCATGCGGCGATCATCCAACGCCCCGGCTTCACGTTGCGCGGCGGCACCAACGAGATCCTGCGCGGCGTCATCGCCCGCGGGCTGGGGCTGCGATGAGTGCCCGCCTCGACCCCCGGCTCGCCGCATCGACCGCGGCCGACGCGGACCTGGTCGCCATGCTGACCGAGCTCTTCGAGGACTACCGCACCGAGCGGCCCGCACCCCGCGAGGTCGTCGACCTCGACCCCGACCTGTGGCAGCAGCTCGACCAGCTCGGCCTGACCCGGCTCACCGCCCCCGAGAGCAGCGGCGGCAGCGGGGCGAGCTGGTTCGACGGCGCAGCCCTGCTCGGTCTCGCCGCAGCGGCCGGGGCACCCGCGCCGCTGCTCGAGCACGGCTTCCTGGCGGCCTGGCTGCTCGACGAGGCCGGTCTGCCCAACGACGGCGCGCTGCGCACGGTGTGCCGACCGGACCCGGCCGGCACGGCACTCAACGTCACGTACGGCCGTGACGCGTCCGGCGTGGTCACGCTCTTCGAGGACGGCGAGCAGTGGCGCGTCGCCGACGTGCCGGCTGGGCGGGCCACCATCAGGCAGGGGCGCAACCTCGCCGGGGAGCCCTGCGACACCGTCGAGTTCGACCTCGACGACCTGAGCGCCGGAGCGCTCGTCACGAGCGAGGTGGGCGAGCAGTTCCACCTGCGCGGCGCCCTCGCCCGCTCCGCCCAGGTCTGCGGCGGGCTGGAGCGGATCGTGCAGGTCGTGGTCGCGCACGTGCGTGAGCGCGAGCAGTTCGGCCGGCCCATCGGCCGCTTCCAGGCAGTCCAGCGCCTCGTCGCCGACATCGCGGCCGAGGCGTCCCTCGCCCGTGCCGCCACCGACACCGCCGTGGCCCGAGCAGCCGCCTCCGACTGGGCCGACCCGGGGCTGCTGTTCGCCGTCGGCGTGGCCAAGTCGTGCACCGGGCACGCTGCCTCGGTCGTGGTCCGCAACGCCCACCAGGCCCTCGGCGCGATCGGCACGACCCTCGAGCACGAGCTGCACGTGCTGACCAAGCCGGTCCTGGCCCGGCGCAGCGAGTTCGGCTCGATCCACGAGTGGGACGAGACCCTGACCCGCCTGGCCACCTCGGCCGGACACGAGCGGCTCTGGTCGCTCATCACGACCGGCCGCGCCGGCCCACACCACTGACACGCCGACAGCACCGACCAGCCCACACCACTGACACGCCCACACCACTGCACCACGGACCGGCCCAGAGCACCGACCTGACAAGGAGCACCCCCCATGAGCGAGATCGCCTACGCCGTCCGGGACGGCGTCGCCGTCATCACCCTGTCGGCACCCGAGCGACGCAACGCCCTGTCGGTGCAGATGGCCGGTGAGCTGACCGAGGCCGCCTTGCGCGCCGAGGCAGACCCCGAGGTCGGGGCCGTCGTCGTCACGGGCGGGGCGCACTTCTGCGCCGGCGCCGTCCGCGGCGTGCTCGCCGAGACCGGCCTCGACCCGGTCGAGGACACGAACTACCGCAACCTCGGCGCGGTCTACGAGGCGTTCACCCGCCTCGGCGGTATCGGCCTGCCGACCGTCGCCGCGGTCCGTGGCGCCGCGGTCGGTGCCGGGCTCAACCTCGCCCTGGCCACCGACCTGCGCATCGTCTCGCGCACCGCACGGCTGCTGCCCGGCTTCGCCCAGATCAACATCCACCCCGGCGGTGGCCACTTCACCCTGCTCAACCGGCTCGCCGGCCGCGAGGCCGCCGCCGCGATGGGCCTGTTCGGGCAGGAGGTGAGCGGCGAGCGCGCCGTCGAGCTGGGGCTGGCGTGGGCGGCATACGAGGACGGCGACGTCGAGGCGCAGGCCGTGGCGCTGGCCGCCCGCGTCGCGCAGGACCCGGCGCTGGCCCGCCGGGTCGTGGCGTCCTTCCGCCGCCAGACCGTCCCCGGCGGGGTGCCGTGGGACATCGCCGTCGAGATCGAGCGGGCCCCCCAGATGTGGTCCCTGCGCCGCAAGCACGGCCCGGGAGCGACTCAGGCCTGAGACCCGGCTCCCGCATCGGGTGGGCCGGTGCGAGGATGGGGCGGTTGCCGTCCCGAGGCGTTCCCGAGGAGTCCCGCCCGTGCTGTCCCACTACCGAGCGCTGTTCACGGTCCCGGGGGCACGAGTCTTCATCGCCGGGGGCATGACCGCCCGCTCGGCCGGTGCGATGTTCGGGGTGGCGACCGTCGCGATGATCGCCGCCCGACGCGACTCCTACGGGCTCGCCGGGGCTGTCATGGCCGCCGGGATGACCACGCTCGCGATCTTCGCACCGGTCCTCGGCCGGCTCGTCGACCGCTACGGGCAGCGCCGGGTCGCCGTCCCGTGCTTCCTGTGGAGCGGCTTCTGGGCCCTCATGACGGTCCTCGTCTCGGTGCGGGGCTGGCCGAGCTGGCTCTTCTTCGTCACCTATCCGCTCCTCGGCGCGATCCCCAACCTCGGCACGATGGCCCGGGCGAGGTGGTCGCACATCTTCCGGCACGACCCGAAGAGCCTGCACACGGCGATGTCGTTCGAGCAGGTCATGGAGGAGGTCACCTTCGTCATCGGCCCGGTCCTCGCGGTGTGGCTCGCGACCGCGGTCTTCCCCGAGGCCGGCTTCGTCTTCGCGGCGGTGTGCTACGGCCTCGGCGTGACCATCTTCGTCTCGGCGCGCTCGACCGAGCCCCCCGTCGTCCCGCACCACGAGCGTCCCGGTGGGTTCGCGTTCCACCAGCCCGGCATCGTCCCGCTCGCCTTCATCATGACGATGACCGGGGTCATGTTCGGCACCAACGAGGTCGTCACCATCGCCGTGGCCGACCTGGCCGGCCACAAGGACGCGGCCGGCCCCATCCTTGCCCTCTACGCGCTCGGGTCGGCCCTGTCCGGCGTCGTCTTCGGGGCGCGTTCGCACGGCCGCAACCTCGTCAAGCTGCTCATCGCCGGCACCTTCGGAATGTTTCTGCTCGAAGCCCCGGTCCTCGTCGTCACCTCGCTGCCGCTGCTCGCGCCGGTCATGTTCGTCGCGGGCCTGGCCACCGCCCCGACCCTGATCACCACGATGAACCTCATCGAGCGGCTCGTGCCCAGGGCCCAGATCAACGAGGGCATGACGATCGTGCTCACCGGCCTCATCATCGGGATCGCGCTCGGGTCGGCCGCGTCCGGGGCCGTCGTCGACCACGTCGGCGCCCACGCGGGCTATGCGGTCGCTGTTCTTGCCGGCGTCCTCGCCTTCGTCATGGCCCTCGGCACCCGGGTCTTCCTCACCCGTCGCGAGCTGCACAACCTGCGCTGAGCCGGGCTGCGCGGCATACCCCGATGTCGGTATGCCGGTCACCGCGGTCGCTGCGGTCACGCGGCGCCGCTGGGCGGTGCGCGGGTCGCACCCGATGGGCTCCCGCAGGACGACCCAACTGCTGCGGACGCAAGCAGCCAAATCTCAACATGCGGGCCCATTCGTTGCCTGGTTCGCTGAGCTCCCAGCTTCATCACGATAAGCAAGCGAGCTTCAGATGAAGAAGAGACTGCTGCTTCTCCTCACGGTCCTCGTCACCACCCTCGGATTGGCTGCCCCGGCTCTGGCATTCCCGGCACAGTGGAAGAACCTCGTCCAGTTCGACGCGATCGGCACGGGCGACAAGCAGGCTTGGATCTACGACATCGCCTGCGATGGCGTTCCGGTCCGTGCCGTGTATGGCCGCACCAACGGGTCTCAGAGCAACATCGCCAACGGCAACGGCTGCGGAACCAGCTCCACGGGGGCGGTCGGGTCCTATCGGATCAACTGGGCGATCCTCTGCAACGACTACTCCATCAACGACGACTGCTCCGGCCGCCTCGGTTGACCGCTGGCCTCGTCCGCGAAAGGCTGGCGGCCCGTACGGAACACGGGTCGCCAGCCCCACGGAAGGCAAGAACATGACCGAGGTCCTACGGCTCGAGAACGTCAGCTACCGGGTCAAGACGGGCCGCAAGCAGACCCGGACGATCCTGACCCGCCATCGACCTAAACCTGCACGCCGGCCAGTCGATCGCCGTGATGGGTCCTAGGTCGCCGGGCGCACGTTGGTCGCGAGCTACATGGAGGGCATCACCGGCCTCGCGCAGGTCACCGCCAGCCTGCCCGCCGGCGTCCACCACATCGTCATCACCGGCGACACGAACGGTGGCAGCTCCCAGATCAATGGCAGCTGCGCTGACCTCACCGCGTTCGCCTTGCCCTGCCCCACCGGCACCGACGCCACCCCGCTGACCCAACCCGTCCAGGGCGACCTCGCGTTCGTCGGGCTCAGCGCCCCCCTCGAACCGGGGCGGATCGACCTGAGCACCAAACCCGCGCCAGAGCTCGGCGGAACTCAGACCCCGCAGTGGCTCATCCTGCACGCCGGCCAGCCGATGGACCAGGCCGCCCTCAAGGTCGCGATCATCCCGACCAGCTGGCCGAACATCGGCCCGGAGTCACCGGCCTGGAACTTCACCGGAGGCGCGGCTGCCAACGCCGAACAAGGACGGTGGATCACCGTCCTCGGGGTCATCGGGATGTTGATGGCCATCGCCGCCCTCGGCGCCACCGCCCTGAACGACTTCTCCCGCCAGGCCCGAGGACTCGGGGTTCTCAGCACCTACCTGCGCCAGCCGTGCACCCTGACCAAGATCACCGCCGGAGTCGTCAGCCTGCCGTTGGCCGTCGGCGGCATCCTCGCCGCCGTCCAATCTCTGACCCTGGTCCAGACACCCGTCGCCGCCGGAATGGCCAAACCTTTCGGAGTCCCCCTGGCTGTCGGCATCTCGCTCGCCTCGATCCTGATCGCCGCCGTTTGCTGCGTCATCGGATCCACGACACTGCGCACTGCCCTAGTCCGCTGGAGGCCGGGTCGCACCAATCTCTGAACCGTGCACCAGCCGACCCGGCTTCGGTGCCGGACGGTGTCAGGGCGTGATGACGAGGGCGTCGAGGACGCGGGCGGCGACCTGCTCGTCGCCGTGGACCGTGTAGCGGATCTCGTCGGTGCTCCGGCGGCCCGCAGCACGCCGGGTCAGCGACTCCGTCGTGAGCTTGATGCCGGTGATCCGCGGCAGCTCGTCGGTCGCGGTCGGCTCGGTGCCGCTGAAGAGCGGCTCACCGATCGGGCGGCTGTCCTCGCCCGCGACGACGCGCGCACCGTCGCGGGCCATGAGCGGGCCGGTGACGTCGAGGACGACGGCGTGGGCGATGGGCACCTGTGCGTCGCGGGCGATGATGCGCGGCAGGATCCGGAAGACCGCGTCGACGAAGACGGCCGCGCCCGGCGAGTCGAGGTTGCCCGGCCGGTCGAGCGCGGCCCGGATGTCCTGCTCGTGCACCCACGTGTCCAGGACGCGCCGCCGCAGCTGCTCTCCGAAGGTCGTCTCCGGCCCGAAGATGCCCCCGATGACCTCGTCGAGCGGGGTCGCCGATGCCCGCAGGGCCGCCATCCGGATCGGCAGGTGGTCGGCGAGTTCGTGGACGACGAGCTTGCCGGGGATCCCGCGTCGCGCCTCCACGTCGTGCTCGATGCGGCGCCCGAACTCGTTGCGGATGTAGGGGTAGTCGGGCACCTCGACGCGTGGGGTCGGGATCCCCGCGAACGACTTCTCGGCTCCGACGACGTGCGCGATCTGGTCCTTGACGGTCCAGCCCGGGCACTCGGTCTGGATGTCGAAGTCGCTCTCGCGACACGACATGCCCAGCTCGATGATGGCTTGGCAGTTCTGCTCGAAGGCGTCGAGCAGACCGTCACGGTCCTCGGGCGGGGCCGGATGTATGGGCATGTCGTCAGAGTACTTACCCTTGACGCATGTCGTTCCTGCCCCCTGTCCGGGCCGGCGGCACGCGCCGGTGGGTGTTCGTGCCGCTCGTCGTGCTGCTCGGCCTGCTGGCCTCGGCCCTCGCCGCGGCCTTCACCGGGGCGGCGGCGCCGCTCGAGGCGGGCCTGTCCACCGCGGGGGCGGGGGTCCGTTGGGCGCTGCCCCTGCTGCGCGTCGTGCACGACGTCGCGGCTGCCCTGACGGTCGGCTCGCTGCTGCTCGGCGCCATGCTCATGCCGGGCGAGGACCGCCGGGTCACCGAGGGGCTCGACGAGCCGCGCCGGGCCGTCGCCTACCGGGTCGCCGCCCTCAGCGGGTTCACGTGGGCGATCGCTGCGCTCGGCGTGGTGATCCTGCAGTTCGCCGACCTCGCCGGTATGCCGCTGAGCTCCCCAGGCTTCGGCGCGAGCTTCACCGCGACGGCGTGGGCGATCGAGCCGCTCCGGATCGGCCTGATCACGGCCGGCTGCGCCGCGGTCGCCGGGACCGGAGCCGCGCTCGCCCGGTCGCGCTGGACCGGTATCTGGCTGCTGGCGGTGGCCCTCTTCGGCGTCCTCGTACTCGGCCTCGCAGGTCACGCGGGTGGCTCGGCGGACCACGAGACGGCGGTCAACGCGATCGCGGCGCACATAGTTTCGGCAGCCGTCTGGGTCGGCGGCCTGCTCGCGCTCGTCCTGCTGCGCCGGACGGCGGGTCGCTCGCTGGGCGTCGTCGTGCGACGCTACTCCGTCGTGGCCCTCTGGTGCTTCGTGGCCCTCGGGGTCTCGGGCGTCATGGCTGCCTCGACCCGGCTCGACTCCGTCGCCGAGCTCGTGACGACCCGCTACGGGGTGCTCATCTCGATCAAGATCGCCGCCTTCGTCCTGCTCGGCCTGGCCGGGTGGCGGCACCGGGGGTCGACGATCGACCGGATCGACGATGCCGTGTCGGCCGGCGACCCGACCGGGCGCCCGTTCCTGCGGCTGGCGGTGAGCGAGGTGCTCCTCATGGGCGCGACGTTCGGCGTCGCGACCGCACTCGCGCGTAGCGCCCCGCCCGTCCCCGAGGTGGTGCCCAACCCGAGCGCCGTGCTAGCCCTCTCGGGCTTCCCGGCCCCAGCCACGCCGAGCGCGTTGTCGTGGCTGACGGCGTGGCGCGTCGAGTACCTCTTCCTCGCCACCGCCCTGCTCGCGATCGGGCTCTACCTGGCCGGCGTGCTCCGGCTGCACCGTCGTGGGGTGCGGTGGCCGGTGGGCCGGACCGTGGGCTGGGTCGTCGGCTGGCTGCTGTTCATCTGGGCGACGAACGGCTTCCTCGGCGTCTACGGACGGGTCGCGTTCTCGTGGCACATGACGCTGCACATGCTCGAGGCGATGGTCATCCCGATCTTCCTCGTGCTCGGGGCCCCGGTCACGCTCGCGCTGCGCACCCTCAAGCCCCGCAAGGACGGCACGGTCGGGCCGCGTGAGCTGATCCTCGCGGTCATCCACTCCCGGTACATGCGGGTCGTCGGGAACCCGGTCTTCGCCGGCGCGTTCTTCTTCATGAGCCTGGTCGTCTTCTACTGGACCGGCCTGTTCTACCTGGCGCTGACGACCCACACCGGGCACCTGCTGATGACCCTGCACTTCGTGCTGGCCGGCTACTTCTTCGCCTGGGTGCTCATCGGGGTCGACCCCGGCCCGAAGAAGTGGCGCCCGGCGCTGCGTCTGCTCGTACTGTTCGCGACGATCTCGTTCCACGCCTTCTTCGGCATCGCGATCGTCGGCGGCACCTCGGTTCTCGCCCCGGACTTCTTCACCACGATCGACATCCCGTGGATCACCGACCCGCTCGTCGACCAGCGGCTCGGCGGGTCGATCGCCTGGGCCATCGGCGAGCTCCCGTCGTTGATGCTGGCCCTGATCGTGGCCCTGCAGTGGGTCCGGTTGGACCGGGCCGAGATGCGCCGCACCGACCGGCAGGCCGACCGCGACAACGACGCCGCGCTGGCCGCCTACAACGCCCACCTCGCGGCCCTGGCCCGGTACGACGAGGCCCACCGGGCC
>NZ_JAKDLO010000288.1 GCF_030452765.1 Intrasporangium sp.
TGCGGGCCGATCCGACGGCCGGGGCCCGCACCGGACGGCAGGCACTGCGCACCTACCGGCTGCTGCTCGCGACGAGGCTGCGCGACGGCATCGAACGGGTCATCGTCGTGGGGCACCCGACTCTCTCCCGTCCGGTGATCGGCCTGATCAGCGATCCCGGGCCAGAGGTCCTGTCCGTGCGCGACAGGTCCGGGTTAGCGACCGATCCGGGTCGGGTCGCCCGCCACCTCGAGGTGGTCCCGACCGCGGCAGCCGCCGACACGTCCGGGTGGTTCGCGGGCTGGAAGCAGGCCGACGCGCGGCTCGCTGCGCGGATCGACGAGGAGCAGGACCCGACCCGCCCGACCGGACTGACCACAGCCCGCGTCGTGGCCGACGCGGTCGGACCCGCGACGACGCTCGTGGTCGGCTCGTCAAGCCCGGTCCGTGACCTCGACGTCATGGCCGAGCCCTGGACCCCGCGGGAGCACCGCTTCGTCGTGGGCAACCGCGGGCTCGCCGGCATCGACGGGACGACATCGACCGCGGTCGGGGTCGCCCTGGGCCGAGCCGGAGCCACCCGGTCGCTCGCCCTCATGGGCGACCTGACCTTCATCCACGACTCGAACGGGTTGCTGATCCCCCGAGGGGACCGTCGTCCGTCCCTGACGATCGTCGTGGTCAGCGACGACGGCGGGTCGATCTTCGCGACCCTCGAGCAGGGCGACCGGCGGTATGCCGCTGCCTTCGAGCGGGTCTTCGCGACCCCGCACGGCACGGACATCGAGGTGCTCTGCAGAGCCCGGCACACGGCATACGAGCGGGTGACCGAGCTCGAGCGTCTCGCGGAAGCGTTGCGAGAGCCGCAGGCGGGCCTCAAGGTCGTCGAGGTGCCGGTGCCACGCGAGGGGCGACGGGCCGAGGCCGCCCACCTGCGACGGCTCGCCACGACGCTGCCTCTGTGAGCGGAGACGCTAGATCGAGAGAAGTGCACTCTCGATGCGGAGAAGTGCACTCTCGATCGGGAGAAGTGCACTCTCGATGCGGAGAAGTGCACTCTCGATGCGGAGAAGTGCACTCTCGATCGGGAGGGGTGCACTCTCGATCGGGAGGGGTGCACGCTCGATCAGGAGAAGTGCACTCTCGATCAGGTCGGTCGGCGCAGCGGCCACGTCGCCGCCCCGCCTACCTCCTGCCGGGCTGCCTCGACGAGCGCGGCGTTGTCGTAGGCCTCGTGGCCGGACGGCATGGCCAGGGTGTCCTCGAGCCCGATGCGGGTGGCGTAGCCGGCGGCACGTGCCCAGCGCAGCACCGGCCACGTCCATGGGCCCTCCCCATGGACGAGCACCTGCGCGGGCAGCATCCCGAGCGCGGCGAGGATCCGCTCGACGGCCCACCTCCCGGTCGAGCCGCGGCTGATCCCGGGCAGTGCCTCGACGAGGATGCGCTCGACCCGCCAGGGCCAGTGGGTCGCGACGAACCGGGTCGCGGCCTGCGGGGTCCAGATGCCGGCCTCGATCGTGATCCCCTTCGTCACGAGGGTCCGGGCCAGGTCGGCGGCACCGTCCTCGTGCCAGTTGACGCTCGCGCAGTCGGGCCCGCCCAGCTCGGGACCCGGCCAGGCTTGGACGAGGGCGAGCTTCTCGTGGCTCGTGTCTGCGATTCCGTCCCTCGTCGTCACGGAGACCCGGATGCCGGGTGCCCGTTCCCGGATCGCGCCGACCGCCGCCACGACCTGATGCGGGTCAAGGGTCTCGAGACCCCGCTCGTTGCGCGGGTGAACATGCACCATCGAGGCACCCGCGGCCGCCGACGACAGTGTCGCGTCCGCGAGCTGCGCCGGGGTCACCGGGAGCCGGGGGTGCACCCCCGGTCGCCTGTTCCCGTTGAGGCATGCCTGGATCACGACAGCGGCTCCTCGAGCACCGCGGCGCAGCGCACCAACCGGTCGCGCCACCACTGCACTCTGTCGGACGGGGCGGCCAGCGCCGCGAGTCGGTCCGTACTCACCCGGGGACGCCGGACGGCAAGCACCCCCGCGGACGGACGCATGCTCGCGCCGGTGACATCGCCGGCGAAGAAGCCGACCGTGCCCAGCCCACAGGCGAACTCGAGCGACGGCAGCGCAGCGGCGAGCGCGACGCCGGCCGCGATCCCGACGCTCGTGTCGAGCGCGGACGAGACGACCGCAGGCAGCCCGCAGTCCGCGACGACCTCGAGCGCCGAGGCCACCCCGCCGAGCGGAGCGACCTTGACGACGACGACGTCGGCGGCACCGAGCCGCGCCACGCGCAGTGGGTCGACGGCCTTGCGGATCGACTCGTCGGCGGCGATGCGCACGTCGATGCCCCGGCGCGCCAAGGCCGTACGGAGCTGTGCGAGCTGTTCGACCGTGGCGCAGGGCTGTTCGGCGTACTCCAGTCCGTATGCCGCCAGCCTCCCGAGCGCGTCCGTGGCCGTATCGAGGTCCCATCGGCCGTTCGCGTCGACCCGGATGCGGCCGCTCGCCCCCATCGCATCCCGGGTGGCTGCCACCCGGTCGACGTCGTCGGCGAGGGTCTGCCCCGCCTCGGCGACCTTGACCTTGGCCGTCGTGCACCCGTCGAACCGGGCCAGCACCTCTGCGACGAGATCCGGTCCGACGGCGGGGACGGTCGCGTTGACGGGGACCACGTCGCGAGCGGCGGCCGGCTGAACGGCATACGCCCAGTCGATGCCCGCGGCGAGCCAGCGGGCCGCCTCGGCGTCGTCGTACTCGGGGAACGGCGCGAACTCCCCCCAGCCCTGCGGCCCCTCGAAGAGCAGCGCCTCGCGCCGGTCGATCCCCCGGAAGCGCACGCGCATCGGGATCGATACGACCTGCGCGGTGGCGAGCAGGTCGTCGGCGCTGGGCAGGTCGGTCACGAGGTCATCATGACCGACGCGACTGGTGCCCGCGTCAGCGGGAGCCCGGGAACGCCTCGTGCCGGTCGTGCGTCGGGTCGGGTGCAGCCGGCTCGTTGGAGGGCGCCGGCTCGTGACGGTCCGAACGCGGCCCTGCGTAGCGGTCGTAGCGGCGGGAGCGACCGCACCGGCCGTGGCCGGCGAACCACAGCACCGGGAAGATGATCCAGAACCCGTGCCCACCCGTCATGAGGACGACCGCGAGCACGACGAGCGCGAGGCCGGCGGTGATGGCGTGGCGTGGGGTGAGCATTCGGGCCTCCGGTGGGTAGTTGACCTCCTCTCACGGTACGTCGCGCATGGCTCGGATCCCAAGGTGGATGTCACGTGCTCGGCATGACAGATGTCAGGTGTGCGGGCGTGCTTCGCGGTGGCGTCGTCAGTCGTTGAGGTCGTCAGTCGTTGACCAGGACGGCCCGGGCCTCGCGCACCGTGATCCTCGTCGCCGGGCCGGCGACCGTCACGGTGTCCGGGACCGGCTCCCAGCCCGAGCCGTCGACCGAGAAGTCCGCACCCCAGGTGGTCTGCACATGCACCGGGAACTCGCCCCGGTCCAGGTACGTGTGCGTCACGT
>NZ_JAKDLO010000289.1 GCF_030452765.1 Intrasporangium sp.
TCCTGGGCCTCATCCTCGGTGATGGCCTCGGCGCCGGCCGTGTCCTGGGCCTCATTCTCGGTGATGGCCTCGGCGGTGTGGTCGTCGCTGCCGGTCGAGGCCGGGCTGGCGGGCTTGGCGGGCTTGGGCTTGGCCAGGGCAAGCTGGACGGTGGTGTCCGCGGCCCGCCACTCGTGTTTGCGGCCGGTCTCGTCGGTGAAGGCCAGGTTCGTGAACCGGCCGGAGGGAATGTCCTTGGTGGCGCCCTTGCGCCAGGTCAGCACGTCGAACCCGTGGCCGTGCAGATGCTTGAACAGGGCCGGGGACCAGCCGCCGCGGTCGAACCCGACCAGCACCCGCCGGTCGTCGCCGACCGCGGCCCGCAACGCCGGGACCAGCCGGCGCAGCTCGCCGGCGAGGGAGGCGCCGGGCTGCGCCATCACGACCAGGACCGGGTCGCCGTGCGCGTCGTTGACCCAGGTCTCCAGGGTGGCCGGGGCGGGGAACTTCATCCGGGACAGGTGGGCCTTGGCGATCTTCCGGCCGCCCTGGTAGGCGCGGGTGTGCCCGTCCACGTACAGCACCATCCCCACCTCGGCCGGCCCGTCAGGATTGTCCGGGTCGTCCGGGCCCGGCGCGTCCGTGCCGGCATCGGCGTCGGCGCCCGTGCCGGTGCTGCCGGTGGTGGTGGTGGTGGTGGTGCGGGCCAGGTGGGTCGCGGCCATCGCCGCGAGCAACCGGTCGGTCTTGCCGGTGCCGGCCAGCAGGGCCAGCTTGCGGCGGATGGTCTTGACCTCCGGGGCCCGGTCCAGCCCGAGGATCCGACCGAACGCGACCGGGTCCAGGCGGGTGGCGCCCTCGGCGCGGGGCTCCCCGGCCAGGGTGCGCAGCACCGCCTCGACCAGCACGGTGTCCAGGCCGTAGAACCCGTTCGGCAACGCCCCGAACACGTTCCGGGCGCACGAGAGCAGCCCGGTCGCGGCCAGGCCCGGCAGCGCGAGCATGAGCCCGGCCAGCGGGACCCGGGCCGCGGGCGCGAACACCGGTCCGGCCTGGCCCAGCAGCCCGAACCGGGCCAACGCCCGCTCACCCGAGCGGTCCACCGCAGGCGGCAACACCGGCAACGGCGGCGCCGGCCGGACATCCTCGGGCTCGTCATCGAGGCCGTGCTCCGCAACCACGGCGTCCGGGCCGACGTCGTCCGGGGTGACGCCGTCCGGGCCCGAGGTGCCCGGGGCGACATCGTCCGGGCTCGAGGTGCCCGGGGCGACATCGTCCGGCGTGACGGTGTCCGGGGCCGGGGCGTCCGGGGTGACGTCGTCCGGCGTCGCGGTGGCCAGGGCGCGGCGGACGCTGGTCTCGGAGACCCCGACCTGCTCCGCGATCGCCCGGTGGCTCTTGCCGTCGGCGCGCAATGCCTGGATCCGGGCGATGACCGGTGCGGTGAGCCGGTGCGGGCCCTTCGGGCCGCGTTTGTCCGAGGCCAGCGCGGTCACCCCGTCGCTGGTCAGGTTCTGGCCCCACCGCCACACGGTGCCCGGGCCGACCCCGAACCCGGCCGCGATCTGCGCGACCGGGGCGGCCCCCAGCCGGGCCAGCTGGACCGCGGACCAGCGGCGCAGCGCGTCCTCGCCGGGCGCCCAGGCGTAGACCAGGTTCCCGTGCAGGAAGACCCGGCCGCCGTCCGCGTCCTCGATCAGCGCGGCCGCGTCGCCCAGGGGTGTCGCGGCCGGTTCGATGGCGATTGGCAGGGGCCGTTGGGCCGTCATGACGCTCATCGTTCCACCCTCACCGATTGCCGATATATCTCGCATTAATTCTAGCGGCTATCGGGTGCAGCAGACGGGAGCGACACGGCGAAGATGCAGGTCACACGGCTATCGGCCGCAGTCCACCACGCCCTATGTCAGGAGTCCTGACCCCACGCAGATGCGCGATGAGTACATCGCTGTCGAGGAGGATCACCGGCGACGAATGCTGTCCAGGTGTGCCGCGCGCCGGTCCGGCCCGCGCCGCACGGTAGGTGCATCGACAAGCGCACCGAACGAGGACTCGATGGCGGCGAGGTCGGTGTCGAGCTCGCTGGGCTCGGTGGCGAGGCTCCGGTCGATCAGGCGGCGCACGACCTCGGCCCGCGAGACACCCTCGGCCCGAGCGAGCTGGTCCAAGGCGGTCGTCTGCCGTTCGTCAAGATACAGGTTCGTGCGCTGCATACATCACAACATACATCAGGCTTGGTTGATGACGCCGCCCGGAGGTTGATCCGCCGGTGTCGAATCACATGAATTACGAGCAGACATGCCAACAGGGTGCTAGCATCGTGCGACATGAGGACGCTGTACCTGCGAAATGTCCCGGACGAGGTCGTGCGACGGCTGGAGCTGCTCGCGCAACGCGACGCAACCTCTGTCGGGGCCGTCGCAGTGCGTGAGCTCTCCGAGGTCTCGAGGCGTGCGGACAACCCCGCACTGCTGGGCGCCCTGCCCGACCTGGACATCGACACGACCACCATCGTCGACGACCTGGATCAGGGACGCGCGGCCCAGTGATCGTCCTCCACGCCTCGGCAGCTCTGGCCGCACTCTTCAACAACGGGCCGGCACGGCAGGCCCTGAGCTTCGAGCAGCTCCACGCGCCGCACCTGGTCGACTCCGAGATCGCAAGCGGGCTGCGACGCCGCGTCGCCTCAGGCCAGCTCGACGAGCATCAGGGGCTGGCCGCCTTGAACGTCTGGCGGCACCTTGCGGTGACCCGCTACGCAGTCCACACGCTGCTCGACCGGGTGTGGGAGCTGCGCCAGAACACTTCCGCCTACGACGCGGGGTACATCGCGCTGGCAGAGGCGCTGAACTGCGGGCTCGTCACCGCCGACGCGCGGTTGAGTCGCGTCAGCGGGCTCCGTTGCCCGATCACCCTCGTTCCCCGATAGCCGGTTCCGGTCGACGTCCGCGTCGCGATGACGAGCGTCACGCCTGAGGCCTCGTCCGATGTTGCGCGGGATCAGGCCGAGGTGGCCGGGCCCTCGACGTTGATCGTCGGCGGGCCCGAGCCGCAGCGCACGATGACGGCCCGCGACGCCTCGTCGCCCGGGTTGGACTCTCGGTGGATGGCCCCGGCGGGCACCCGCAGGAAGTCGCCGGGTCCGGCCTCGACGACGCTGCGGCCACCCGGCCCGGACTCGAGCCGCATCCGGCCCGCCACGATGTAGAGCGTCGTGTCGTGCTCACCGTGGTGGTGCCAGCCGGACACCGCCCCGGCGTCGGTGTCGACCGTGCCGGACCACATCGTCTCGGTGTGCAGCGCGACCTGTCGGCTCATCCCGGGGGTCGGGTCACCGGGTTGGAGCTCGTCGGCACCGACGCGGGATCAGGGGAGGGCCGGGTCGTGCCTGGTCATGGAGTCGACCTCCGATCTGCCGGTGGCACAAGCCTCTTGGCGTATGCCGCCGGGCGAGCTTCCAGCCTACGCG
>NZ_JAKDLO010000016.1 GCF_030452765.1 Intrasporangium sp.
CTGGCGGTGGGGCCGGGCTGGGCGGCATACCACCGCTCGGTGCAGCGCCCTTGCGCGGGCGGCGGGCGGTCGCGCCCGCCTTCGCGCCGTACCCGACGAGGTTCGCGCCCTGCTTCTCCGAGCCTTCCTCCGTGGCACCCTGCGCCACGGCGGGGGCCGCGCCGCCCTTGCCGTCGTCGATCCGGATCAGGGGCGTGCCGACCTCGACGGTCTGGCCGACCTCGACGAGCATCTCGGTGACGGTGCCCGCCCACGGGATCGGCAGCTCGACGAGGGACTTGGCCGTCTCGACCTCGAGGACCATGTCGTTGACCTTGACGCTGTCGCCGACACCGACCCGCCACTCGACGATCTCGGCCTCGACGAGCCCCTCACCGGGGTCGGGCAGGTTGAACGTCTGAATCGCCATGTGCAGGAAGCCTTCCCTGGGTTCTCGGTTGCGCGGGGTTGTTCAGTAGGCGAGGGCGCGGTCGACGCCGTCGAGGATCCGGTCGAGGTCGGGGAGGAACTCCTCCTCGACCCGGCTCGGCGGATACGGGATGTTGGCGCCGCCCACCCGGACGACGGGCGCCTCGAGGTGGTAGAAGCACTGCTCGGTCACCTGGGCGGCGATCTCGGCGCCCATGGCCAGGAACGTGCTCGCCTCGTGCACCACGACGAGCCGGCCGGTCTTGCGGACCGACTCCGAGATCGTGTCGATCGGCAGGGGCGAGAGCGAGCGCAGGTCGATGACCTCGATGCTCGTGCCGTCCTGCGCGGCAGCATTGGCCGACTCGATCATCGTCTTGACGACCGGGCCGTAGCCGAGCAGGGTCACGTCGGTGCCTTCGCGCACCACGGCGGCCTCGAAGAGACCGCGCGGTGCCTCCGTGGCCGTCGGGTCGTACTCGGCGCGGTCGTGATAGCGGCGCTTGGGCTCCATGAAGATGACCGGGTCGTCACACTCGATGGCCTGCTGGATCATCCAGAACGCGTCCTCCGGGTTGGAACAGGACACGACGCGCAGACCCGCGGTGTGGGCGAAGTAGGCCTCGGGGCTCTCCGAGTGGTGCTCGGGGCTGCCGATGCCGCCGCCGAACGGGAGCCGGATGACGATCGGCATCTTCAGGGCCCCGAGCGAGCGGGCATGCATCTTGGCGACCTGGCAGACGATCTGGTCGAAGGCCGGGTAGACGAAACCGTCGAACTGGATCTCACAGACGGGACGGTAACCGCGCATCGCCATCCCGACGGCGGTGCCGACGATGCCGGACTCGGCGAGCGGCGAGTCGATGACGCGCTCCTCGCCGAAGTCCTTCTGCAGCCCCTCGGTGATGCGGAACACGCCACCGAGCTTGCCGATGTCCTCCCCGATGAGCACAACCTTGGGGTCGCGTTCCATGGCCCGGCGCATGCCGTTGGTGAGGCTGCGCCCGAGCCCCAGCTTCTGGAGGTGCTCCGAGGTCTGGGTGGTGGTCGTCATGTCAGTGCTCCCCCTCGAAGCTCGCCTGGTACTCGAGATAGGCGGCCCGCTCCGCCTCCATCACCGGGTGGTCCCCGGCGTAGACGTGCTCCCACATCGTCTCGCCGGGCGGCGCCTGCAGGCTGAGGCAACCGTCACGCAGCTCGTGCGCGAACTGGTCGGCCTCCTCGTCGATCGAGTGGAAGTACGACTCCTCGGCCATGCCCTCGTGGGCGAGGTAGGTCTTCAGGCGCAGGATCGGGTCGCGCAGCTTCCACTGCTCGACCTCGGCGGAGACGCGGTACTTCGTCGGGTCGTCGGCCGTCGTGTGGGCGCCCATCCGGTAGGTGAACGCCTCGATCAGCAGCGGCCCGTTGCCGTTGCGGGCCTCGTCGAGGCAGTGCCGCGTCACCGCGTACGTGGCGAGAATGTCGTTGCCGTCGACGCGGATGCCGGGGAAGCCGAAGCCGCGGGCCCGCTGGTAGAGCGGGATCCGGGTCTGCTTCGAGACCGGCTCGGAGATGGCCCACTGGTTGTTCTGGCAGAAGAACACGACCGGGGCATCGAAGCTCGCCGCGTAGACGAACGACTCGTTGACGTCGCCCTGGGCGGTCGCTCCGTCGCCGAAGTAGCAGATGACTGCCATGTCGCGGTCGGGGTCGCCCGTGCCGACGTGGCCGTCCATCTTGACACCCATCGCGTAGCCGGTCGCGTGCAGCGTCTGGGCGCCGATGACGATCGTGTAGAGATGGAAGTTGTGCTCCTTGGGGTCCCAGCCGCCCTGGCTCACCCCGCGGAAGAGCTGCAACGAGCTCTGCGGGTCCATGCCGCGCACGAAGCCGACGCCGTGCTCGCGGTAGGTCGGGAAGCAGAAGTCGTGCGGCTTGAGCGCCCGGCCCGACCCGACCTGGGCCGCCTCCTGGCCGAGCAGGCTCGGCCACAGCCCGAGCTCACCCTGCCGCTGCAGCGCGTAGCCCTCGGCGTCCAAGCGCCGGATCAGGACGAGGTCGCGATAGAAGCCGCGCAGGTCGTCGGCCTTCAGGTCGGCGACGTACGCGTCGTAGTCGGGGTGTGACACGCGCTGCCCCTCCGGGGTCAGCAGCTGGATCATGTCCGGGCCGCCTTCGGCAGCCGTTGGGCGTTGGACGACGTCGATGTCGGTCACGTGGGCTCCTCCGCCGGCCTGCGCTGGCCGGCTATCCGCTGGGTCCACCGGCGGGGATCGGCCCGGCAGTGGGTGGTGCACATGGGGCCGACCGAGGGTGACGGCGGCGGCATGCGTGGTGCTGGTTCGCAACTTACCGGAGCCTTCTGGAAATCTCACATTGCGGGACGGACGACTGAGGGTCAGCGGCGAGCGCTCCAGCTCCAGGCCGGGGTCGTCAACAGGCCCTGCCCCCTGCACGAACGTCTCGCCGAGGTCCTTGACCAGGGTGACCCGGCGGGGCGGCGACCCGAGCCCCGTCCCGTGGTCCTCGCCGTGCTCGTCACGCTCGTCGCTGTGCTCATCGCCGGGTGCCACGACGCCCATCGCGCGGATCAGCTGCTCGGAGTGGGTCACGACCATGACCTGGCTCTGCTCCCCCGCGGCGGTGACGAGCCGGGCGAGCGGACCGAGCAGCTCCGGGTGCAGCGAGGTCTCCGGCTCGTTGAGCACGAGCAACGGCGGCGGGTCGACCGTGAGGAGGGCCGCGACGAGGCACAGGTAGCGCAGGGTGCCGTCGGACAGCTCCGCGCCCCGAAGTGGGCGGAGCATGCCGGGCTGGTGCAGCTCGACCTCGAACCGGCCATCAGTGACGGCGACCCGCAGGATCGCGCCGTCGAAGGCGTCGCCCACCGGAGCAGCTCAGGAGCGCGGGCCGGGTCGGCGAGCTCGGTCAGCATCGACTCCCAGGGGCGCAGGGACCGGGCCAGCTCGGTCCAGCTGCGGCTTCCGCGACCCGTCCGACTCGACCCCCGGCCGACCGGCTCCGGGTCGGACTCCCAGTCATCGAGGTCTCGCTCGTCCTCCCGACCCGGCTCGTCGTCGGTCCGCCGAGTCTCGACGACCGACCAGCGGCGCCGGACCAGCACCGAGCCGGGCCGCATCACCGGCCCGGCCCAGGCTGTACCGAGGTGCCGTACCGAAGGACACAACAAGTCCGCGTCCCAGGGCCCCAACCCGCACGGGAGCGGACCGCGACCGGGACTTGTTGTGTCCTACTGCCCAGTAGCCGCTAGGGGTGCCCGAGGCGCGGTTTGCAGTCGGCGTGCCTCAGCGGGCGCCGAACTGCTCGGCGACCTCGAGGACCCGGCTGTTGGCCTCGGGCTCGCCGATGGTGACGCGCACCCCGTCGTCGCCGTACTGACGCACCACCAGACCCGCCGCCTCGCATGCCTGCGAGAACGCCGTCGACTCCTCGCCGAGCGGGAACCAGACGAAGTTGGCTTCGGTCTGCGGGAGCTGCCAGCCCTGGTCGACCAGGCCCTGCACGACCCGGTCGCGCTCGGCCACGATCGACTCGACCCGCTCGGTCAGCTCGTCGACCGCGTCGAGCGAGGCGATCGCGGCGGCCTGGGCCAGCGAGTTGACCCCGAACGGCGTCGCGGTCCGGCGGATCGCGGCCGCGACCGGGGGGTGCGCCACGGCGAAACCGACCCGCAGCCCCGCGAGCCCGTACGCCTTCGAGAAGGTCCGGAGCACCACGACATTGGAGTGGTTGCGCCAGACCTCGAGGCCGCGGACGGCATCATGGTCACGGACGAACTCGACGTAGGCCTCGTCGACGACGACCACGACGTCGTCGGGCACCGCGGCGATGAAGCGCTCCAGCTCGTCCGTGTGCACCGCCGGGCCGGTGGGGTTGTTCGGGGTGCAGACCAGGACCACCCGGGTCCGGTCGGTGACCGCTGCGGCCATCGCGTCGAGCCGGTGTCGGCCGTCGGCGGCCAGCCCGACCGTGACCGGCTGGGCGCCGACGAGCTGCGTCACGATCGGATAGGCCTCGAAGGACCGCCACGCGAAGACCACCTCGTCTCCGGCGTCGCAGGCGGCCTCGACGATCTGCCCGAGCACTGCCACCGAGCCGGTCCCCGTCGCGACGCACTCGGCCGGCACGTCGAGCGCCTGGGCGAGCCGCTGCGTCAGCGCGGCCACCGCCATGTCGGGGTAGCGGTTGAGCGTCGCCGCGGCCTCCTCGACCGCCTTGAGGACCGAGGGAAGCGGGCCGTAGGGGTTCTCGTTCGACGACAGCTTGTAGGCGGTCATCCCGGGCGGCGCCGCGGCGGGCTTGCCCGGCTTGTAGTCCGGCAGCTGCGCAAGCACGTCACGCAGGCGAACGTGGCTCTGGGACACGGCGTCGTCGCTCATCCCGCCACAATAGACACACCACCACTGCAGGCACCCGGACCGCCGGCCCGGGCCACCCAGGCGGGCTGACCAGCGATCTGGGCCACCGACCCGCTCTACCTCGACCGGTCCGTTCCGCGGGACACTGGCGGTCGCGGCGGTGGGCAGCCGGACACGCTGCGGGAGCGAGCGGCATACGGACGCTTGTGGCTAGGCTCACCCTGTCGCCTCGACGCAGCCCCGACCCACCCGCTCCACGCACCACTCACGAAAGACGAGCCCATGCGCATCGGGATCCTCACCGGAGGCGGGGACTGCCCCGGCCTCAACGCCGTCATCCGAGGCGCGGTCCGCGCCGCGGAGGTCACCTACGACAGCACTGTCATCGGCTTCCGCAACGCCTGGCGCGGGGTCATGGACGACGACTACGAGCCGCTCGACGTCGAGGTGTGCCGCGGCATCCTGCCGCGCGGCGGCACGATCCTCGGCACCTCCCGCGACCAACCGTTCGCGCGCGAGGACGGGCTGAGGCTCGTGCGCAAGGCCTACGACCGGCACGGGCTCGACGCCATCATCGCCGTCGGCGGCGAGGGCTCGATGGCGGTCGCGAACGAGCTGCACCAGAACGGCTTCCCGGTCGTCGGCGTCCCCAAGACGATCGACAACGACATCCAGCTGACCGAGATGACCTTCGGCTTCCAGACCGCCGTGCAGATCTGCACGGACGCGATCGACCGGCTGCACACGACCGCCGAGTCGCACCACCGCGTCCTCGTCGTGGAGGTCATGGGTCGGCACGTCGGGCACATCGCCATCTGGTCGGGGCTCGCCGGCGGAGCCGCGATGACGCTGACTCCCGAGGAGCCGTTCGACATCGAGGAGGTCTGCGAGCGGATCGTCGGGCGGCACCGCAAGGGTCGCTACGCGACGATCCTCGTCGTCGCCGAGGGTGCCCTGCCGAAGGAGGGAACCTTCGAGATCCCGGAGCCCGAGATCGACAGCTACGGCCACAAGGTCCTCGGCGGCATCGCCCACATCCTCGAGCGGGAGATCCACGGCCGCACCGGCATCGAGACCCGCACGACGGTCCTGGGGCACGTCCAGCGCGGCGGCTCCCCGGTCGCCTTCGACCGGATGCTCGGCACCCGCTTCGGGGTCGCCGCGATCGAGGCGGCCCTCGACGGCGGATGGGGCGAGATGGTGGCCCTGCAGAACGGACAGATCACCCGGGTGCCGGTCAAGGACGCCATCGGCTCGCTCAAGACGGTCGAGCCGGACCTGCTCCGTCTCAACACGATGTTCCAGCCGCGCCTGCCCGGAGACGACCACCCGGGGCTGCCACGCGTGTAAGGATGAGCAGGTGCTCGTCGACTTCGCGATCAAGACCGTCATCAACGGGATCGCGCTGTGGATCGCAGCATGGCTCGTCCCCGGCATCGCCTTCGGGTCGAGCCCCGACACCTGGGTCGTCGTGCGCACGGTCGTGGTCGTGGCGTTGATCTTCGGGCTCATCAACGCCTTCGTGCGGCCCGTCGCAAAGATCCTCTCGCTGCCGCTCATCATCCTGACGCTGGGGCTGTTCGTCTTCGTCGTCAACGCGCTGATGCTCGAGCTGACCTCGTGGGTCGCTGAGCAGTTCAGCCTGCCGTTCCACGTCGACGAGTTCTTCTGGGATGCGATCCTCGGCTCGCTCGTGATCACCTTCGTGTCGATGGTCCTCAGCTCGTTCAACCCCAGGGACTGACCCGCTGGTATGCCGCTGTGTGGGCTACCGCCGGTGGCTGGCTCGTGTGCGTGGTCGGGCTGGTGCTGGGGGGACTGTGCGGGCCGACGACCGTTGGTCGTGCCGAGCCGCTGGTCTCCGCACGGCCGCCACCACGATGATCGACGTTCGCTGACCAATGGTCGTTCGTCGGTCGGGACTCGTCGCAGGGCGCGTGTCGGCGAGAGCTGTGTCGCAGGTCGGTCATACGGTCTGGGCATGCGGTTGCTGCACACCTCTGACTGGCACCTCGGGCGCACGTTGCACGGCGTGAACCTGCACGAGGCGCAGTCGGCGGCGCTCGAGCGGATCTGCCGGCTCGTCGAGGACCCGGTCGACGGCGTGCCGGTCGACGCGGTGCTGCTCGCGGGAGACGTCTACGACCGAGGGGTGCCGCCGGTGGAGTCGGTCATGCTGTTCGAGGCGACCCTCGCGCGGTTGTCCGAGGTCACCACGGTCGTCGTCATCTCCGGCAACCACGACTCGGCGGTCCGGCTCGGCTACGGGGCAGGCCTGTTCCGTGACCGCATCCGGGTGATGACCGATCCGAGGCGGCTCGAGGTCCCGGTCATGGTCGAGGGTTCGGACGGGGTGCGCGCGGCCGTCTACGGCATCCCCTACCTCGACGTCGACCAGGCCCGGGGCCTGCTCGCCGGTGGCGGCGACCCGCTGCCTCGCTCTCACCAGGCGGTGCTCGCGGCGGCGTGCGAGCGGATCCGCGCCGATATCGCAGGGCGCGACGAGGTGCGCAGCGTGGTCATGGCGCACGCCTTCGTCGCCGGTGCCGAGCCGAGCGACTCGGAGCGCTCGATCGCGGTCGGTGGGGTCGACCGGGTGGCCGGAACGGTCTTCGCCGGCATCGACTACGCGGCACTCGGGCACCTGCACGGGCCGCAGTCGCCGGAGGGTCCCGAGGGCAGCCTGGTGCGCTACTCGGGGTCGCCGCTGCGCTACTCGTTCTCCGAGGAGCACCAGAGCAAGGTCGTCCTGCTCGTCGACCTGCCGGCCGAGGGGCGCGTGGCCGTGACCCCGGTCGAGATCGAGCAGCCCCGCCCGATGGCGACGTTGCGCGGGCGGCTCGAGCACCTGCTGTCAGAGCAGTCCCTCGCGGCCCACGAGGGGTCGTGGGTGCGGGTCACGGTGACCGACCGGGTCCGGCCGGACTCGTTGATGGACCGGCTGAAGTCGCGATTCCCCTTCGTGCTGCAGGTCTTCCACGAGCCGGACGGGGCGGCGGCGCGGCGGCGCGGTGGCACGACCGCGGTCAGCGAGCGCGACCCGCGCGAGCTGGGGTCCGACTTCATCGCGCACGTGACCAAGACCGAGGCGAGCGAGGGCGAGCTCGGCGTCTTCGTCGCCGGCTACGAGGCGGCCGTCACGGCGCAGCGGCTCGCCGAGGCCCAGGAGGTGGCGTGACGTGCAGCTGCACCTGCTCGAGATGACGGCGATCGGCCCGTATGCCGGCACGGAGCGCGTCGACTTCGCCGCGGTCGGCAAGGCGGGGCTGTTCCTGCTCGAGGGTCCGACCGGATCGGGCAAGTCGACGATCATCGACGCCATCACGTTCGGGCTATACGGCAAGGTCGCGCAGGCCGGTGCCGACCTCGAGCGCATCCACTCCCACCATGCCGCCCCCGGCACGGTCCCTGTCGTCACGGTCGTCTTCGAGACCCAGTCCGGTCTCTACCGGGTGCGCCGTACGCCGCGGTTCGAGCGGCCCAAGACGCGCGGCACCGGCACGACGGTGCAGCAGCCCAGCGTCAAGCTATGGCGCCTCGCCTCGATCGACGACCTCGAGTCGGGTGAGCTGCTCTCGAGCAACATCGGCGACTGCGACGACGAGATCACCCGGGCCGTGGGGCTGACCCGGGACCAGTTCGTGCAGACCGTGATCCTGCCCCAGGGCGAGTTCGCGACGTTCCTGCGGGCCCGGTCCGAGGAGAAGGGCAAGCTGCTCGAGAAGGTCTTCGGCACCGCCTTCTTCCGGCGGGTGCAGGACCAGCTGGTCGAGGCCGGCCGGGAGGCGCAGGCACGGCGACAGCACGGTCTCGACGAGATCCGCGATGCGGTGCACGCCTTCGCCGTCTCGGCAGCGCTCGGCAGCGAGCGGCGCGATGCCCTCGTCGAGCTGAGCCGCAGCCGACCCGGCGACCTGCTCGCCGAGCTGGCCGAGGCCGTCGACGAGCTGCGGACGCGCGAGCGGCACGCCCGCAAGGTGAGCCGTGAGGCGATCGAACGGCACCGGCAGATGGCAGGCATGGTCAGCGACGCGCGGCTGCGGATGCAGCGACGGGAGCGGCTCAGGCAGCTGCAGCGGCGCAACGAGGACCTCGGGCGACGCGCCGTCGACTTCCGGCGGCTGGGTGAGCAGCTGGCGCGGGCGGAGCAGGCTCGTCCGGTCGCCGGCGCCGTGCGGACGCTCGCGCAGGCCGAGGCAGCGCTCAAACGGGCCGAGGCGGCATTCACGGCTGCCCGAGGGCGCGTCGAGCCACGCCTGCAGGATCGCGGCGTCGCGGCGTTGCGCGGAGAGGCAGCGACCCTCCGGGAAGCCATCGGGTCACTCACGAGCGCCGTGGAGCTGGAGTCGACGCTCGAGAGCCGGCAGGAGCAGGCATACGGTGTTGCCCGTGCCGCCGAGCGGCATCGGGCGGCACTCGCGGACGTGACGACCGAGCTGGCCGGGCTGCCGCAGCTGGTCCGTGAGCAGGACGAGGCCCTCGCCGAGGCCAGGCGGCTGCATGCCCTGCACGAGAGTCGGACCCTCGCCACCCGACGGGCCAAGGACCGTCTCGAGGCCGCGATGGCCCACGAGACCGCGCTCGCGCGCCTGCCCGAGCTGGAGGGTGCCGTCAGGGCAGCGTTGGCCGTGGTGCGCGACGCCGAGGGCGAGCTGGGACGGCTCCGGCAGGCCCGCATCGACGGCATCGCCGGGGAGCTCGGTCTCACGCTCGTCGACGGGGACGCGTGCCCGGTGTGCGGCGCCACAGAGCACCCCTCGCCCGCCCGGCCCAGCCCGGCCGCGGTCACCCCGGAGCAGGTGGGCTCCGCCGAGCGGCGGGTCGAGCAGCTCAGGTCCACCGCCACCACCCGCACCGACGAGCTCGGCGCCCTGCGCGCCAAGGCCGGTGAGCTCGCCGCACGCTGCGACGGGCTGACCGTTGCTGCCGCGCGTGCTGGCGCCGAGCTGGCCGGCGAGGAGCTGTCCGAGTCGATCCGGGCCGGGGCGGCCGCGCGGACCGGCACGGAACGGCTCGAGCAGCTGCGCGGGCGAGAGCAGGAGCTCGGCGAACGGGCCACGAGGCTCACGGCTGAGCTGGCCCGACTGGGCCAGAGCCGCGCCGACTGGGCGGCCCGACTCGCGCGGGAGGCCGACGAGGTCGCGCGGGCCCGAGACGGCCACCCCACGGTGTCGGCACGACGCAACGCAATCGAGACCTCGGCCGGCCGGGTCGAGACACTTGTCGATGCCATCGCCTCCCGAGACACGGCCCAGGTGGCGGCCGTAGAGGCGACGGCCGCGCGAGACGCCGACCTGGTGGCGGCCGGCTTCGGCTCGGTCGAGGACTGGCTCGAGGCAGACCGGCCGATGGAATGGATCACCACGACCAGGACGGCGATCGCCGACTTCGAGCGCGCGTGCACCGAGGTCAGGGCCGGACTCACCGGTCCCGAGCTCGCCGACGTCCAGCTCGACGCGCTCTTCGACGACATCGACGCGCTGGTCGAGCTCGAGCGCGCCGCGAAGCAGGAGATGGAGCAGGCGACGACCGAGCACGGCAGCCTGCGAGACCAGGCTCGCCGGGCCAAGCAGCGGCGCAGCGAGGTCGAGGCGGCCATCGAGCGGAACGCGGCGGTGATCGCCGAGACGGCCGACGCGGTCCGGGTCGGCCAGCTCGTGGCCGGTGGCGGCGACAACCAGCTCAACCTCGACCTCGCGAAGTACGTCCTCATCCGGCGCTTCGCCGAGGTGCTGTCGGCCGCCAACACGGAGCTGGCGAAGTTCTCGGGTGGCCGCTACTCGCTCGAGCACACCGACGCCAAACAGGGCAACGCCAAGTCGGGGCTCGGCATCCGGGTGCACGACATGCACACGAACCAGGTCCGCGAGGTCGGCACCCTCTCCGGCGGCGAGACCTTCTACGTCTCCTTGTCCCTGGCCCTGGCCCTGGCCGAGGTCGTGCGCGCCGAGTCCGGCGGCGTCGACCTGGGCACCCTCTTCGTCGACGAGGGCTTCGGCACGCTGGATCCCGAGGTGCTCGACGACGTCATGCACACCCTCGAGGGACTGCGCGAGGGCGGGCGGACCGTCGGCATCGTCAGCCACGTGACCGAGCTGAAGTCGCGGGTGGCCGACCGGATCGAGGTCGTCGTCAAGCCCGATCGCACCTCGACGTTGAAGGTCACGGCCTGAGATGCGGATCGCGGGCTGAGCCGGTTGCCGGGGGTCAGCGCGTTCTCGGGATGACCCGCACGTCCGCCTCGTGGCCCGGGCCACTCAGCTTTGCGTCACAGGTGAACAGCGGGGAGCCGAGCGCCTCCGCCAAGGCCAGGTAGCTGGCGTCGTAGCTCGTGTACTGCCGGCGCAGCGACCAGACGCGATCGGCCAGCGGGTGCGTCTCGTGACGCGCAATCGTGAACGCGAAGTGCTCCTGTCGGGCGTCCTCGGCCGCGCGCGCCTCGAGGTCGCCGCCGAGCAGGAGTCCTCGCAGCGCCGAGAGCACTTCGACGTCGAGCACGTGTGGGGCGTGCACGTCGCCGGCGAGTGCGTCGAGCAGCTCAGGATCGCCTCCGCGCCCGATCAGTGCCTCGACCATGGCGGAGGCGTCGATGACGATCATGGGCGTCCGGCGCGGACCGCTGCGACGATCTCGTCGGTCGTCGGGCCAGCCGACCGGTCCCGAGCCTTGAGCCTGGCGACGATCTCGGCATTCGTCGGCCGTGCCGCGATCGTGGCCAGCTCAGCGGCGACATACGCGGACAAGGACTTGCCCTCGGCCGCCGCCCGTTCCTTGAGCGTTGCTGCGACCACATCGGGAACATCGCGAATGTAGAGCGTTGTCACAGGAACGATGCTAGCACCCTGCAAGCGCCCGGCTATATGATCCGCCCCGGTCCGGCCCGCCCCGGTCCGGGGCGGGGCGGGCCAGGGCCTGGCGGGCCAGGGTCATGGGCACGGCACGCTGTACCGCCGGACGACCACTATTCGCGTCATCACGCACGACAAGCGCGCCTCATCGGACGTGCCCGGGATTGTGGTCGTCCCACGGAGCACGCCAGATGCCCCGGCGCCTCGGACCACAGGAGGATGCCGAGCCGGCGCACCGGCACAGGCGACCCCGTCAGGCAGATGCGTGCGCACCGGAGGCGTGACGGACCGTCGCCGCGAGCGCGATGCCGATGATGACGAGCCCGACGACGGCAGACCCGCCGGCGAGCCACGCATACCCGGGCCCTCCGACGACGACCCCGGCAACCGCGCCGCCGCCTGCCCCGGCCAGCCCCATGAGCACGTCGGACAGGCCCTGCACGCCAGGCCGTTCGGCCGTCGTCACGGCGTTGGTCAGCAGGGTCGAGCCCGACACGAGGGTGCACGACCAGCCGACCCCGAGCAGGAAGAGCGCGCCGAGCAGCAGGCCCGACCAGCCGGTCTCGGAGCGCGAGGCCAGGAACGCGGCCGCCGCGAGGACCGCGCCGCCGAGCATCGCGACGCGCCGGCTCCCCCACCGGTCCACCGCCAGCCCGACGACCGGCGAGAACGCGTACATCCCGAGGATGTGCACCGAGATGACGAAGCCGATCACCTCGAGCCCGGCGTCCCCGTGCGCCATGTGCAACGGCGTCATCACCATGACCGACACCATCACGAGGTGACCGAGCGCGATGACGAGCACAGCCTCGAAGGCGAGGGCGTTGCTGCGGATCGTCGCGTAGGCGCGCCGCATCGA
The DNA here is from genome assembly GCF_030452765.1 of Intrasporangium sp. Taxonomy (GTDB): domain Bacteria; phylum Actinomycetota; class Actinomycetes; order Actinomycetales; family Dermatophilaceae; genus Intrasporangium_A. Next base: position 12,477 of record NZ_JAKDLO010000016.1, read on the forward strand.
CCCGTCGTGCTCGGCCGCCGATCTCGTCGTATGCCGCTGCGCCGAGCCTGCGCGCCCCACATCCGCCTGCTCTCGTCCCGCCGGCTCTCGTCCCGCCGGCTCTTGTTCCGCCCGCTCGAGGACGCGGGCGGTCAGCAGCGGGTCGGGTCGCAGCAGCCGCCCGACGACGAGCAACGCCAGGACGAACCCGGCCAGCGAGAAGAGGAAGGCACCCGCGAGCCCGGGGACACCGACCGCCTCGGCGAGGGCCTGGCCGGGGCCGACGAGGTTGGGGCCGAGGACCGACCCGATCGTCGTCGACCACACGACGATCGACAGGTCGCGCCCACGGTGCTGCGGCAGCGCGAGGTCGGCAGCGGCATACCGCGCCTGGCCGTTGGCCGTCGTCCCGCCGCCGAAGAGGAACATCCCGACGAGCATGAGCGGGAAGGACCCGGCGACGGCCGACGTGACGACCGTGGCGGCGCCGAGCAGGGCAAGGGCGTAGCCGAGGACGAGCCCGGGGCGGCGACCCCGCGCCGCCATGAGCCGGGCCACCGGGATCGCGATGAGGGCACCACCGAGGACCTGCGTCGTCGTGCCGAACCCGGCAAGCGTCTCCGAGCCGGACAGCTGTTCTGCGAGCAGCGCGCCGACGGCGATCCCGCTGGCCATGCCGACTCCGCCGAGCACCTGCGAGGCGACGAGGGCCTTGATCGTCGAGCGCTGGACGGCGGCCCGGTCGAGCGCGCCGAGCGAACCCGCGGGCCGGGCCACCGCCGCCTCCCGTCCCGGCGCCGCTGTACCCGGCTCGGAGGCCGAGCCGCTCACGGGGTCGGCGGGCTGGACCGGCTCGGTCACGGCACGTGCCGGCGCGAGGTGATGACGCGGAACCGGTTAGCGACGAAGGCGGCATCGGCGTAGGCCGCGTTGGCGGCCGGGTTCGCGCCGGTGCCGTGCAGGTCGGAGAAGGCCGCCGTCTGGTTGACGAAGACCTGGCCGGTCAGGTTCTCCGACAGCGCAACCCCGCCTGCGGCAGCCGCCTCCCGGGCCGCGTCGAGCACCGACTCGTCGGTCGAGTAGACCGACGCGGTCATCCCGCCATGCTCCTGCACGGTGTCGGCGAGCTGGGCCAGGGACTGCCGCGTCGAGGCGGTGCGGATGAGAAACCCGACCGGGCCGAAGCACTCCTGCGTGTAGACGTCCTCGTGGGACACATCGAGCGCGACGAGCCCGGGCGCGCGCACGATCGCGTCCGCATACTTCGGGTGCGCCACCCGTCGCGACTCGAGCACGACGTGCCCCGCGGCCTCGGCTGCGAGCGAGTCGAGCGAGTCGGCGTTGCCGCGGACCGTGTCGTTGACCGTCGCCCCCAGGATCTCGACCGCCTTGGCGTCCTCGCCGGTGAGGCGCTGGACCGCCCCGGCGAGCCGGTCGCCGAACTCGTCGAAGGACAGGTGCCCCTCGTCGGTGTCGACACCACCGTCGGCGACGTAGATGTTCTGCGGCGCGGTGCACATCTGCCCGGAGTAGAGCGAGAGCGAGAAGGCGAGGTTGCCGAGCGTGCCCTTCAGGTCGTCGGTCGAGTCGACGACGATCGTGTTCAGCCCGGCCTTCTCGGTGTAGACCAGCGCTCCGCGGGCAGCGCCGGCCTGCTCGAGCCAGGCGCCGAAGCCGGGCCCGCCGGTGTAGTCGATGATCGCGATCTCGGGCCGCTGCGCCAGCACCTTGGCCAGTCCCTGCCCGTCGTTCTCGGCGGCGAGCTGCACGAGCGCCGGGTCGAAGCCCGCCTCCGCGAGCACGGCCCGCGCCACCTCGACGGTGATCGCGAGCGGCAGGATCGCCTTCGGGTGCGGCTTGATGACCACGGCGTTGCCGGTGACGAGGTCGGCGAAGATGCCCGGGTAGGCGTTCCACGTCGGGAACGTGTTGCACCCGACGACAAGACCGACCCCGCGCCCGACGATGCGGTAGTCCTTCTGCATCCGGATCGGCTCCCCCTTGGCCGGGCGCTCCCACACGACCGACGCGGGCACCCGCTCCTGCTCGACGAGCCCCGCCGCGATCGACTCGAGGGCCCTGTCCTGGGCCTGCGGAGCGCCGGCCTGGAAGGCCATGACGAACGGCTGGCCGGACGTGTGCATGACGGCGGTGCCGATCTCGAAGCTGCGTTCGTGCAACCGGTCGGCCATCTCGACACAGACGGCGGCACGCACCTGCGCACCGGCGTCACGCCAGGTCGGCAGCCCGGCCCGGGCCGCCGCGAGCCCCGCCTCGACGTCGAGACCCGGGTACTGCACGCCGAGCACCGGCCCGTAGGGCGAGACCTCGCCCCCCACCCAGGTGCCGTCGCTCGCGGAGACGAGTTCGGCGGCATACCGCGCGTTCAGGTGTGCCTCGTAGGCGGCCGCACCGTCGGCGGCGGCGGTCTCGCCGTACACCCGGGGGCTCGGCGACTCCGGGTAGCGGGAGTAGTACGAACGAGCCGTCAGGGCCCGGCGGATCTCGTCGAGGACTCCGGCGTGCTTGTCGAGGAGGGGATGGGTCGTGGTCGGCGCTGCAGCAGTCACCCCTCGATGCTAGTCACGCGACCGGCGTCCACGCCGCGGGCAAGGCGGGGGGCCACAATGCTGCCCATGGACCATGACACGACGAGCCCTCCGGCGCCGGTTGCGGTCGTGGGGGCGGGCACGATGGGGGCCGGTATCGCGCAGGTCGCCGCCGCCTCCGGACACGAGGTCATCCTCGTCGACGCAGCCCCCGGTGCGGCGGACGCTGCCCTCACGCGGCTCCGGGCGATCCTCACCCGCCAGGTCACCAAGGGTCGGATGACCGACGCCGAGGCCGCCGGCGTCGTCGGGCGGATCGAGCCTGCGGTGTTGGTCGACGGGTTGCCCGAGGTCGGTCTCGTCGTCGAGGCGGTGCCCGAGGACCTCGCCCTCAAGCAGCGCCTCCTGGCTGGGGTCGCCGCCAGCCAGCCGCCGACGACGATCCTGGCGACGAACACCTCCAGCCTCGACATCACCGCGATCGCCGAGGCCCTCCCCGACCCCGAGCGCGTCCTCGGGCTGCACTTCTTCAACCCGCCCCCGCTCATGCGCCTCGTCGAGGTGGTGCACGGGGAGGCGACGGCGGAGGCCTACCTCGCCCATGTTGCGGCGCTGATGCGGGCGTGGGGCAAGACGCCGGTCCGGTGCACCTCGACGCCGGGCTTCATCGTCAACCGGGTCGCCCGGCCGTTCTACGGCGAGGGGCAGCGGGTCGTCGAGGAGGGTATCGCCGACCCGGCGACGGTCGACTGGATCCTGCGCGAGAAGGGCGGCTTCCGGATGGGGCCGTTCGAGCTGACCGACCTGATCGGGCAGGACGTCAACTACGCGGTGGGCGCCTCGGTCTGGGAGCAGACCGGACACGACCCCCGTTATGCACCAACGCAGTTCCAGCGTGGCCTGGTCGAGTCGGGACGGCTCGGCCGCAAGACGGGCGAGGGGGTCTTCTCGTATGCCGCCCAGCCGCCCGCCGCCCGCCCCGAGCCGGATCTCGGGCTGGCCGAGCGGCTCGTGACCGGCCCCGTCGAGACAGACCCGCTGGCCCGGACCGTCGCGATGCTCGTCAACGAGGCGGTCGATCTCGTCCGCCGCGAGGAGGCCAGCGCCGCGGACGTCGACACCGCGATGCGGCTCGGCGTCAACTACCCGCGCGGGCCGATCGAGTGGGGCCGACCGATCGGGTTCGACGTCGTCGCGCAACAGATCGCGGCCCTCGACCGGGCCTTCCCGGGTGGCCGCTACCGGCCCAGCCCGGGCCTGACCGACGGGAGCCTCGATGAGTGAGCCGCAGGAGAAGCCCGGCGACGGTGTCGCGTTCGCGCAGAGGATGTGGGACGACGACGTGGCCTCCCGCGGGCTCGGCATGGTCATCGACCTGCTCGAACAGGACCACGCCGTCGTCCGGATGCCGGTCCGCCCCGACATGGTCAACGGCCACGACATCTGCCACGGCGGGTTCATCTTCCTGCTCGCCGACTCGTGCTTCGCCCTGGTCTGCAACTCCTGTGGGACCACGACGGTGGCCTCCGGTGCCGACGTCACCTTCACCGCGCCGGGCCGGCTCGGCGATGTGCTCGTCGCGGACGGCGTGGTCCGGGCTGCCTTCGGGCGCAGCGGGATCACCGACGTGACGGTCAGGCGCGAGTCGGACGGTCAGGTCATCGCCGAGTTCCGCGGCCGGTCGCGGACCCGTCGTGCGCTCTGACCGTCGCGGCGGCGAGGTACCGGCGCTGGCCCGTATGCGGCATACGTCATCCTTTGTGGTGGCGGGAACGCTGAGCACGACCGTGCCGCCGGCGAAGGTGTGCGACGAATGTGACCCATGACGCCTGTCAGGGCGTGCGATGAGTGGCAATATCGGCGAGGGGGTGGGCTATCGGTGCCCGCCGTCGATCTGGAAGGCCTCACCATGCGTCGTATCCAACTCGTCGCCGCCACCGGCGCCGTCGCCCTCGGGCTCACCCTGTCCGCCTGTGGCTCGAACTCGCTCTCGCCCGGCGCGGGAGGCGGGGGCACCACGCACGCACCCGTGCCCACCGGCACCGTGGATGCGGCGCTCGCAGCGAAGCTGCCGGCGAAGATCAAGTCGGCCGGCAAGATCGTCGTCGGCATCGACCCGACCTACGCGCCGAACGAGATGATGGCGGCCGACGGCAAGACCGTGACCGGCTGGGACCCGGCACTGTTCAACGTCGTGGCCGCCAAGTTCGGGGTCAAGGCCGAGTACTCGCCGAGCAAGTTCGACGCCATCATCCTCGGCGTCGACAGCGGCAAGTACGACGTCGGGGTGTCGTCCTTCTCGATCACCAAGGACCGGATGGCCAAGGTCGACATGGTCAGCTACTACAAGGCCGGCACCCAGTGGGTCACCAAGCCGGGCAACCCGGCCAAGGTCTCCATCGACGACCCGTGCGGCAAGAACATCGGCGTCCAGACCGGCACCACCCAGCTCGACGACATCACCGCGCGGAGCAAGAAGTGCGTCGCGGCCGGCAAGCCCGCAGTCAACATCCTGCCGCACGACGGGCAGGACGAGGTGACGGCAGATGTCGTCAGCGGCAAGGTCGACGCGATGCTCGCCGACTCGCCGATCGGCCTCTACGCCGTCAAGCAGTTCGCCGGCAAGCTCGAGAAGCTCGGCGACATCTACGACTCCGCGCCCTACGGCTACGTGCTGCCCAAGTCCGAGAACGACTTCGGCAACGCCCTCGTCGACGCCCTCAAGGCGGCCGAGGCCGACGGCAGCTACAAGGCGGTCCTGACCGAGTGGGGCGTCGAGTCGGGTGCCATCAGCGACTTCGCGTTGAACCCGTCGGTCTCGTAGTCGGCGCTGGCCGATGAGCACCAAGACGGACGTCGTTCGTGCGGCCGGGCAGGACCGGCCGGGCGTGATCCACGCCCGGCCCGTCTCCCACCCGTGGCGCTGGGTCGCCCTGGCCGTCATCGCGGTCCTCGTCGCGATGATGATCAGCTCCTTCGTGACGAACGAGCGATGGAACTTCCCCGTCGCCCTGCAGATCATGATCCAGCAGCCCGTCCTCGACGGCCTGGTCAAGGGCACCATCGTCGGCACGATCGGCGCCATGGTCATCGGCGTCGTCGGCGGCATCCTGCTGGCGGTGATGCGCCTGTCGTCCAACCCCGTCCTGCGCCGTGTCGCCTCCGTCTACACGTGGTTCTTCCGCGGCATCCCCCGCATCGTCCTGCTCGGGATGATCGGGATCGGCATCCCGTTCCTCTACGACGGGCTCGACTTCGGGGTGCCGTTCGGCCAGCAGTTCGGCCACGCCCTCGGGCTGTCGACCGACTTCACGTTCTTCCACCTCAGCCTCACGCAGTTCTCGAGCACCCTGCTCGCCGGCATCCTCGGCCTCGGGCTGTCCGAGGCCGCCTACATGGCCGAGATCGCCCGCGCCGGAATCATCTCCGTCGACAAGGGCCAGGCCGAGGCCGCCCAGGCGCTCGGGATGGGCAACGGCAAGACGATGCGCCGCATCGTGCTGCCCCAGGCGATGCGGGTCATCGTGCCCCCGACCGGCAACGAGACGATCGCGATGGTCAAGGACACCTCCCTGCTCATCGCCATCCCGGTCATCACCGAGCTCTACTACCAGGTACGCATCATCGGCACGCGCACCCTCGAGATCATGGCCTCGTATGTCGCCGTGGTGGCCTGGTACCTCATCGTCTGCTCGGTCCTCATGGTCGGCCAGTTCTACCTCGAGCGCTACTTCGGTCGCGGCTTCGGCGAGACCAAGCGAGCCGCCAAGAAGGCGCAGCAGGAGCGGGCCGCGAGACCGGCCGGGATGGGAGGCGCATGATGGCGCGGGCAGCCCGGGCGCCCCGGACGAGCCGGGCCACCGGCGACGTGCTCGTCCGAGCGGTCAACATCACCAAGGCCTTCCACGGCAACGAGGTGCTCAAGGGCATCGACCTGACCGTGCACGGCGGCGAGGTCGTCTGCCTCCTCGGCCCCTCCGGGTCGGGCAAGACGACCTTCCTGCGGTGCATCAACCTGCTCGAGTCCATCGACGGCGGCCGCATCTGGGTCGACGGCGAGCTGATGGGCTACCGCGAGGACGAGAAGGGACAGCTGCACACGCTCGGGGACAAGCAGATCGCGGCCCAGCGCCGCGAGATCGGCATGGTCTTCCAGCGGTTCAACCTCTTCCCGCACAAGACCGCCCTCGAGAACGTCATCGAGGCACCGACCCAGGTCAAGGGCATCTCGAAGTCCAAGGCCAAGGAACGGGCCGTCGAGCTGCTCGCCTCGGTGGGCCTGGCCGACAAGCCGGCCGCCTACCCCGGGGCGCTCTCCGGTGGGCAGCAGCAGCGCGTCGCCATCGCGCGGGCGCTTGCCATGGACCCGAAGCTCATGCTCTTCGACGAGCCGACCTCCGCGCTCGACCCCGAGCTCGTCGGCGAGGTGCTGCGGGTCATGCGCCAGCTCGCCGACACCGGCATGACGATGATCGTCGTCACGCACGAGATGGAGTTCGCCCGCGAGGTGGCAGACCACGTCGTATTCATGGACGCCGGCGTCGTGTGCGAGGAGGGGCCCCCGGACGAGGTGCTCGGCAACCCGAAGAACGAGCGCACCCGGAGCTTCCTGCGCCGGATGCACAACGCCGAGGAACGGGACGCGGCCACCGCCGACGACGTGCCGGACACGGGCCTGGAGGGAGTGGGCCTCCCCCCGGCGTGACCCCCAGGGGACAGAATGGGGCTCATGACCACGACGTCCCACGACACCGACCAGAGCACCCGACCCTCCCTCGGCGAGGGCACCCTGATCCCCACGATGTCACTCGACGAGCTGCGCCACGTGCAGACCGAGCGGCTGCGCACGACGGTGCGAGCGGCATACGACAAGATCCCGCACTACCGGAAGGCGTTCGAGGACAAGGGGATCCATCCGGACGACATCCGGTCGCTCGACGACGTCGTGAAGCTGCCCTTGACCGGCAAGGCGGACCTGCGCGAGAACTACCCGTTCGGGTTGTTCGCGGTCCCGCGCGAGCAGGTCGTCCGGATCCACGCGAGCTCCGGGACGACCGGTCGGCCGACCGTCGTCGGCTACACCAAGCGCGACATCGACACGTGGGCCGACCTCGTGGCGCGGTCGATCCGGTTCGCCGGCGGGCGGCCGGGTGACATCGTGCACGTGGCGTACGGCTATGGCCTGTTCACCGGTGGGCTGGGCGCGCACTACGGCGCGGAGCGGCTCGGCTGCACGGTCGTGCCCGTGTCGGGCGGCATGACCGACCGGCAGGTGCAGCTGATCCAAGACTTCGGCCCGCAGGTCATCATGCTGACGCCGTCGTACTTCCTCTCGCTCATCGACGAGATGGACCGGCGCGGCATCGACCCGCACTCGACCTCGTTGCGGGTCGGGATCTTCGGGGCGGAGCCCTGGACCGAGCAGATGCGTGCCGAGATCGAGGGCCGCACCGGGATCGACGCCGTCGACATCTACGGGCTCTCGGAGGTGATGGGCCCGGGCGTCGGGCAGGAGTCCGGCGAGACGAAGGACGGGCTGCACATCTGGGAGGACCACTTCTACCCCGAGGTCATCGACCCGGACACGCAGGAGCCGGTCGCCGAGGGCGAGGTCGGCGAGCTCGTCTTCACGTCGCTGACCAAGGAGGCGATGCCGGTGCTGCGGTACCGGACCCGCGATCTGACCCGGCTGTCGCCCGGTACGGCGGTGCCCTCGATGCGACGCATGGAGCGGATCACCGGGCGCAGCGACGACCTGATGATCATCCGCGGCGTCAACGTCTTCCCGACCCAGATCGAGGAGCACGTCCTGGCCGAGACGGCGCTGTCGCCGTACTTCCAGTGCGTGCTGACCCAGCCCGGCCGGATGGTCCAGCTCACGGTCCTCGTCGAGCCGCACGAGCGGATGGCGGCGTCCGAGGCGGCGACTCTCGCGCACCGGCTCGAGCACACGATCAAGACGCGGATCGGCACGACGGCACGCGTGGAGGTGCGTGACCCCGGCACGATCGAGCGGTCGATGGGCAAGGCGCGCCGGATCGTCGACGAGCGCCCCAAGCAGTGAGTGGTATGCCGCCCACGTGCTCGGCGTTGGGCGGCTGAGTGAAGCGACGCGCCTCGCCGCCCGATCGCCGGGGCCGTCCTCCGACAATCGGGCCGTGGCGGGAAGGTTGGTGGCCTGGCGGGCGCTGAGGCACCGTGGATCGGACCGTGGCGGGAAAGTTGGAGGCGACTGACGCGGGATCTCGGATCACGCGTCGCCGCCGCACGCGCCCGGGTCCGGGTCCGCCCTCCAGGAGCCTGGTCACCGAGGAATACGCTCGAGGCATGGCAGCCCTGACAATCGAGGACGGCGAGATCGTGGTGCGACTGGGCCCGCTGGAGAGGGTGGGCGCGCTGCACGGCGATGTCCGCGTGCCGATCTCGGCGGTGCGCTCAGCGTCGGTTTGCAGGCAACCCTGGATGGAGCTTCGCGGGATGCGCGCGCCGGGCACGGGCCTGCCCGGTGTCATCATGCTCGGCACCACGCGAGGATCGTTCGGCAAGGATTTCTGTGCCGTCTACGGTCGCCGACCCGCCGTGCTCGTCGAGCTCGACGGGCAGCAGTTCGAACGACTGCTCATCCGCACCGACGACCCGGATCACGACGTAACCGCTATTCAGTCGGTTCAACCGCGCGGTTGATCGCGCGCACGAGTGGCGGGCCGCGGTAGATGAACCCGGTGTAGAGCTGGATGAGGGACGCTCCGGCCTCGAACATCCGCAGGGCGTCGTCGACGCTCGTGATGCCGCCGACCCCGATGACCGGCAGGTCCGGTGCCTGGCGGTGGACGAAGCCGACCACCTCGCGGGCGCGCTCGGTAAGGGGGCGCCCGGAGAGGCCCCCTACCTCGCGGCCGGTGACCGCGTCGCGCAGCGCGACCCCGTCGCGGTCGATCGTCGTGTTCGTCGCGATGAGGCCGTCGATCCGGCGCTCGGCACACACCTCGAGCACCTCGCCGATCGCCGAGTCGGTGAGGTCGGGCGCGATCTTGACGAGCAGCGGGGTGGGACCGGCTTCGTCACGGAGGGCCCTGAGCAGGCCGTCGAGTGCACCCCGGTCCTGCAGGCTGCGCAGATCCGGAGTGTTGGGTGAGCTGACGTTGACCGCGAAGTAGTCGGCATGCGGCCCGAGGACGCGCATCGAGTAGAGGTAGTCCTCGACCGCCTCCGCGACCGGGGTGGCCTTGGACTTGCCGATGCTCACGCCGAGGGGCACACCGATCGGGCCGAGGGCTCGCAGGCGCGCAGCGAGGACATCGGCCCCGTCGTTGTTGAAGCCCATCCGGTTGATGATCGCGTGACTCGTCGGGAGCCTGAAGAGTCGCGGCCTCGGATTGCCCGGCTGGGCGTAGCGGGTCACCGTGCCGACCTCGACGAAGCCGAACCCCATTGCGGGCCAAGCCCGCAGGGCCACGCCGTTCTTGTCGAGCCCCGCCGCGAGGCCCACCGGGCTCGGGAAGCGCACGCCGAAGATGGTGCGCGGGGCGTCGATGCCGAACTGCCGGCGCAGCACAGCGATCGCGGGGGGCACCTTGGACAGGACGGTCAGGGCGTCGAGCGTCTCCTCGTGGGCGACCTCGGGATCGCCGTCGCCGAGCCTGAACAGAGTCTGCCGGAGGACGCGCTCGTACATCACGGCGCCCATCGTGCCATCGCGGCGGATGTCTCGTGACACGGTCGACACGTTGCCGCCGCTCACGCCCCTCCCCTCTCGGCTCACCAGGAGTGCAGCCGGAGGCCCACCACGTCTTTCATCGCGGTGTCGGTGGTGACCAGCGCCAGGTTCTCCACCAGGGCCTGCGCCACGAGCAGACGGTCGAACGGGTCTCGATGCCCCCACACCAGAGAGCCGGCCAGCAAGGCGTGATGCGACGTGATGGGCAAGTCGGTCGCCGCGATGTCACGGAGGCGGTCCGCCCAGGTGTCGACGAGATGTGCGCCGGAGTGGAGCCGGCCGATCCTGACCTTGGTCGCGACCTCGAGGGCGGATGCGGCCGAGACGAGGATCTCGGTCCTTCGGTCCGCCAGCTGATCGCGGGTCTCGACGGGCACTCGCGCCGGATCCCCGAGCAGCCAGAGCAGGACATGGATGTCGAGGAGGAACCGGCCTCCGGTCACTCCCACGCCGCGAGCTCCTCCTCGGGCAACGGCTCGAAGAAGTCATCACCAAGGGTCACCTGGACCAGGCCCCAGACCCGATCGGGTGGCCGCACCTCGGGGGTCAGGCGTGCGACCGGCCGACCTGCCCGGGCGATCACGACATCTTCGCCCGCCTCAACCCGGGCCAACAGCTCGGAGAGCCTCGTCTTGGCCTCCTGCACGTTCACGGTGACCGTCACAGTGGTCAGTCTGGTTGACCAGGCCAGGTAGACCAGCGTCAGGTGTTCGGCCGGTCGCGCAGGGCCGCCCGAACGAGGCCGATGGCGGCGCCGTCATCGAGGCCGGCGCTCCGTGCTGCGATGGCGAACTTCGTCGCGAGCGTGGCGGCGACGATGTCGGCGGTGTGTGCGCCGGAGGCGACGACGGTGCCGGCCCGCCTCCCCGTCTCCACGAGCCCGGTGGCCTCGAGCTCCTTGTAGGACCGCGCCACGGTGTTGGCTGCGAGCCCGAGATCCGCGGCCAGCGCACGGACCGTCGGCAGTCGGTCGCCAGGCAGGAGCCGGCCGGAGGTGATGAGTCCGGCGATCTGAGCCCGGACCTGCTCGAACGGCGGCTCGGCAGCCTTGACGTCGACGTCGATGCGGAGGTCACCGCTCACGAAGCCGACTCCGGGACGTTCCTGCGGAGCGTGTCCGCCAACAGTCATGAGGCCTCCCTCGTCGGCACCGTCGCATCACTGTATTGAGTAGCGCTCGATGACGAGTAGTGCACCGTCGATCGGGCTAGATGGCCGCGGCGGAAGCGCTCTACCACTCCGTCCCCGAGGGCGAGGGCGCGCCCTTCTCCGTCCTGACGGTCGGCTCGCTCGACGGCCAGCACACCCGGACGATCATCGAGATCCTCGGCCTGCTGAGCTTGCTCGCGACCGGGTCGTTCGACGGGGAGTACGTCTCCACGTTCGGCGCCTCGGGCAACCCTCGGGCCCAGGACGCCGCGACCAGCTTCGTGCCGAACATCCCGACGACCTACTGGTCGTTCCGGCTCATGATGGGAGTCGGTTTCGCCGCGGCCGGCATCGCGGCCGTCATGCTCTGGCTGACCCGCAAGGGACGTGTCCCGACCCATCGGTGGCTGCACTGGGCTGCCATCGCCGCTCCCCTGCTGCCGGTCTTCGGCAACTCCTTCGGATGGATCTTCACCGAGGTCGGCCGGCAACCGTGGCTCGTCTTCGGACTCATGACGACCAACACCGGTGTGTCACCAGGGGTCTCGATCGGCTACGTCATCACCTCGCTCGCCGTCTACACCCTCCTCCACGGCGCGCTCGCCGTCGTCGAGGTCAAGCTCTTCCTGACCTATGTGCGCCGCGGGGCCGAACCGTACGAGCACGAGGACTCGTCCGACCGCGACGAGGACGCCCCCCTCGTCTTCGCCTAATGATCCGGGGAGAGCGTCATGGAGCTCAGCACCGTCTGGTTCGTCATCATCGGGGTCCTCTGGACCGGCTACATCGTCCTCGAGGGCTTCGACTTCGGCGTCCTGCTGCCCCCTCGGCGGACGCAGGCGGTCGGCGGTCGACGCACCACCCACCCCCCGCGGACGCCGAGGTCGAGAGCGGCGCCGCGTCATGCTCAACACGATCGGGCTCGACTACCGGTATGCCGCCGAGCTCGCCCCGTACTGCGTGAGCTCTCGCTTCGGCTGCGTCCCGGACTCACCGCGGTGACCGGGCCCTCGGGCGTCGGCAAGTCGACCCTGCTCGAGTGGCCCGCGCGATCCTCAGCCGACGACCCGTCATCCTGCTCGACGAGCCGGTCGCCCACCTCGACCCGCCGACGGCGACCGCCGTCCTCACCGACCTGCTGACCGCCGACAGGTCGCTGCCCGGTCCCCACCCGACCATCGTCATGGCAACCCACCGACCCGAGGGCCTGGAACTCTTCGACGAGGTGGTCACGATGCATCGATCGGCCTAGTAAAATGAAGTCACCATGCCTGCCTCTCCGCGCAACCGTCTCGGCGACCTCGAGCGCGCCGTCCTCGAACACCTCTGGGCCGAGGGTCCGTCCCGTCCGGAGGGCCTCACCGTGCGCGACGTGCACGACGTCGTCGGGGTCCAGCGCGACCTGGCCTACACCACCTTGATGACCGTCCTCGACCGGATGGCCAAGAAGGGCCTCGTCACCCGTGAACGCGACGGCCGGGCCTGGCGCTACACCGCCGCATCGACCCGTGACGAGCTGACCTCGGAGACGATGCACCACGCCCTCGGCGAGCTCGCGGGCACCGAGCGCCGCAGCGTCCTGCTCCACTTCCTCGACGAGTCCACCCCCGAGGAGCTCGACGAGCTCAAGGCCGCGTTGGCCGAGCTCGAAGCCCGCGCGGCGTCCGGCTCGGCAGGCGGTGGGAGTGGGGGCCGGCGGAAGGCGCCCTGATACGCGGTGTACATCCTGCCGCTGGCGCTGCTGGCCGTGGCCCTGTCGTGGCCGGTGCCGCGGCTCATGGCGGGATTCACCAGTTTCCGGCGGGCAGCGCGGGCAGCGCTTGTCGTCTGGCAGTCGATCGCGATGGCAGCACTGCTTGCCGCGCTCTTCACCGCCCCGGTCGCGGTGCCCTTCATCGTCCGGCAGCAGTCCCGGATCACCGAGTACCTCGGGCTCGTCGCGCTCGCCGGTGCGATCAGCGGACTCGTCCTGGCCCGGTTGCTCGTGGCCGCGCATCGGGTCGGGCACAACCTGCGCATCCATCGCAAGCGGCACCGTGAGCTCGTCGACGTCCTCGCGGCCCATGGCGACCCGCAACTGCGCGTCATCGAGCACCCGACCCCGACGGCCTACTGCCTGCCCGGCCTGAGTCGCCGGGTCGTCCTGAGCCAGGGCACGATCGACCGGCTCCCAGCCGACGAGCTCGAGGCGGTCCTCGCTCACGAAAGGGCGCATCTGGCCGCCCGGCACGACCTGATCCTCGAGTTCTTCTCCGTCGTCTACGAGGCGGTGCCGCCGTTCGCCCGGTCCGATGCTGCGCTGCGGGAGGTGCACCTGCTCATCGAGGTGCTGGCGGACCGGGCCGCCGTCCGCGAGGTCGGCATCGTGCCGACGGCGCGCGCCATCGTCGGTATGGCCGGTGGGCCCAGCCCCGCCGGGAGTATCGCGATGGGCGGAGCGGCGTCAGTGGCCAGGGTGCGGATCGGGCTGCTCGAGCCGACTCGGATCTGGGGCCTGCCCGTGTCTGCCGCCTCTGCCCTGATGTACGTCTTTGCCGCAGTGCTGGTCGCGATGCCGATCATGCTGCTGTCGATGGCGTTCGCGGGCTTCCTCGTCACCTGAGCCGAGCCGAGCGCTCCCCCCTCCCCGATCGAGAGTGCCGTTCTCCCCATCGAGAGTGCCGTTCTCGTGATCGAGAGTTCAGTTCTCGTGATCGAGAGTTCACCTCACGTGATCGAGAGTTCAGTTCTCGTGATCGAGAGTGCAGTTGCCCGCGCCTTGAGGTATGCCGCTGCGCCGCCACGCGTTCGAGAGTTTGCGCAGGTGCCGGCTCAGCGCCCCGGCAGGCACTCCTGCACGGTCGATCGGGACTACTGCACTCTCGATGCTGAGTTCTGCACGGTCGATCGGGACTACTGCACTCTCGATGCTGAGTTCTGCACGGTCGATCGGGCCTGCGAAGGCACCGGAGCGGATGGCCGAGGAACAGGTCACCCGAGGTGAGCGGCATACCACCCGTCTCGTTAGGCTTGGCGACCATGCGAGTACTCGTCAGCGGAGGAGCCGGCTACATCGGCTCGCACACCGTCGTCCAGCTCGTCGCCGCCGGGCACCAGGTCGTCATCGTCGACAACTTCGCCAACAGCAAGCCGTCGGTCGTGAACCGGCTCGAGGCGCTGACGGGCGAGCACCTGCCGGTCCACGCATTCGACCTGCGCGACCGCGACAAGACCGAGCATCTCTTCACCCAGGAGCACATCGACGCGGTCATCCACTTCGCCGGGCTCAAGGCGGTCGGTGAGAGCGTCGAGCTGCCGCTCGAGTACTACGAGAACAACCTCGGCACGACGTTCTCGCTCGTGCGGGCGATGCAGCGCCACGGGGTCGACAAGCTCGTCTTCTCCTCGTCGGCGACCGTCTACGGCCTCGACCAGGAGGCCGCCACCGAGGACCGCCCCACCTCGGCCACCAACCCGTACGGCTGGACCAAGGTGATGCAGGAGCAGATCCTGCGCGACATCGCGGTTGCGAACCCGTCGATGCGCTTCGCGCTGCTGCGCTACTTCAACCCGGTCGGCGCGCACGCCAGCGGCACGATCGGCGAGGACCCGCAGGGCATCCCCAACAACCTCGTGCCCTACATCGCCCAGGTCGCCGTCGGCCGCCGTGAGTACCTGTCCGTCTACGGCGATGACTACCCGACCAGGGACGGCACGGGCGAACGCGACTACATCCACGTCGACGATCTGGCCGCCGGGCATCTCGCGGCCCTGACCCGCCTGACCACGATGGACGAGCCGGTCGGTGTCTGGAACCTCGGTACCGGACAGAGCACGTCGGTGCTCGAGATGCTCCACGCGTTCGAGCGGGCCGTCGGACACGAGCTGCCGCACCGCATCGTCGACCGTCGCGTCGGTGATGTGGCCGTCTCGTATGCCGATCCGGGCAAGGCGAACGCCGAGCTCGGCTGGCGCGCCAGCCGCACCGTCGACGACATGTGCGTCGACACGTGGCGCTGGCAGCAGGCCAACCCGCACGGCTTTCCCGACTGACACTTGAGCCCCTCCCCCTTCCCTGAACGGACTGTCGGGGTGAGCGGGCGGGTAGGCGGGCGCGCACCGACCCTTCGACCTCCAGGAGCCCGTTCGGGCAGGGCGCGGGAACGGCGGGCGTCCAGACGTCAGGTCAGGGTCGGGGGTCGAGGGCGTCGTAGTCGCGGAACGAGGGCACCCGGGCGACCGCGACCCAGACCAGTACGACGACGAGCAGGCCGCCGACGAAGGGCGGCAGCCAGGTCACGGTCACCGCCGCGAGGGAGCCGGCGAACATCTGGCCCAACCGGGGCCCGCCGGTCACGACCACCGTGAAGATGCCCTGGATCCGGCCGCGGATCTCGTCGGGCACGGCAGCCTGCAGGATCGTCGTGCGGAAGATGGCGCTGACGTTGTCCGAGGCGCCGGCCCACACAAGACATCCGCACGACGGGGCGAGCCCCCAGACGTTGACGTCCGCGAAGTCTGACGACCGCACCGACCAGCCGCCGACGGTCGTCGCACCGAGAGCGGCGCCGAGCCCTGCGATCGCGAGGCCATACGACACGATGGCCGCGCGGATCGCCTTGCCCTGCCATCGCATCCCGGTGATCCGCCCTGAGAGGAGGCTCGAGGCGATGCCACCGACGGCATAGGCCGCCGTGAGCAGTCCGACGGTCATGGCGCCACCGCCGAGGATCATCGCACCGACGGCCGGGAAGAGCACGATGGGCTGACCGAACGTCATCGCGATGATGTCGACGACGAAGCTCATCCGGATGTTCGGGGCATCGCGCAGGTAGCGCAGGCCGTGGCGCACCGCCTCGAGACCGCTGACGACGTGACCATCCGGGCCGCGCTCGGGCTGGATGCTCGGCAGGGTCCACAGCCCGAGGAAGCCGAAGACGAACAGGATGACGTCGGTGGTGTAGGTCCAGGGGTAGCCGACATGCGCCACGAGCAGACCGGCCACGGCCGGGCCGAGGGTCACCATGAACCCCATCGAGATCCCGTTCAAGGCGGCGGCCTGGGGCAGCAGCGAGACCGGGAGCAACCGCGGGGTGATGGCCTGCCGGGTCGCCGAGGCGATCGTGGCGGCGACGGCATTGACGGTCGTGATGACGTAGAAGACCCAGACCGCCTCGAACCGTCCCCACGCGACCGTCGCGAGCGCCACGGTCGAGAGCCACGCGACGACCGAGGCGATCAGCGCGACCGCCCGTCGGTCGAACCGGTCGGCGATCGCCCCGCCGTAGAGCCCCGCCGCGATCATCGGGACGAGCGAGAACCATGCAACGAGCGAGACCATGAACGTCGACTGCGTGAGGTCGTAGATGTGCAGTGCGACGGCGATGTTCGTCATTACCGCGCCGATGCCCGAGAGGGTGTTGCCCGCCCAGAGCCGCGCGAACGGCGGACTGACCCGCAGTGGAGTCAGGTCGATCAGGTGCGACCGGTGCGTCGTCACGTCGACAGGGTCGGCGGGATCGACGGCGGGCACAGGGGAAACCTACGCGGTTCGCTCGCCGCCCAGCGCACCGTCAGGCGACATCCTGATCCACAGGCATCACCTCCTCGATGGCGAGCTCACGCAGCCGGAAGCCGTCGCGCAGCCACCGCCACGTCCCGTCCGGCTCCTGCCGGGCGACCTGCGTGCACACCCGCGCATCCGCGGTCCGCGTCGACGTGCACGCCACACCGTTGCGGATGATCGGCCTGCCCACCGGCTCGACGGCAAGGTCGAGGCCTTGCTCGAGTGCCGCCGTGAACGCCGCGCCGATCGCGGTGGGCCCGACCGCCTCGCGACCGTCACGCAGGCTCACGACGGCGTCAGCGGCATACAGGCCCGCGATCCCCGCCACGTCACCGGCTGCCACGCACGTGGCGAACCGCGCCGCCAGCTCCTCCGGCCCCTCTTCCATCCTCATGGCGACACCGTGCCACCGACCACCGACAGGGGGGCTACCGCGGGCCGATCCCCGATCCCGCGGGCCGCTCCCCAACTGCCGTCGAGCACAGTGTTGAATGGGTGCATGTCCGCCGGAGCTCTTCACGTCATCTTCGTGTGCAGCGGCAATATCTGCAGGTCCCCGATGGGCGATGTCATCCTCACTCGGCTCATCGAAGACGCCGGACTGGGCGATCGAGTCAGGGTTGCCTCGAGGGGCACCGGAGACTGGCACATCGGCGAACGGGCCGACCCTCGCACCATCGACGTGCTCGACCGGCACGGCTACGACGGGAGCACCCATCGGGCATGTCAGTTCGCCGCGAGCACCTTCGACGACGCCGACCTCATCCTCGCCTCGGACCGCGGCCACGTCCGTGTCCTGCTCCAGGCGGCTCGCACCGACGAGGATCGAGCCAAGATCCACCTCGTGCGTGAGTTCGACCCAGTCGCCGTCGCCGCCGGCACCCTCGAGACCGATGATCCGTGGTTCGGAGGGGACGCCGACTTCGCGCGATGCTTCGACGAGGTCGAGGCAGCCTGCCGCGGCCTGCTGGCCCACCTCGAGGAACAGCTCGCTTGACCGCTCGACACCGCGGCACGACCTCACACTGACGATCCCCACGTGTCCCCGGGGGGCGCGCTCGCTCGGGATTTGTGCACTGTCGATCGGGATTGCTGCACTGTCGATCGGGATTTGTGCACTGTCGATCAGGGCGGGTGGGTCGGCGGCATACCGCCGCTCTGGGAGAATGCGCGCATGCCCTCGCTCGCTGACGCCACCCCGCCAATCGCCCTCGGCGCGCTCGACGGCCGATACCGCGCAGCGGTGGCACCGCTCGTCGACCACCTCTCGGAAGCGGCGCTCAACCGGCAGCGGGTTCACGTCGAGGTCGAGTGGCTCGTCTGGCAGACGAGCCACGGCGTCGTCCCCGGGGTGCGAAAGCTGACCGACGACGAGAACGCCGCACTGCGCCGCGTCGTCACCGACTTCGGTCCCGACGAGGTCGCCGAGCTCGCCGAGATCGAGCGCGTCACGGTCCACGACGTGAAGGCGGTCGAGTACTTCCTCAAGCGCCGCCTCGCCGAGGTCGTCCCGGCACCGGAGGACCGTGGCCTGGCCGAGCTGGTCCATTTCGGCTGCACGAGCGAGGACGTCAACAACCTCTCGTACGCCCTGATGGTCAAGGGTGCGATCACGCAGGTGTGGCTGCCCAAGGCCCGGGTGCTGCTCGACCAGCTCGGCGCGATGGCTCGGCAGCTTCGCGACACGCCACTGCTTGCCCACACGCACGGCCAGCCGGCGACCCCGACGACGATGGGCAAGGAATTGGCAGTGCTCGCCTGGCGCCTGACTCGTCAGGTGCGCCGCATCGAGGCACAGGAGTACCTCGGCAAGTTCAACGGCGCCACCGGCACGTATGGCGCTCACCTGCTCGCGCTGCCCGACGTCGACTGGGTCGCGGTGTCGCGCGAGTTCGTCGAGGACCTCGGCCTGACCTGGAACCCGCTCACGACCCAGATCGAGAGCCACGACTGGCAGGCCGAGCTCTATGCCGACATGGCACGGTTCAACCGGATCCTGCACAACCTGTGCACCGATGTGTGGACCTACATCTCGATGGGCTACTTCGCGCAGGTCCGCGGGCAGGGCACCGTCGGGTCCAGCACGATGCCGCACAAGGTCAACCCGATCCGGTTCGAGAACGCCGAGGCCAACCTCGAGGTGAGCAACGCCCTGCTCGACGTGCTCGGCTCGACCCTCGTGACGAGCCGGCTGCAGCGCGACCTCACCGACTCGTCCATGCAGCGCAACATCGGCACGGCCTTCGGTCACAGCCTGCTCGCGCTCGACAACGTCTCGCGCGGGCTCGCCGGGCTCGATGCCGCGCCCGCCGCGATGGCGGCCGACCTCGAGGCGAACTGGGAGGTGCTCGCCGAGCCGATCCAGTCCGCGATGCGGGCCTTCGGCGCCCAGGGCGTGCCGGGCATGGAGGAGCCCTACGAGCGGCTCAAGGAGCTGACCCGCGGACGGCGCATCGACGGAGACGACCTGCGCGAGTTCGTCCGCCGGCTGGGCCTGCCGAGCGAGGTCGAGGCGAGGTTCCTCACCCTCACCCCGCAGACCTACACCGCGCTGGCGAGTCGGCTGGTCGACCTCCTCCCGTGAGATCCACCAGCCAGCGCAGGGATCCGAGTTGTAGCACCTGAAGTGCTACCATCTGGTGATGGACGCGATCGGCATCCGCGAGCTGCGACAGCACGCCAGCCGCTATGTGCAGGCGGCCAAGGAGGGCCGCCCCACGCTGATCTCGGATCGGGGCACGCCGGTGGCCCGGCTCGAGCCGCTGTCCGCGCTGGAGCAACACCTGAGCGCGCTCGTCGCTCGGCACGGTCTCATCGCCCCGCTTCGGGCACGCACGCCGTTCGGCCCCCGAGCGAGGCTGAGCGGTCCACCCCTCTCGCCGATCCTCGAGGAGGGCCGTGCCGACCGTCTCGCCTGACCTGCTCTACCTCGACACGTCAGCCCTCGTGAAGCTCGTCGTCGACGAGCCCGAGTCCGCAGGCCTGGCGACGTGGCTCGACGACCGGCCCGACGAGGTCCTCTGCACGTCGGCGATCGGCCGGGTCGAGCTCATCCGGGCGGCGCGCCGGCGTGGGCCCGAAGCGATCCCGTTGGCCCTCCACCTGTTCACCGAGGTCGCTCTCGTCCCCGTCGACCATGTCGTTCTGGACCTGGCCGCCCTGCTCGAGCCGGCCGGCCTGCGCACACTCGACGCGCTCCATCTCGCGAGTGCCGGCAGTCTCGGGGAGGCTGTCACGGCTGTCGTGGCCTACGACGAGCGGCTCCTCGCGGCGGCCGGCCTGGTGGGCCTCGCGACGGCGAGTCCCGGCATGGCGCAGGCCTGAGTCACCGGCCAAAGCGGTGGCCCACGGGATGCATTCGGTCGCTCCTCGTCGTGCCCCCGCAGCGTTGAGCGACCTGAGGCTTACGATCGAGACGGCCACCGCCGGAAGGAGAGGTTGATGACGGAGGGCATGACGACGGTCGCCCCGGAGTCCCACGAGGTCCGCCTCGCCATCAGCGGCATGACGTGCGCGTCCTGCTCGGCCCGGATCGAGCGCAAGCTCGGCAAGGTCGACGGCGTCCGGTCCGCCACCGTGAACCTCGCGACGGAGAAGGCCCAGGTCGTCTTCGCCGCGCCCGTCACCGTCGAGGCGATCCTCTCCGAGATCCAGCGCACCGGCTACGGCGCCAGCGTCATCCCCGACGGCGTCATCCCCGGCGGCGCGACCGCAAAACCCGCCCCACGGCCGCGTCGCGACCCGCTGCCCAGCCGCACGACGAGCCGGTATGCCGCCCACCGCGCCCCCGCATCGGCCTCTCCTGCCGCTCCGGCTGGGGAAGGAGCGAGCGCTGCGCCCCGGGCGGCCGCAGGTGCGTCCTCCCGGCCCACGGCGCTCGTCGCGCGCTGGCGCGAGGCGCTGCTGCGGACGCTCGGCGACGCGACGCCCAGGGCGCGGCTGGTCGTCGCGGTGGCCCTGACCGTCCCGGTCTTCCTGCTCGCCATGGTCGTCCCGGCCTTCCCGGCGAGCCCGTGGCTCCAGCTCGTCCTCACCACCCCCGTCGTCGCGTGGTGCGCCTGGCCGTTCCACCGGGCCGCGGCCGTCAACGCCCGCCACCTCGCCTCGACGATGGACACCCTCGTCTCACTCGGCGTCCTCGCCGCCTACCTGTACTCGGTCGTCGCCCTGCTCGCCGGGGCGGACCACCTCTACTTCGAGACCGCCGCGGTCGTGACGACCTTCCTGCTCGTGGGTCGCTTCCTCGAGGCCCGCGCCAAGGACTCCGGACGCGAGGCGCTGCGCTCCCTGCTCGACCTCGGCGCCAAGGAGGTGTCGCTCCTGCGGGTCGACCCGCGCACCCGGATCACCGGCGAGCACCGAGTCCCCGTCGAGCAGCTCGTCGTCGGTGACCAGTTCCTCGTGCGCCCCGGCGAGAAGGTCGCCACCGACGGCATCGTCCGGGACGGTTCGAGCGCCCTCGACGCCAGCCTCGTCACGGGGGAGTCCGCCCCGGTCGACGTGCGGGCCGGCGACGAGGTGACCGGCGGCACCATCAACACGACCGGGCGCCTCGTCATCGAGGCGAGGAAGGTCGGCGCCGACACGATGCTTGCCGGCATCCAGCGGCTCGTCGAGGCGGCTCAGACCGGCAAGGCGCCGATCCAGCGGCTCGCCGACCGGGTCTCGGCCGTCTTCGTCCCGGCGGTCCTCGCGATCGCCCTCGTCACGCTCGTGGCCTGGCTCGCGACCGGTCATGGCTTCGCCAGGTCGCTCGCCGTCGCCGTGGCCGTCCTCATCATCGCGTGCCCGTGCGCGCTCGGGCTCGCGACGCCGACCGCCCTGCTCGTCGGAACCGGGCGCGGCGCGCAGCTCGGCGCCCTCATCAAGGGCCCGCAGATCCTCGAGAACACCCGCCGAGCCGACACCGTCGTGCTCGACAAGACCGGCACGGTGACGACCGGAGACCTGCGCCTGACGAAGATCGCGGTCGTCGGCCGCCTCGACAAGAAGGCGGCGCTCAAGGCAGCCGCGGCGGTCGAGCAGGGCAGCGAGCACCCGATCGCCCGGGCCATCGTCGCCGGGGCCCAGCAGGCACGCCTCGACCTACCCCGCATCACCGACTTCACCGCGAACCCCGGCGAGGGTGCCTCGGCCCGGATCAGGGAAACCGAGGTCACCGTCGGCAAGGCGGCGCTGTTCGACACGGTCGACGACAGTCTGCTCGAGCACGCCCGCTCGAACCCGGGCACGACCGTCTTCGTCGGATGGGACGGCACGGCCCACGCGGCCTTCACCGTCGGTGACACCGTGCGCGACTCGTCCCGGGCTGCGGTCGAGCGGCTGCGCGAGCTCGGCCTCACGCCATACCTGCTGACCGGAGACGCGGAGACCAACGCGCGCAGTGTCGCCGACCAGGTCGGCATCGAGTCGGCCAACGTCCGCGCCGACGTGCTGCCGGCCGACAAGCACGCCGTCGTCACGCAGCTGCAGCAGCAGGGCAAGGTCGTGGCGATGGTCGGCGACGGGGTCAACGACGCGGCCGCGCTTGCCCAGGCCGACCTCGGGCTCGCGATGGGCTCGGGCTCGGACGTCGCGATCGACTCCGGCGACATCGTCTTGGTGCGCCCCGATCTCGACGCGGTCGCTGACGCGATCGAGCTGTCCCGCGCGACCCTGCGGACCATCAAGCAGAACCTGTTCTGGGCGTTCGGCTACAACACGCTCGCCATCCCGGTGGCGGCGTTCGGCCTGCTCAGCCCGATGATCGCCGGGGCCGCGATGGCGCTCTCGTCGGTCCTCGTCGTGACGAACTCGCTGCGCCTGCGGGCATTCAAGCGCTGAGGCGCGCACCGCCTAGATCGTGACCTCGCCGTCCGGCGTCGCGAAGGTCACCGAGAGCAGGCCAGGTGTCCCGCGCGGGGCGACGAAGCTGAAGTCGACCTCATCGCGGAAGGCGGTGGGCAGGCCGAGCCACTCGCGGACCCGGTCGGGGTCGCCGGCGATCTCGAGCACCTTGAGCGAGGACTTGGAGCCGCCGTCGGACGGGTGGAGCGACATGTCCTCCCACTGGACGAAGAACGGCAGCTGGGGGTCGGCCATGAGACCCTTGACGCCGAGCTGGCGCCACCGCAGCTCGACCCCGTCGGGACGGTGCCGGTTGCCTTCCACCGACTGCCGGCCGAGACGCGCCTCGGCCGGATGAATGTCGTCGACGGCGACGACCCAGCCCATCCAACCGCCGCCGCACTCGGAGCGAGCGCGGACCGCCTGGCCGAACGGCGCCTTGTCGGACGCAGGGTGGTCGAGCACCCCGACAACCTCGAGATAGTTGTGGTTGGCCAACGGCAGGATGACGTTGCGCGTCCCGAACCGAGGATGCACCCCCCCGTCGACCGGCTCCACACCGATGAGCTTCGACAGCCGTTCCGCAGTGGGCTGCAGACCGTCGTGCTCCGCCGCGTAGGAGACGTGGTCAACTCGCATACCCCATCGTGGCACACCCCCAGGGGTGCTCTTGACCACCCCCCTCCGCTCGAGCGGACCTGCCCATCAGGTATGCCGCCCAGCCCGCTTCGGCATCGCCGGACGAGGGTCAGCGCGTCGCGCGCTGACGGACCGCCTCGTAGAGGACGACCGCCGCCGAGACCGAGACATTGAGGCTGTTTGCCTTGCCGCGCATGGGAATTCGTACCCGGTGGGTGGCCGCCTCGAGCATCCGGTCGTCGACGCCGTGCTTCTCGCTGCCGACCACCACGGCCACCCGGCCGGTGTAGTCGACCTCGGTGTGGAGCCGGTCGGCCTCGGGGGTCGTGACGACGAGCCGGAGGTCGTGGGTCCGGGCCCAGCCGAGCACCTCGTCCGTCGTCGCCGCGGCGACCGGCACCGCGAAGACGGTTCCCTTGCTCGCCCGGACGACGTTCGGGTTGCCCCAGTCGGTGACCGGGTCGACGGCGACGACCGCGTCGATCCCGACAGCGTCTGCGGTGCGCAGCATCGCCCCGAGGTTGCCGGGCTTCTCGACACCCTGGGCGAGGAGGACGAGCAGGTCCGGGCGAGCGGCGGGCAGCGAGCTGAGCGGCATACCAACCGAGTCCACGAGCGCGAGCAGGCCGTCGGCGCCCTCCCGGTAGGCGACCCTCTCGAAAGCGGGACGCGAGAGGTGCACGATCTCGACACCGTCGGCCCGGACCCGGTCGAGCAGGTCGGCCTGCTGACCGATGTCCTGGACCCCCGCGCGACCGGCCGGCCTGAAGAGCTCCGCGCAGACGTAGACGGTGTGGGGGCGGACCCCCGCGTCGAGGGCGAGCGCGAGCTCTTCGTGGCCCTCGACGAGCGTCCGTCCGGTCTGCTCGCGGACCCGGCGGCGGCGCAGCGCGACCAACGCCTTGACGCGCGGGTTGGCGGCGGAGGTGATGGTCGGCTCGCTCATGGCGCACCCAGCATCCCATCGTCCTGACCGAGCCAGGGGGAGCCAGAGGTGCCGCGTAGCGTTACGAGAGTTCGAGAAGCCCCTCCTCGGGCCCGGGGAGTCGACCGAGGGAGCCCCCCATGACGTCTATAGCGGACCGACCCGATACCGCACTTCTCGTGCTCGACGTTCAGGAGCGACCCCTCGCGGGTGCTCACAACCGTGATGCAGTCATCAGCACGATCGCGGGGTTGGTGGATCGGGCCCGTGCCACCGGCGTGCCGGTCGTCTGGGTCCAGCATTTCGATGACGAGCTACCGCAGGGCTCCGACGGCTGGCGCTACGTCCCGGAGCTCGTGCCGCTGGCGGGTGAGCCGCTCGTGTCGAAATCCTACCCGGATGCGTCGAAGACAGCGAGCTCGAGGGCGTCCTCGCCGGGCGGGGGGTGGGCCGGCTCGTCGTGGTTGGTGCGCAGACAGATATGTGCGTGCGTGGCACGCTGCACGGGGCGTTCGTCCGTGGGTATGAGGTGACGCTGGTCCAGGACGGCCACACCACCGAGGACCTCCGGCCGTGGGGTGTCCCGGTCAGCCCCGAGCAGGTCATCGCCCATACGAACACCTACTGGACGTGGACCGCCGCGCGGGGGCGCACCGGTGCCGTCGTCCCGGCGGCCGAGGTGGACTTCGGAGCCGCCACCTGACCGAGCTGCGGCCAGGCCCACCTACAGTGGTCGCATGCTGGACGCGCTCACCCGGCTGCCGTTCTGGCAGGCGTTCGTCGCGCTCTGGTGCATCGTCATGCTGCGCTCCAACGCGACGTACTGGGTGGGCCGTGGCGCGATCGCCGGCTGGCAGCGGCTGCGCGACAAGCCCAGCCAGACCAGCCGGCTGCGGGCAGAGAAGCTGATCCGACGGCTCGGGCCGGTCGCCGTCGCGCTGTCGTACCTGACGATCGGGATCCAGACCACGATCCACCTGACGGCGGGCGCGCTGCGCATGCCGATGGGCTCCTACCTGCCGGCGGCGATCGTCGGGTCGGCGGCCTGGGCGGCGGTCTACGCGACGATCGGGCTTGCAGTGGTCGACGCCTGGCTCGCCGCGATGGCCGGGTCGTGGTACGGGCTGGCCGCGATCGTCGCGCTCGTGGTGGTGGGGGTGGCGACGTGGCTGGTCGGGCGTCGCCGCGGCGGTTCGCGCCCCGCCGAACCCTGACACGACGCACCCGCGGATCTACGACCCACCGAGCACTCCGGAGCAGGCCCTCAGCCGGCTCGATGCCTGGCTCGTCTCGCCGTCGGTGGTGCTGCTCGCCGAGGGCCCTGGGCACTGGCCCACCCTTCGCGACACCTTGGCACGCGCCCGAGTGCGGGGGCCGATGGTGCACGATGCACGGGTCGCCGCGCTGTGCGTGGGCCACGGCATCCGGCAGTTGTGGACAGCAGACCGGGACTTCGGCAGGTTCTCGGACGTGCAGGTGGCCAACCCGCTGGCCTGACCCGGGGCCACTCACTATCCCGCCCCGGCCGGAAAGTGCGAGGCCGAACACCGACCGCGCCACTCACTATCCCGCCCCGGCCGGAAAGTGCGAGGCTGACCAAGCGAGACCTCGCTCGCTCAACCCGTACACCCGGTCATGCCGGGGCGCGAGCCACCCCTCCGGCAGCCCGCGTCGTTGTTGTCCGCCCGGGGACGTGCTAGACCTTCCGGATGACCGACACGCGAGCGACCGCCGACAACGCCACGGCGAGCGACTGGCAAGACACGTCAGCGACCCCACGCGAGCGGGCCGAGCGGCTCGTCGCGGCAATGACCCTGGAACAGAAGATCGCCCAGCTGCACGGTGCGATGGAGACCATCGACATCTACGGCCTCTCGGCCAAGGCAGCCGAGGAGGGGGCGGACCTGGAGCAGCTCGCCGCGCAGATCTCGGTCGAGCGGCACGTGACGGGCATCGAGGAGCTGGGGATCCCCCGCTTCCGGATCACCAACGGTCCGGTGGGCGTCGGCATGGGCGACGGGACCCCGAGCCCCCCGGCGACGTCGTTGCCGATGACGATCGGGCTCGCGGCCTCCTTCGATCCCGAGCTGGCCCACGCCTACGGCGACATCATCGGGTCCGAGACGGCCACCCTCGGCCAGCACGTGCTCGAGGGACCCGGGCTGTGCCTGCACCGCACGACGATCGCCGGGCGCAACTTCGAGTACTTCTCCGAGGACCCCTACCTGTCCGGGGTGATGGGCGTCGCCGTGGCCAGGGCGATCCAGGACCACGACGTCATCGCGATGGCCAAGCACTACGTCGTCAACGACCAGGAGTACGAGCGGTTCCGGACCAACATCGAGCTCGACGAGCACGTGCTGCGCGAGCTGTACCTGCTGCCGTTCGAGATGGTCGTCAAGGACGCCGAGATCGCCGCGGTGATGAGCGCCTACAACCGCATCCGGGGCGTCTACGCCACCGAGTGCCGCCCGACCCTGACCGACATCCTGCGCACCGAGTGGGGCTTCACGGGCTACGTCCAGTCCGACTTCTGGTCGTGCCGCTCGGCGGCCGGATCGCTCAACGCCGGCCTGGACCACGAGATGCCGGACGCGAAGTGGCTGGGCGAGACCAACGTCAGGGCAGCCCTGTCCGACACGAGCCTCGAGATCGAGACCGTCGACCGGGCACTGGTGCGCCGTTACACCCAGATGTTCCGCTTCGGCCAGTTCGAGCGGCCATACGCCCCAGGCGAGATCGACGCGCAGGCGCACGGCGCGATCGCCCGCAGCATCGGCACCCAGATCGCGGTACTGCTCAAGAACGACGGCGCGCTGCTTCCCCTCGACCCACACGTCGGGTCGATCGCCGTCATCGGACAGTCCGCGTTCGTCGACGAGGCCTGCCTCGGCGGGGGCGGCTCGTCGAAGGTCGTCCCGCTGTACACCGTGTCGCCGCTCGACGGCCTACGCGACGTGCTCGCCGACCTCGGCTCGTCCGCGACGGTGACCAAGGTTACGGTCGCCGACGACCTGTCCAACCTCGACGAGGCACGACGTGCCGCCGCCGACGCCGACGTCGTCGTGCTCATGGCCGGCCTGATCGCCACCGAGGGCGCCGACCAGCCGCACGCCAACATGCTCAACGACCAGAACCGCATGCTCGCCGAGCTGCTCGCCGTGGGCGAGACCACCATCGTCGTGCTCAAGGGGAGCAACCCCGTCCTCATGCCGTGGATCGAAGCCGCACCAGCGGTGCTCGAGGTGTGGAACCAGGGCGCCGAGGACGGGCACGTCGTCGCCGACCTGCTCCTCGGCGTGGCCAACCCGTCCGGCAAGGTGCCCACCAGCTACCCGCGGTCCGAGGACGACACCCTCTACGCCGGACACCCCGAGCGCTACCCCGGCACCGACGAGGGCGACGGCTACCCGGTGATCCGCTACTCCGAGGGCCTGCAGATGGGCTACCGCTGGTTCCATGGCCAGGGCATCGAGCCGCTCTTCGGCTTCGGTCACGGACTGTCCTACACGAGCTTCGAGCTGGCCGACGTCGCCGTCGACGCGCCGGGCGGGGTTAGCTCGCCGGTCACCGTGACGGCCGCGGTGACCAACACCGGCGAGCGTGCCGGCGCCGAGGTCGTGCAGGTCTACCTCGGGGTGCCCGCGGCCAACCAGCCGCCCAAGCGGCTCGTCGGCTTCCAGAAGGTCGCCCTCGAGCCGGATACCACCAGCCAGGTCACGGTCACCATCGACCCGGCCGCCAGCAACCACCCGTTCTCGGTCTGGGACTACGCCACGAGCAGCTTCCAGACCGTGGCCGGCGACTACACGGTCTTCGTCGGCACCTCCGCCGACGACACCCCGCACACGGCGACGATCACCGCGGGCTGAGCGTCATACGGCCGGGGTTGCGGACCGCGGCCCGCGCAGGGATGCTACGAAGGTGAGCACCCCGACGCGCCGGCGCGTCGCCCTCTTCGCGACGTGCTTCAACGACACGATGTGGCCCGAGACGCTCAAGGCGACGG
>NZ_JAKDLO010000290.1 GCF_030452765.1 Intrasporangium sp.
GGAGAGCCCGCACTGCTCGCAGGTGATGCTCATGCTCATCTCGGCGGGGCGGGTCGCCACCCCGAGCTCCTGGAAGAGGCGCAGCAGGTTCGGGTAGGTGCGCTCGTTCATGACGATGAAGCCGCTGTCCACGCGCAGCGGCTCACCGCGAGAGCCGGGCACCTCGTGGGTGTGAGCGTGACCGCCGAGCCGAGGCTCCGCCTCGTACAGGGTGACCTCGTGGTTGCGGTTCAGCAGGTATGCGGCGGTCAACCCGGACACGCCCGCTCCGATCACGGCAACCTCGGGCCGAGTTGCTGCTCGCATGAATGGTTCTCCTGCGGATGGATTGCTGTCGGGACACTTCAACCGTAAGATGCGTGTCAAAGGTTTGTCAAAGGTTTGGCGAAGAGTATGGAAGGGTTCGGACAAGGTATGGAGATCGAGCGCACCGTCACGACCAGCGCACCGGTCGAGGTGGTCTTCGGATACCTCGCCGACTTCACCACGTCGACCGAGTGGGACCCCGGCACCATCCGCACGATCCGGGTCAGCGGTGACGGCGGGGTCGGGACGACCTACCACAACACGTCACGCTTCCTCGGTCGGCAGACCGAGCTGACGTATGTCGTCGAGCAGCTCGTCCCGGCCTCGGTGATCCGGCTGCGCGGCGAGAACGCAACGGTGATCGCCCACGACACGATGACCTTGGCGGCGGGATCCTCCGGAGGCACGGTCCTCACCTACCGGGCGGCCTTCTCCTTCCAGGGTCTGGCCCGGTTCGTGGCGCCGTTGCTCCGGCCCGCTTTCCGCCGGCTCGGGGACGATGCCGAGCATGGGTTGCGCGCCGCCCTCGATCGGCTCGCCACCTAGGCTGAAGCCGATGTTCACGATCAAGCGCGCTGCCGAGCAGGTCGGGATCAGCGCCTCCACGCTGCGCTCCTGGGAGCGACGCTACGGGATCGTGACCCCCTCCCGCACCGAGGGCGGCTACCGGCTCTACGACGAGGCCGACCTACGGGCCCTCAGCCTCATGGCGCGGCTCGTCGAGGACGGCTGGACGCCGAGCACCGCGGCCACCGAGGCCATCGGCCGACTCGAGACGGTGTCTGGGGATACAACGGCGTCCGACGCCCGCCTCGCGCCGGCCGTCCCTGCGAGCCCGACGACGGGGCCAGGGCTGCCGTCACCATCCGCGGACACCTTGGCCGCGGCGATGCTCGCGGCGGCGGCCGCCCTCGACGCTGCTGCCCTCTCGGTGGTCCTCGACGAGATGTTCACCGTCGGCAGCTTCGAGTCGGTCGTCGACCACCATCTGCTGCCGGCCATGCACGCGCTCGGACAGGCCTGGGCTTCGGGCCGGGTCAGCGTTGCGGCCGAGCATCTCGGCTCCCATGCGGTCATGCGCCGACTCGGCGCGTCGTTCGAGGCGGCGGCGAGCTTCGGCAACGGCCCCCGGGTGCTCGTTGGTCTGGCCCCCGGTTGTCGGCACGAGGTCGGCCTCTTCGCGTTCGCGGTGGCGGCACGCCGCCGGGGCATCGCAACCGACTACCTCGGCGCCGACCTGCCCGTTGCGGACTGGGTGGACGCCGTCGCGACCCGCGACCCAGCCGCCATCGTGCTCGCCGTGTCGATGGCCGCCGACCTCGAGGCGACCCAGCAGGTCGTGACGGCAGTGCACGACCGGCATCCGCACCTTGTGATCGCGGTCGGGGGCCACGAGCAGGACCTCGCGCCCCGGGATGTCGAGCGTCTCGGTCATGGGATCGGCACCGCCGCCGCCGCTCTGGCGCAGACCCTCACCGGGCACGATGCCGGCCGGCCCGCCGAGGGGGCGGCCGGCCGGGCCACCAGAACGCATCGCCGAGCCTGATCGCGATCGCGGGCACGAGCAGGGTCCGCACGACGAGGGTGTCGAGCAACACCCCGATGCAGATGATCACCCCGATCTGCGCGAGGACGACCAGCGGCAGGACGCCGAGCACGGCGAAGACGGCCGCGAGCAGCACCCCGGCGCTCGTGATGACCCCGCCCGTCGCGGCCAGGGCGCGCACCATCCCCGATCGCGTGCCGTGTTCCCGCGCCTCTTCGCGCGCCCGCGTGACCAGGAAGATGTTGTAGTCGACCCCGAGGGCGACGAGGAAGACGAACGAGAGCAGCGGTGCGCTGTCATCCAACCGCTCGAAGCCGAGCCAGTGGGTGAAGACCAGCCAGGACAGGCCGAGGCTGGCGACATACGTGAGGACCACCGTCGCCACGAGCACGACCGGCGCGATCACGGAACGCAGGAGCAGGGCGAGCGCGACGAGGACCAGCCCGAGGATGACGGGCAGGATCAGCCCGCGGTCGCGCTGCGCGGCCACCGAACCGTCCAGGGCAGCCGCCTCGGTCCCGCCGACGTGTGTCTCGGTGAAGCCGGCGAGGTGTTCGCGCAGCGCGGCCACGTTCATACGCATCTGGTCCGTGCCGGGAGGGCCGGTCAGGACCGCGTCGATCTGCGTCACGCCCTCGGCCTGTGTCGTGATCCGCGCGGAGGTCACCCCCGGCGTGCCCTGCGCAGCGGCAAGCACTCGCCGACCGTCCTCGCTCGTCACGATCACGGCAGGGTCGGCCATGCCGGCGGGGAACGACTGCGCCAGACGCTCCGCGGCCACGATCGCCTCCGGCTTGTCGAGGAACTGGTCTGCCGTCGACAGTCCCGTGCGCAGCCCTGTTGCCGCAATCGCAGCCGCGGCAAGGCCGACGAGGCTGACGGTGATGACGCGGCCCGGGTGCGCGGCGACCGCCTCGCCGATCCGGCGCCACGGGCTGTGGGCCTCGGCCAGCGATGCCTCGCCAACCCCTGGAACCTTCGGCCAGAAGACCCAGCGGCCGAAGACGACGAGGGCGGCAGGCAGGACGACAAGAACGAAGAAGGCAGCCGTCGCCACGCCGACGGCGCTGGCCAGGCCCAGCCCACGCGTCGTCGGGAAGACCGAGAGCAGGAGGGTCAGCACGCCGACCACCACAGTTGTGGCACTGCTCAGGACCGCCTCCGCCGTGCGCCGCAGGGCGAGCGCCATGGCCTCGCGTCGGTCCTCATGGCGACGCAGCTCATCCCGGTAGCGGGAGATGAGCAGCAGTGCGTAGTCGGTGCCCGCGCCGAAGACGAGCACCGACAGGATGCCGACGGTCGACTCGTCCCACGACACGCCCGTCATTGCGAGGACCCGTGTCGCCAGCACGGAGGCGAGCCGGTCGGCGATGCCGATGACGGTCAGCGGGATGAGCCACAAGACCGGGCTGCGGTAGGTGATGACCAACAGGATCGCGACGATCGAGGCGGTCGTGATCAGCAGACGCAGGTTCGCTCCCTGGAAGACGGCGGCCAGGTCCGCCTCGACGGCGGCCGGCCCGGTCACCTGCCCGGTCAGGCCGGGGGGCAGATCCAGGCGCACCTTCGCTCGCAGCTCTG
>NZ_JAKDLO010000291.1 GCF_030452765.1 Intrasporangium sp.
TGGGGGACAGTGGACCCACACTGGACCGCCTGTGAAGGGTCAACGCGGCTACCGTGGCCGGTGAATCGACGGTCAACTGCCCAGGGGTTGTGTCACAGACCTGGGCCGACCGTCACCTTCTGTAGGCATGAGCATGATGGAGGGACGAATGTCCGAGCCCCAGGCACCTGATCTGGACGCGCTGTCGCGAGTGGTTGCCGTCATCAACGGCAAGGGCGGGGTGCTGAAGACGAGCATCGTCGCCAACATCGCCGGATCTCTGGCGGCCAAGGGCAACATGCGTGTACTGGCGATCGACCTCGACATCAGCGGCAACCTCAAGCTTGACCTCGGGCTCATCGACCCCGAGCTCGACGACGGCGGCAAGGGCATGGTGGACGCGGTCTGGTCGGGGACCCCGCTACCGATCGTGCGCAATGTCCGCGAGGGCCTTGACTTCATCTACGGCGGCCGGAACCTCGAGATGCTCGGCCAGCTGGCCAAGATGCCTTCGGCGGAGGATCTGCCGGCCGGCTCGGTGGCTGCGGAGTTCGCGACCCGCCTTGCCGAGGTAGCCGACGACTACGACCTCATCTTCATGGACTGCCCGCCCGGAAACGGCGAGCTGCAGGACATGGCCTTGGCCGCCACCCGCTGGGTCCTCATCCCGACAAAGACCGACCAGGCCTCCTGGGACGGACTCAAGGGCGTTGGGCCACGGGTGCGTAGGGCCCGGCAGAGCAATCCTGAGCTTTCGTACCTGGGAGTGGTGGTCACCGCCCACAACCCGGCAGCGACGCGGGTGCGCCGGAATACGAAGGCCCGCCTGGATGAGGTGGGGGAGAGCGTGCCACTCATGGAGACGTTCGTCCGCCACTCCGAAACAGCCGCACACGACTGTCGGTCGCGGGGACAGCTGGCGCACGAGCTCGCGCGCGACGTGGTGGCCTCGCGGGCCCAGCGGCTGACCGCGCTCACCGCCCGTCGTAAGGGTGACCCGGCCAGCAACGTCATCGCCCTTCCGACCGCGCTGTCCGGCTCTGCCGACTCCCTCGCCGGCGACTACACCCGCCTCGCCCAGGAGATCTGCGACCGGATCTCTGCCGCTGAAACGGCGCAGGACGCCACAGCAGGGGAAGGTCAACACCGATGAGCAGCAACCAGGGCGCCGCGCGCGAAGTCGAGCCCGGGCGCCTCAAAGACTTCGAGGCAGACGACCTCCCCGATGTCACCAGCCTGACCCTGCCTCCGCGCCGTAGGCGCCACGCACCGACAGTCGGTGCTGACGACGTCGTGACAGTGACTCCACAGCCGACCGAGGTTCCTGCCGTATCACCTGAGCCGGTCACGCCGGCGGCCTCTGAAGAGCCCGCCCCCAAGCCTCGTCGTCGGCCGGCCGAGAAGGCCGCGTCGACGGCGGCGGCGGACGATGAGACCGCGCCCGCCACCAAGGGCCCCGAGCAGCGCGTCCGCCCGTCCAACGTCCACATCCCCGTATGGCTCGTCGAGCCCATCGCCGAAAAGCACACCGCCGAGGGCCTGTCCAACGGCGAGATCATCATCAGCGCGATCGAACGGGCCTACCCGCGGCTGAAGGACTTGATCCACCCCGTGACGGTCTCTGGCGGCTCACTGTTCGCGTCCCGCCGCTCACGCACCTCGAGGGCCGGCGACGGGCCGCTGACCCCGCTGAACTACCGCATGCGGGAGGAAGACTTCTCCACGCTCGACCACCTCGTAGAGGAGCTGAACGCCAGCTCCCGCGGCCACCTGATCACGGTCGCCCTCACAGACTTCTTCGGCCCCACCAACTGACCGACCCTTCCAACCAACCCAGGGGGAGCTTTCGCCATGTCACTCGACACCGCAGCAGAGACCAACAGGAAATCCAGACGAGCCAAGGACGCCGACGCCGCGCCAGTGGCAGCCCCGGGGGAGACCCTGGCCCCACCCCCCAAGCTGCGTCGCCGTCCCGTCCTCATCGCTGGGTCCGTCGCGGCGATTTGCCTGGGGGCACTGCTCGCGGTGTGGGCGTACACGTCGACGAGCTCCGCGCAGGATGTCATCGCGGTCCGCACCACCGTGCACCGCGGCGAGCTGATCACCCGTGAGGACCTGATGACGGCCAAGCTCGGGGTCGACCCGGCCCTCAAGCCGATCTCGGCCGACGACTTGGACAGCGTGGTCGGGAAGCGAGCGGCGATGGACCTGGCCGCTGGGGGCCTGGTGACCCAGGAGGACCTCTCCTCATCGGTGCTGCCAGCCAAGGGCATGTCGATCGTCGGCATCAGCCTGACGCCGGCGATGAGGCCGGCTACCGAGCTGCAGACCGGCGATGACGTCCGCATCGTCTCCACGCCTGGCGACCAGGGCGACGCGACCGCCGGCGACCCCGTCGCCATCACCGCGACCGTGGTCGAGGTCCGCACCGCCGCCGACAGCGGGCAGACCGTCGTCGACGTGAGCGTTCCCGACACCGCCGCCGCCCAGCTCGCCGCCCGCGCCGCCACCGGCAAGGTCGCCCTCGTCCTGGACAGCCGGGAGCGCTGATGTCCCTCATCGTGCTCACCTCCGCGAACGGGTCGCCCGGGGTGACGACCACCGCCCTGGGCCTGGCGTTGGCGTGGCCCCGCCCGGCACTGCTCGTTGAGGCCGACCCCACCGGCGCGTCGGGGATCCTCGCCGGCTACTTCCGCGGCGAGGTCAACCACACCGCCGGCCTGATCGACCTGGCCATGTCCCACCGCCAAGGCACGCTGGCCGAGGACCTGCCCAAGGTGACCATGGCGATCCCAGGTAGCGCTGCGCAGCTCTTGCCGGGCACGAGAGCGCACAGCCAGTCCCGGAGCCTGCTTCCCCTGTGGGAGCCGCTGGCCGGCGCTCTGCGGGCCTTGGAGCGCACCGGGCAAGACGTGATCGTCGACGCCGGCCGGCTCGGCCTCAACGGGGCCCCTGAGCCGCTGGTCCACGCCGCAGACCTGGCTCTTCTGGTCACCCGCAGCACGCTGCCGGCGTTGGCCGGGGCGAAGTCGTGGGCCGACACCCTGCGTGCGGAGTTCGAGCGCACCGGCGCCTCCGCCAACCTTGGCCTCCTGGTCGTTGGCCAGGGCCAGCCCTACGGGCCCCGCGAGGTCAGCAAGGTCCTGCAGATCCCGGTCACCGCGACGCTGGCTTGGGATCCGGTCTCGGCCGAGGTGCTGTCCCGCGGGGCCAGCCAGCCCCGCAAGTTCGAGTCCGCCTCACTGCCACGCAGCCTTCGCGCGGCGATCTCCGAGATTCAGTCCGTCTTGCACGCCAACCGCGCCGAGCTCGGCGTCACCCCGGGGGAGGGGGACCACCATGTCTGAGCACGAGACCGAGATCCAGGATCCGTCGGCGCTGCCGCTGTTCGCGACCGTCCCTCCCGCGCCGGC
>NZ_JAKDLO010000096.1 GCF_030452765.1 Intrasporangium sp.
CTGCTCACCGGTGACCTCGCCGACGAAGGTGACCGCCCGCAGCGGCGCACCGTGTGGATAGGTCGTGGTCGGGGAGTAGATGAGGATGCCGTCACCGCGTGACATCCGCGCCAGGGGTGCCCGCTTGCCGTGGTTGGCCATGACGAAGCCACCCTCGACGCCGCGTCTGGCGTGGTCGCGCGAGACGACGATGACCCACTGTCTTCGAGCCGTCATCCCGACACGGTAGACGCCGGCACCGACACCCAGCCTGCCGACTGGCCGCTGAGTCTCGCCGCGGCGTGTGGTCGAGGCTGTCAGTCTTCGATGGTCCGAGCCCCGCCGCGCACGATGACGCCTCCGTTCGCTGGTACGCGAACCCGAAGGATGCTGGGACGACCAACATGCTCGCCCTGGTGGATCAGGATCTCCTGGTCCGGCCCGACCTGGCCGAGGGCGCGGAGGTAGGCGCCGACGGATGCTGCCGCGGATCCGGTCGCAGGGTCCTCGGTGATCCGTCCCACTGGAAACAGGTTGCGGGCACCGAACACCCCTGGTGAACGCTCGTGGAGGATCGTGACGGTTCCGGTCCACCCGTTGCTCGACATCAGGGCGGCGACCTCGGCGGGGGAGAAGCGGAACTGGTTGAACACCTCGACATCGGCCACCACTACGATCGGATGCCAGTTCCCAGCGAACGACTCCAATGGCTCATATCGCGTATCCAGGTCGTCGACGGCAAGCCCGAGTACATCAAGCAGTTGCGCGAGCACACTCGCGGGCAGCGACCGTACCCGCGGCTCGACGCTCGTGAACGAGACCTCGACACCGTGCTCGCCACGCTCGGCGGTCAGTTCGATGTCGCCGACCGGCGTGGTGAACACGAACGTCCGTGCCCCAGTCCGCTCCGCCAGTGCGACAGCCAAAGCAATCGTGGCGTGCCCACAGAACGGCACCTCGGCACGAGGCGAGAAGTACCGAACACCAGCCCGGACAACCCCGGTCGCGCTGATCTGACCGTCCGGCGGGTCAACGACGAACGCCGTCTCGGAGTACCCCACGTCGCGAGCAATCCGCACCATCGCAGCATCATCGAGTCCGCGGGCATCCAGAACCACACCGGCTGGGTTGCCGCCGGTCGGTTCGATGGCAAACGCGGAGAGACGCAGAACCTCGGGCATGCCTCGTACAACCACGAACGCGTTTCCGGCCTTCCCACGACCAACGCGAGGACGACGATGGCGAGAGCGCCCGGGCACACCACGATGCTGCCGGCCCACCCGACTTCGCCGTGGACCACGCACCCGGCCAGCCGTCGTTCGGGTCAGGACTTCAGGTGGGAGCGGGCGAAGCCGTCCAGGAGCCAGCCCAGGCCTTGGTCGAGGGCTCGGTCGTCGGCCCGTTGTTGGGCGCGGGTGCGGCCGGGGCGGGTACTGAGCGCGAAACCCATCGTGTAGACGTCGACGGCCACGAGCAGCGGACGCACCACCCCTTCGGACAGTCCGAGGGAGGCCATGGCCTGCAACGACTGGTCCGCGTGCTGGGCCCTGTGCGGGCCGGTTCCGGTGATGCGCGTGGTGGCCGCGAGGAGCCAGGGATGGCGGCGGCCGATCTGGATGGTGCGCCGCGCGATGGCGCGCATCGCGTCGCGCCAGTCGGCGGGCACCTGCTTCAGCAGCATCTCTGCGATGACCTCGTCGACCATGTCGGCGACCAGGTCGTCCTTGCTGTCGATGAAACGGTACAGGCTCATCGGCCGCGCCCGCAGTACGGCGGCGACACTGCGGATGGAGACCGCGTCCAAGCCCTCGGCATCGGCCAGCGCGATCGCCGCCTCGACGATCGCCTGCCGCGACAGCGGCACCTTCCCGGTGTGCTGGGCCACCCGACTGCCTCCTGCTTCGTGATGCTCTCAAAACTATTTGATACATCGTATCAGAACAGTGTTACGCTGTATCAGCGATACGCCGTATCAACGAAGGAGCGAACATGGAGACGACAACCGACATCGATGAGCGGGCATCCCTGGAGCGGGGAATGGTCTGGACCGCAATCGCGGTCGTGGCGGGCACCTTCGCGGTGCAGATGGACGCGACGATGATCAACGTCGCTTTGGACTCGTTGCGGCAGGCCTTCGACGTCTCGATCGGCTCGATCCAGTTGCTCAGCACCGCCTACCTGATGGCGATGGCGGTGGCCATCCCCACCGTCGGATGGGGCGTGGACCGGTT
This sequence comes from Intrasporangium sp., assembly GCF_030452765.1. GTDB lineage: Bacteria > Actinomycetota > Actinomycetes > Actinomycetales > Dermatophilaceae > Intrasporangium_A. The sequence goes on from NZ_JAKDLO010000096.1 coordinate 2,211, forward strand.
CGGGTCGCGCCGGCTCTGGCTGGGCGCCCTGGTCGTTTTCGGGGCCGCGTCGGCCGTCAGCGGACTCGCCGGCAGCATCGGGTTCCTCATCGCCTGCCGGGTGGTCCAAGGCCTGGCCGGCGGGATCCTGCTGCCGCTGTCCCAAGCCATCCTGGCCCAGGCGGCCGGGCCGGAGCGGCTGGGCCGGCTGATGGCGATCGTCGGCGTACCGTCGCTGCTCGGCCCGATCCTCGGACCCGTCATCGGTGGCGTGCTGGTCCGCGACGTAGGCTGGGCCTGGATCTTCTACCTCAACGTGCCGATCTGTCTGGCCGCGGTGGCGCTGTCGCTGCGCACCATGCCACCGACCGCGCCCGTCCGCGCCGGCAGCCGGGCCCGCTTCGACCTGCTGGGATTCGTCCTGCTCGGCCCCGGGTTGGCCGCCGCCCTGTACGCGCTCGCGACCGCCGGCGCCGCCGGCTCCTTCACCGAGGCCGGCGTCCTGGTGCCGTTCCTCGCCGGTGTGCTGCTGCTGACTGGCTTCGTGATCCACGCCCTGACCACCCGGCACGAGGCCCTGATCGACCTGCGGCTGTTCGCATCCCGCACGTTCACCGCCTCGGCCGGGATGCTCTTCTTCATCATCATGGGGCTGCTGGCATCCATGCTGCTCATCCCGCTCTACTTCCAGCTCGCCCGCGGTGACAGTGCCCTGACCGCAGGGCTGCTGCTGGCGCCGCAGGGTCTCGGCGCCGCGATCGCCATCGCCGCCTCCGGGCCACTTGTGGACCGATCCGACCCGATCCCGCTGACCTTCGCGGGGATCCTCAGCGCCGTCGCCGGCCTGGGCATCCTCTCGCGACTGACCGACTCCACCGAAGGCTGGACCATCGCGGCCGCGCAGTTCCTGCTCGGCGTCGGCTTCGGCATCATCGTCGTGGTCGCCACCGCAGTGGCCTACCGCGGCCTGGCCTCCGCCGCGATCCCGCGCGCGACCACCGCGCTGCGGATCGTCCAGCAGATCGGCGGCGCGATAGGTGTCGCCGCCGTCGCCGCCGTGCTGCAACGCGGCCTGACACAACCCGCTGCTGCGCTGATGCACCCCGTCGAGGTCGCCGCAGCCTTCTCCGGCGCGCTGACCTGGGCACTGGTAGCGACGGGCCTGGCCATCATCCCCACCGCCGCGCTGGTGGCTGCGCTGCGCCGGCAGGCCCGCCCGCACAACAGGCACAGCGAGCCCTGCGCAGCGACCCCACCGCAACCTCAACCGCCATCCCGGCTCAGCGTGACCGAGCCCGCGTCCCGCCCCGAACGGGGTCGGTGATCGGCATGTCCGGTGCCGAGGACGTCACCCAGGTGCAGCCGGCGGCAGACCGCTCATTCCGCAGCACGGACGCAAGGGCGTGGGCGCGTCTGACGCAGGGCGCTGGGATCTCTGAGGTAACACGCCCGGCCCAGCTACGTCAGATGGCCGATGTGTCGACCTACCTCAGCAGCCGACACTGGAGGAGTCAGCGAACTGTCGACGAGGAAGCCACCATGACCGTCAAAGGCGCATCACGTGGCGTCCCGAGGGCGCCTCGCGTGGGATGCGTCGAGTGCTTGCCGGGCACGCCGACATCCCTTCGATCGCCAGGCCGCTTGAAGGTCACGCCGCCGGGCGTCGAGCTGGTGATGTCGTCCCGCTCGTCGGATGGCGCGGTCGGGCCGGACGCGGACACGCGACCGACGACGGTCCTCTGATGCCCGCCTCAGCCTTTCGCCGGATCGCCGCCTTCGGGATCGACTGGCTGCTCATCCTCGGATGGGCCGGGTGCGTCGCGGCCGTCGGCATCCCGCTCTATCTCAGCGGAACGACAGCGGCCCTGTCCGTGACCGCCGTTGGCATCATTGCCACAACCGTCCTCGTGGTGCCTGTCACCATCTGGCTGGCGTGGTTGGAGTCCGGCCGTTCGCAGGCGACCATCGGCAAACGAGCCCTGAGACTAAAGGTGACTCGCCGAACCACCGAAGGACCCCTCACCTTCGGACGCGCCCTGGTGCGCAACGCCCTGAAGATCGCCCTGCCCTGGACCCTCGGACACGCCGCCGCCCTGCAGATCGCCGGAACAGGCACTCCCGGCACGACGTCGTGGACGACGTGGCTGCTCACGGCTGCCGCCTATCTGCTGCCCCTCTGGTATGTCGTCTCCTTGTTCGTCGGTGCCGGGCTGACCGCCTACGACCGGACCGCCGAGACACAGGTGGTGCCACGTGAACTCGCCTCGCCCGGCGCCGTCGCGGTGGCGGGAAGGGTCACCCGGCCCGCGGCGCAGGCGGGAGGCCTGCGAGGTCGTCGTCGCTCGGCAGGATCGAGGTGAGTCGACGCCATACGTCGGTCGGCGTGGTCGGGACGAGCATCGTGGCGTGGTCTCCGACCGGCGTGAGCAGGCCAGCCTGCGTGTCGAGCACGACGAGGCGGCGGCTGCCGTGCGGCCACGTCACGTCCGCGACCCAGAATCGCCACTCGCCGGCGTCGAGCTGACTCGCCAGCGTGGGCCACGACTCGGGGACCCGCGCCGCGAGGGATCGTATGGCGTCGAAGCGGCCCTCATCCTGCGTCGAGCAGAGCGCATCGAGCAGGCCCGTCTCGACAGGGAGCCTTCGATCGGGCGGCCAGCCGTCGGGCGGCCCGCCCCCAGGAAGGCGGGGCCGCAACCCGAGGCGGGTGAGCCGGGCGACAGTCGTCGGCACGAACTCGGAGCCGATGCAGACGAGGTCATAGTTGCCGTCGCCCACATCGGCCAGGACCGCCGATACGACGGAGAGCCACATCTGGTGGAGTCTCGCGCCGCGGCCCCCGGACACGACGAGGCCCAGATGGGCGAGGGGAGCGGCGACGGCGGCCAGGGCCGGCTCGAGGACAGCGTGTGGCCGCCCGTCCATCACGGCGCCGGCCCGGGTCAGCCCGACCAGTTCATCCGTCGTCGGCCCTGGGGTGGTCCCGGCGGCCAGGGCCGCGAGCGCCGAGAACGAGCCGGCGTCGACCCGGAGCCGATGGCTCGCCTCGTCGAAGGTCACCGTCACGGCGTGACCCCGTCACGCTGAGCGCGCTCGTCGGGGCCGGCCCCGATCCGCAGCGACGCGACGATGCCGGCGACCCGTCCCGCGTGGAGGGCGTAGGCCAGTGTGCCGGTAGACACGGTCAAGGTCACGCCTCGCCCGTCGACGAGGGTCGTCCACTGCTCCATCGTCACCGACTGGTTCTCGGCCGTGGCGTACGTCGCCAGTCGGCGACCGCCGGGGTGCCCGCCAACTGGGAGCTTCTCGAGATCGAGCAGCAGGTAGTCCCGCTGCTGCCGGGCCAGATACGCGTCGGTCCCCTTCTGCCAGTCGGCGAACGACATCGTCACCTCGGTCACGGCCAGCACCAGGTTGGCCCGGAACAGCCCGTCCCGGTCGGGCTCCGCGACGACGAGCCCCACGCCGGGGTAGGGCTCGGTCACGGTCTGCCAGTGGGTCGGCGCCGAGAGCCTGACAAAGCCGCCGGCAACCCGCTCCGGACGCAGGTCGGCGGCATCGATGATCGTCATCTCAGCCCTTCCGGTTGCGCAGCCCGAGGACGCGGTTCTGCAGGATCGTCGTGGTCTCGCTGCGGGTCCAACGAGGTGTGTACCACCTCGGAACGGGCAGGAACAGTCCGCCCCACAGGCTGAGCAGCCCACCGAGCAGCACCAGCGGCACGAAGCTGAGCACGCCGCGGTTGGCGCCGTCGTAGGTCATCAGCGGCCCGGCCGCGAGGAGGATGAGGCCCAGGCCCGGCAGCCAGAAGAGCACGGCGTTCTCGTGCACCCGGTCACCGGTCCACCACCGGGCACGTTCGGACTGGCCCAGGCGACACCAGAGGACCACCGCGAGCAGGGAGATGCCGATGGCGGTGATCAGGACCTGCACGGGTCGACCCTAAACCGTCGCTGCGCACCCTGCGCACACCCCAGCATTCCCATGGCCGCTCAGTCCCAGAACGTCAGAGCATCGCCGATGTCGCTCGCGACCTCGCCGATGCCGTCACCGGCCCACTCCGCGAAGTCGCCCACCGGGCCGATCACCTGGTCGCCGACCCAACCGCCGACGACGCCCCCCAAGCCGCCTCCGACGAACCCGCCGACGAGCCCACCGACGACAGCCCCCACGGGACCGCCGACGGCGGCACCGATGAGTGCCCCGCCCTGGGCGCCGGCCCACGCGCCGGCCCAGGAACCGGCAGCCGTCGTCGCGCCCTGGGTGGTAGCTCGGGCCGCCCGCTCGGTCGTGCCGAGGTTGGGGTCGCTCGCGTCCTCGCTCCACTGACTGAAGGCGGAAGTCGCGAATGCCGTCACCGTGCCGGCACGTCCGGCCCATTTCCCGGCGGTGCCCCACTTGGCCCAACTGCCAGCCTGGTGCGGGTCGGCCACCCAGCTGCCCGCGTGGTTCATCGACCATGCCGCAGCCCATCGTCCGGTCGGACGCGGGACGAACCTGCCATTGACCCGCGGGGCCCACCGGCCGATGCCGACGCGCTGCATATAGCTCGACATCGTGCTGACCGCGAGCAGGCCATGGCTGGTGACGAGCCCGGGCCAGGCCAGCAGCCCGGCCGAGTCGTCGGGCACCAGGCCCACCCCCTCGAGAAGGTCGGTCCCGAACGCGGCTTGCACAGCTCCGATGCCCACGGCCGCGCCCGGCCCGCCTGTGCCCGTGACCAGGCTCGACCCGATGCCGCCGCCTGGCCCGCTGGTGCTCCGCTGGGCGGCTGCGTTGGCGGACAGCCTCTGGCCAAGCTCAGTCAGATGGATGCCGAGACCGTCGATCCGCGCCTCGGCCGACGGCCACTGCCGAGCGAGGTCCTGCAGGTCCGGGCCAGCCCAGTTGGCCTGGAGGGTCGCGAGCACGGCGTTGACGGACTGGCGCACCGCGCCGAGCTCGCGCCCGTACTGCGTGAGCAGCTGCGCTGATCGATCGAGCGCGTCCGGGTCCGCGCCCCTCCTGTAGATCGCCACTGTCGTCCCTTCGGGTCGGGTCCAGACGCTAACGCGGAACGCGCATGTACGACCATGGGGAGGACTCCCCGCGAGGACTTCCCACGAGGACGCATCACGTGGGCACGCTCGATCCGGACTACTGCACGCTCGATGGGGACTACTGCACGCTCGATCCTGACTACTGCACGCTCGATGGGGACTACTGCACGCTCGATCCGGACTACTGCACGTGCTGCGGGAACCAGTGCGTCGGGTCGTGGCGTTCCTCCCCGAGGGAGGCGACATCGCTCTCGCGCCACGCACGCCGCCGGACCTGCCCGCCCTCGGGGTCGGTGACGTTGGGGTGCGTGACCGGCAGCGTCGCGTGGAAGGCGAACCCGCTCGCCCACGCGACCCGTCACGAGGCCCAGTTGCCGTGATGGCCCGCCAGTGGATGCGGCGCAGCGGCCGGCCCCACGGGCCCTGGTCGAAGGCGAACCCAGCGGCAAGCCGCACCGCCCGCGTCATGGCTCCCTGCCCTCGCGCGGCGGGGTGCAGGGCGAACCCGACCGACGCGCAGTCCCACGACTCGCCCGGCCTCAGGTCGATCGTCCCGGCGTAGCAGGCCCGCGGTTCGCCCGCCACCTCGATCGCCCAGTGGCGGTTGCCGTGCAGGTCCTCACACTCGCCCGCGCCCGCTCGACGAACGCGACCGCGTCGTCCCGGGTGTGGGCGCGCAGGGTGAGGACCCCGTCGGTGAGCACAGGTCGTGGGTCGGTGGCCATGGCCACACTCTGTCAGCAGCTACCGGGTCAGGTCGGTCTTGAACCGGACCATGTTGCCGGCCGGGTCGCGGAAGGCGCAGTCGCGCACGCCGTAGAACTGGTCCGTCGGCTCCTGGAGCACCTCGGCACCAGCCCCTCGGACGTGCTCGAAGAGGGCGTCGACGTCGGCGCAGTCGAAGATGAGCGCCGAGAGCAGTCCCTTGGCGAGCAGGTCGCGCTGCGCCTCCTTGTCGCCCTCGGACATCGGTAGCCCGCCGTCCCCCGCGACCTGCATGCTGATCTCCAGGCTGGGCTGCGTGGGCGTGGTCAGGGTGAGCCACCGGAACTCGCCCACGGTGACGTCCGTGTGGACGGACAGCCCGAGGACGTCGCGATAGAAGCCGAGCGCGGCCTCGGGGTCGTCGACGGTGACGAAACAGTTGCTGAGCGACAGGGTCGCGGTCGATGTGGTCATGGTTCACACGGTAGGCAGCGCCCCGGGCGCGGTGCTTCTCCGATCCTGCTCGATCAGCGCCGCGGCCGCGTCACCTGCTTGGCGACACACCCGGGTATGCCGCTCAGCTCCTCGTGCTCCCTCGCGCGGTAGGCGCTCGGGGTCTCCCCGACCAGCTCGGTGAACGAGGCCGAGAACGAGCCCAGTGATGTGCAGCCGACCGCCATGCAGACCTCGGTGACGCTCTGTCGCCCCAGTCGGAGCAGCGCCTTGGCCCGTTCGATCCGGCGGGTCATCAGGTACGCGTAGGGCGTCTCGCCGAAGGCCTGCTTGAACAGGCGATGGAAGTGACCGGGCGACATGTGGGCCAGCCGCGCGAGCTGTACGACGTCGAGTGGCTCGGCGTAGGCCACGTCCATGTGGTCGCGCACCCGTCGCAGCGCGACGAGGTCGGAACGGTCCATGCCGACAAGTCTGCCCTCGCCAGCAGGCCGGTGACGGCTCGGGGCCCTGGTCGGCTGCCGAGGGACGCACTGCCGGCGCCTGGGACTGGCGCACCGACGGCAGGCGCCGTAGCCTCCACGCCACCGGCCACACGAAGGACGACCGATGGCGCAGACCGAGCTCGAGGACACCCGTGAGTGCCTCCTGCGTGTCGGCGCGGCCCTGCTGGCCGGTGGCGCACCCGGGCCCGAGGTCGAGGAGCAGGTCGTGGCGATCGGCCGGCACCGCGGCATACCGGATGTTCGTGCCGCAGCGACCCCGACGGGAGTGTTCGTCAGCACGACACCCGACCACACGGTGGCCTTCGAGCCGGTGACGGGCACGCTCCGGTTCGAGCAGACGACCCTCGTCCAGGGCGTCATCGACCGGCTGCTGACCGGCCGACTGGGCCCGGCCGCCGCCGTGGCGGAGCTGACCGCCATCGAGCGGCTGCCGCCGTCCCGCCCGGCATGGCTGTGCGACCTGGCCATCGTGCCCATCGCGGTCGGCATCTGCGCCATCCTGCAGCCCACCTGGCGCGACCTGGGCGCGGCTGCCATCGGCTCCCTCCTGCTCGTGGCACTGGTAAACCTCAGCCGCCGATCGCCTTTGGTCCGAACCCTGCTGCCCTTGCTCGCGGCATTCGGTGTGACCTCGGTCGTCCTGCAGCTGGGCGTGTGGTGGCCACTCGACGGCACGCTGCGCACGGTCGTCTCCACCATCGCGGTGCTCCTGCCCGGCTCGATGATCGTGACCGGGATCACCGAGATCGCGACCGGGTCGGCCGTCGCCGGCACCTCCCGGCTCGTGTCCGGCACGGTCCAGCTCGTCCTGTTCGCCGTCGGGCTGTTCGCGGCGGCCGCGGTGCGCGGTGCTCCGCTCACGGTCCTGACGAACGTCCGCGCCGACGACCTGAACCCAGGCGGGCCGTTCGTCGGGATCCTGCTCGTCGGGGTCGGCATCGTCATCAACGTGGCCGCCTCCCGGTCGGCCATCCCGTGGATCCTCGGCGTGCTCCTGCTGACCTTCGCGGTGCAGTATGCCGGTCAGTCCCTCTGGGGGGTGACCCTCGGGGCGCTCGCCGCGTCGGCGGTCGCCGGCCTGTCCGCCTCGATCGTGCCCTGGCTGTCGGGCCGGCCGCTGCGTCTCGTCGTCTACCTGCCGGCGTTCTGGCTGCTCGTGCCGGGCAGCCTCGGCCTGCTCAGCACGGCCCAGATCGCGACCGGGCGTGGCGACGTGTCCGCGGTCACGGGAGCCGTCGCCGCGGCCGTCGCGATCGTCGTCGGCACCCTGGCCGGCTCCGCGGCAGGCCGGGCGCTCGACCGGTGGCTCACCCGGCGCGGACCCGGTCGGGCCGACGCCGCCGAGGTACCCGACGTCGAGCGCCGCTAGACATCGGACGCGGCGTGACCCGGGCCGTGCGCGGTTGGTGTCGTGGGGGCGACCACGACCACGCACAACCCCCGGCCTGGCCCTCTTGGTGACCCGGCCTACTCTGAAAGAGGCGGGAGTCATCTGCAAGGAGTGCATGTCGTGATCGACCACGTCGTTGAAGTCCATCCCAGCAAGGACCGTTTCCCGCGGGAGCAGGAGCTGGCTTGGCAGCTCGCGCTCCTGTCCGCCGACCCGGTCGCGGTCCCGCCCGAGGTCAGCGAGATGGTCGTCAACCGGGCCATCGACAACGCCGCCGTAGCCATGGCCTCGGTGACCAGGCCCCCCGCCACCGTCGCCCGCGACCAGGCCCTGGCGCATCGGTGCGACCCGTCGCAGGGTGGTGCGACGCTCTTCGGGCAGGAGAGCGCGACGCACGTCTCACCGGAGTGGGCGGCCTGGGCCAACGCGGCCGCCGTGCGTGAGCTCGACTATCACGACACGTACCTCGCGGCCGAGTACGCCCACCCGGGCGACAACATCCAGCCGCTCGTGGCGGTGGCCCAGCATGCAGGGCGCACCGGGGCCGACCTGGTCCGCGCGATCGCCACCGGCTACGAGGTCCAGGTCGACCTCGCCACCGGGATCTGCCTGCACGAGCACAAGATCGACCACGTCGCCCACCTCGGACCTTCGGTGGCCGCCGGGCTCGGCACACTCATGCACGCGCCGGTCGAGGTGACCTACCAGGCGATCGGGCAGGCGCTGCACACGACGACGGCGACGCGGCAGTCCCGCAAGGGCGCAATCTCGAGCTGGAAGGCGTTCGCCCCAGCCTTCGCCGGCAAGGCGGCGATCGAGGCCTTCGACCGGGCCTTGCGAGGTGAAGGGGCGCCGGCCCCCATCTACGAGGGCGAGGACGGGGTCATCGCCTGGCTGCTCGACGGCCCGGACGCCCGCTACACCGTGCCACTGCCTGCCCCCGGAGAGCCGAGGGCCGCGATCCTGCGCACCTACACCAAGGCGCACTCCGCGGAGTACCAGGCCCAGGCGCTGATCGACCTCGCGTACGCTGCGCCCGCAGGTGCCGGACACGAGCCGGGTCAGGTCGGTGCTCATCCGCACCAGCCACCACACCCACAACGTCATCGGCACAGGGGCAGGGGACCCGCAGAAGCTGGACCCGGATGCCAGCCGGGAGACGCTCGACCACTCGATCGCCTACATCTTCGCGGTCGCTTTGCAGGACGGGCGGTGGCACCACCTCGACTCGTATGCCGCGGAGCGAACGCACCGGCCCGACACCGTCACGCTGTGGCACAAGGTCACTACCGTCGAGGACCCGGAGTGGACCCGGCGCTACCACGACCCCGACCCGGACAAGCGGGCCTTCGGCGGGCAGGTCGAGATCACCCTCGACGACGGCCGCGTCGTGTCCGGTGAGCTGGCCGTCGCCGACGCCCACCCCGCCGGCGCGCATCCCTTCGCCCGCAAGGACTACCTCGCGAAGTTCCGCACCCTCGCCGCCGGCGTCGTCTCCCCGGCCGAGCAGGACCGCTTCCTCGACCTCGCCTCGCACCTGCCCGAGCTGGCACCCGACCAGCTGGCCGGGCTCACCCCCGTCGCGGACCTCGCCGCACTGCCCACCGGCCCGAAAGGGCTGTTCCGGTGAGCATGCCCACCAGCCCGTATGCCGCCCCCGTCGTGACGAGCGCCGACCCCGCCGCCGCGGCCCGGCTGGCCTTCCGCCGCGGCCTCGACAGTGGCACGCTGCTGCGCTTCCCGGGCGCGTTCACGCCGCTGACCGCCCGGCTCATCGAGGAGCTCGGCTTCGAGGGCGTCTACATCTCCGGCGCGGTGCTCTCTGCCGAGCTCGGCCTGCCCGACATCGGGCTGACCAGCCTGACCGAGGTCGCCGGCCGGGCCGAGCAGATCGCCTCGACAACCACGTTGCCCACGCTCGTGGACGCCGACACCGGGTTCGGCGAGCCGCTCAACGTGGCACGCACCATCCGGACCCTCGAAGCAAAGGGCCTGTCCGGCTGCCACATCGAGGACCAGGTCAACCCCAAGCGGTGCGGGCACCTCGACGGCAAGACCCTCGTCACCACCGACGAGATGGTGCGCCGGATCGCCGCCGCGACCGCCGCCCGCACCGACCGGAACTTCGTCATCTGCGCGCGCACCGACGCCCGGAGCGTCGAGGGCCTGCCCGCGGCGATCGACCGGGCCAAGGCCTATGTCGCCGCCGGCGCGGACCTGGTCTTCCCCGAAGCCCTCTCGGACACCGGCGAGTTCACTTCGTTCCGGCGCGCCGTCGAGGCCCCGCTGCTGGCCAACATGACCGAGTTCGGCAAGACCCGCCTGCTTGAGACCGGGACCCTGGCCTCCATCGGCTTCAACGTCGTCATCTACCCGGTGACGCTGCTGCGCCTGGCGATGGGAGCCATCGAGGAGGGCCTGCGCACCATGACCGCCAAGGGCACCCAGCGCGACCTCGTCCCCCGGATGCAGACCCGCGCCCGGCTCTACGAGCTGCTGCGCTACGACTCCTACACCGCCTTCGACTCCCAGATCTTCGCGTTCGACATCCCAACCGGCGACCCGGCCGACCGGGTCAACGACGAGCAGCCCGACGCACCCGCCGTGGACACCTCCGACTCCGTTGCCACAACCGCTACTGCCATGACCACCACGGAGGAGAGTCCATGAGCACTGACACCAGCCAGTCCCACCAGCCCGCCGACGAAGCCGACACCGCTGTGCACCGTGGCCTCGACGGGGTGATCGAGGACACCACCGAGATCTCGCAGATCAACCCGGCCACGAACTCGCTGATCTACCGGGGCTACCCGGCCGAGCAGCTCGCCGCGTCGCGCACCTTCGAGGAGGTCGCCCACCTCATCTGGACCGGGGAGCTGCCGACCCCGGAGCAGCTTTCCGAGCTCACCGGACACGAACGGGAGAACCGCGAGCTGAGTCGGCCGTTGCGTGACCTGGTGAGGGCATTGCCCGACACGTGCCACCCGATGGACGTGCTGCGCACCGCGGTCAGCGTCGTCGGGGCCGAGGACCCCACCGAGGAGGACCCGTCGCCGGAGCGCAACCGGGACAGGTCGATCGTCCTGCTCGCCAAGCTGCCCACGGTCGTCGCGCTCGATCATCGGCGACGCCAGGGGCTTGACGCGATCTCTCCCGATCCGTCGCTCAGCCTTGCGCAGAACTTCTTCCGGATGTACTTCGGGCAGGTGCCCGCCGACGAGGTCGTGCGCGCGTTCGAGGTCTCTCTTATCATGTACGCCGAGCACGGCTTCAACGCGTCGACCTTCGCCGCCCGCGTGGTCACCTCGACCCTGTCCGACCTCTACAGCGCGGTGGCCGCTGCCATCGGTGCGCTCAAGGGACCGCTGCACGGCGGCGCGAACGAGGCCGTCGTTCGCACGCTCCGTGAGATCGGACCCGCCGGGAACGTTGCTGGGTGGCTGGACCGGGCGCTCGCCGACAAGGTCAAGGTCATGGGCTTCGGGCACCGCGTCTACAAGAGCGGAGACTCGCGCGTGCCCACCCTGGCGCAGCTCGACCGGCTCACCGCCGACGGCACGGCCGCCGAGCGCGTGGGCGCCTATCGGGCCCTCAAGTCCGCGATGCTCGAGCGCACCCACCTGCACCCCAATGTCGACTACCCGACCGGGCTGGTGTACGACGTCATGGGCTTCGACCTCGCCTCGTTCACGCCGATCTTCGCCATGGCCAGGGTCGTCGGGTGGACGGCCCACATCGCCGAACAGCGTGCTGCGAACGCCATCATCCGGCCGCTCAGCCGCTACACGGGGCCGACGCAGCGGTCCGTGCCTGCATAAGCACCGAGGGGTATGCCGCTCAGCCCGGCCGTGCTTGGGGCTCACCTTCGCGCTGCGCCCGGGTCACATTCGCGCTGCGCGCGGCTCGGCGGCATACGGCTTGGCAGGGGTGCATGTGCCGAGGGGTGTGTGCGGTCCGTGTCGTCGGGGTGACGACAACCACGCACAACCCCGTGCCGTGGCGCCGTAAGCGACCATCGAGACGCACGCCGAGGAGCGGCGCGACCACGGCCGGTTTGCGGCTTCGCTCCTGCGGGTAGCAAGCCAGCAGGACCTGTTGAGACTGGCGGGGACGCGACTCCGCAACGTCGACAAGGCTGGCCGATCACCACCAGATGCGGCCGACGCAAGCCTTGGCCAACGTCGAGGAGGCGATGCCATCCGCGGCGGCTGGGGTGGCAAGGAGAAGGCGATGGGCGTGTATCGGCGCGTGTGGTGGGTCATCATCGTGGTTGTGGGGGTGCCCGCACTGGCTGCGGCGGTCGCCCTGGCTCCGTTCGAGACCGTGGTGCCGATGGCAAGCATCGGTGCGCTGGCCGGGGCCGGCTTTGCCCTGGGTGCCGGGGCGCGCGGCAGGGCTGGGGCGCACGGCATGGCCGGGGGGCGCTACCGCGCCGCGGCGCGGGCCGGAGGCCTCACGGCTGCCGCTACGGTGGCCGTGGTCGGGCTGGTCTACGCCGTGGGACCGGCGGGGCTCGCGCTGGTGGGTCTTTTGGCGGCGGCATCCCCAATGGTCGTGAGCAGAGCGCGGGCTCACCCGTGGCTGGCCCGGTTCGCGGGGTCTCCGCGTGAAGCCTCGCAACGAGTACGCACCGTTGCCACGCGAAGCGAACCAGCCACGACCGCGGGTACCGGCGGGGGCGCGGCAGTGGTCACCATCTCGCGTGAGCCTGCCCAGGACCTTCGGGTTCTCAGCGACACCGAACTCTGCTACGAGTGGCGGCGCAGCTTCGTCGCGCTGCAGAGGGCCCGCCTTCCGGTCCGGTGTGTCACGGTGGTTCAGGCTCGCGCGCGGTACCTCGACGAGATGGAACGCCGCCATCCGGCAGGCTTCCATGCCTGGCTGGCCCACGGCGCGCGGGCGGCCAGCGATCCCACCCGGTATCTGAAGTGACCGTGCACGTGCCCCTCACGTGCAGGCACCCCAGCACCAACGCGACGGTGACGAGTGCCGGGGCATCGGCGGGCGCAGCGCCACCAGGGCGAACAGCGCCACCATCAGACCCGTGGTCAGGGATGGATCGCCGCCGCCCACATCCTCGGCGCACCTGTCATGAGCCGCCCCTGCCCTCGGTCCGGGTGGGCACCGGGGGCGAGCTGCGCCAGTTCCAGATGCTCCCCGCGGCAAGCAGGTCGACACCTCGCCGGATCGAGGCGTGGGGTGGTCCCTTCGGTCACGGAACTGGGTGATCTTGCGTGGCCGCCCACGCGCACACTTGTGCGCCACGATCCGGCCACCCTCGAGCAGATGGCCACCCCACACGCCCCACGGTTCGCCCCGTCGCAGAGCCGCCTGCAGGCAGCTCGGTCGGATCGGGCAGTCCTGGCACAGCTGCTTGGCCTGCTCCACCTCCCGAGGGCGCTGCGAGAACCACAGGTCGTCGGGATGCTCGCGACAGGGCAGGCGCAACTCGACCGGATGCGCCCTGGGTGTCTCGAACAGCAGCGCGACGGACCCCTCAGGCAGTGTCATCGGTGCGCGGGGTCGGGCTCGTGGTTGGGGTGTTGTCGCCGACGCGGACCAGGTGTCGCGGGCGCGGCGGGGCGCAGCAGTGTGGCCCGACCCACGATCCGACCCTCGGCGAGCGAGCGCCTGCGTCGTCGTTGTCGGTGGTGATTGCCCCTTCGTTCTCTGATCGGTCCACCCATGCTGCGCGGGCGGGCCGATCGAAGTCGTCGGCCAGATGGCTGATCCGCACGGACAGAGTCCCGCGACCTGTCGGGGGGTTGCGCTGCCGCGTCAGGATGGTGGTGGCGATGCGGGCGTGGCTGGAGACGCGGTGACGATCAGGGCCGACGCCAGCCGCAGGGAGCGCGACGGCCAGGGCTGCGACATCAGCCACGTGGCCGATGGCTTGGCCGTGGGCTTCGGCAATGCTGGTGTCATGATTGATGTGAGGTCACATCCGTGATCGGCCTGCTCTACTGGCTCGTCTATGTCGCCGGGGTGGTGCAGGTGTGCCGCGTCGCGGAGCGCGCCGGTCAGCCCCGGTGCACGTGGTGGGGCGTCACACTCTGGCTGGCTGTGGCCATTCCCTCCAGCCTGCAGTTCTGGTGGCCCGAACTGCTCGCGCGTGGCGCTCGTGATCCAGCGGAGATCGGGCAGGGCCAGTGGTGGCGGTTGGTGACCTCCATGTTCCTGCAGGACGGGGGCTGGCCAGGCACCATCTTCAACCTCGTCACGCTGGCGATCACGGTGCTGCTGACTGGCAGCCTCGTCCGTGGATGGGTCCTACCGGTCCTGTTCGTGCTCGGCGGGGTCGTGTGCAACGTGCTGACTGCTCTGGCGTTCGACCAGTCAGGTGCCGGCGACTCGATGGCGACGATGGTGCTGCTGGTCGTGGTGGCCATCTGGTCGACGCGCCCCGTGGCCACCGATCTCGCCCTCGTCGCGCTGCTCGTCGCGACCGCGGTGACACTCCTGTTCCTGCGGGACCAGCACGGTCTCGCGGTCTCGTTCGGCATGGTGCTCGGCGTGGCGAGCCGACGGCCTGCGCGGTCGGCGTGGGCGCGCGTGGGCGCCACGCGCGGCGACTCCGCGGAGCAGGTGCGACCGAGCGGAGCAGGTGTGACCGAGCGGCCGGGTCATGCAGTGGGGCGAGCCGATCTTTCCGAACCCGCCCGAGGGTTCCGTGCGGGCCGCGCGGTCGCAGCCGGCGACATACGACACCATCTGCGTGCGCGAGGCGCCGGGCACCGAGGCGCCGGGCACCGAGGCGCCGGGCACCGAGGCGCCG
>NZ_JAKDLO010000292.1 GCF_030452765.1 Intrasporangium sp.
CCGACCCGGCCCAAGCCTCCTGACCCCCGACGAACTTACGATCCTGACCACTAAGTGGAGGGGTCAGCTGGGCGGGACCCTTGGCCTCGCGGTGCTCGTCACCGTGTTCGGGTCGGCCAGCAGGGCGGCTGCCGGAGCACCCGGACCGGCCGCCCTCCGAGGACAGCACGCCTTCGTCGTCGGGTCCACGACGGCGCTGACCGTCGCGGCTGCCCTGCTCGCGGTGACGGTGGGCATCGTCGCGCTCGTCCGGATGGCCCCGACCGCCGTCGCCCCTGCGGCCCCACCCGAGCCCAAGCTGATCCGTGTCCCTCCAGCCCGTCAGCCCTCCAGCCGGTCCAGCCATGGAGCGGGCCCTCGAGTGGCGCGCAGGTCGGGATGCCGCTCAGCCTCCTGAGCGGCATCGCGACCTCCCTGCCCATCCTCCTGCTCGCGCGCATGGTCGAGGGAAGGCGCCGACCTTGCTCGGGATCGCGTGGCGCCTCCTACTCGGGCGTGTGGTCGAGCCCGAGGTCGAGCACCGGTGCACTGTGGGTGATCCATCCGGCAGAGACGAGGTCGACGCCCGCCTCGGCCAGGGCCGGCGCCGTCTCGGGGGTGACCTGCCCGGACGCCTCGGTCACCATCCGCCCGGCCACGAGCCGAACCGCCCTGGCGGTCGTCTCGGGCGACATGTTGTCGAGCAGCACCGCGTCGACCGGGTCGACGAGCAGCTCCTCGAGCTGGTCGAGGCTGTCGACCTCGACCTCGATGGCAACGAGGTGGCCAACCGCTGCACGGACCCGCTTGACGGCCTCGCTGACCGAGCCGGCGACGGCGATGTGGTTGTCCTTGACGAGCACGGCGTCGTCGAGCCCGAAGCGGTGGTTGACACCTCCGCCGGCGCGGACGGCATACTTCTCCACCGCGCGGAGCCCCGGTGTGGTCTTGCGGGTGCAGCACACCCGGGTGTCCGTGTGAGCGACCGCATCGACGAGCGTCGCTGTCGCCGTGGCGATTCCGGACAGGTGGCCGAGGAAGTTCAGCGCGACTCGTTCGGCGGTCAGCAGCGAGCGGGCCGGCCCCTCGATGCGGGCCACCCGGTCACCGGGTGCGACGCGAGTACCGTCCGGCACGTGGGTCGTGAAGCGCACCGAGGGGTCGACCGAGGTGAACGCCAGGCGGGCCAGGTCGAGTCCGGCTATCGTGCCGGCCTCGCGGGCGGCGATGACGAACGCGTCGCGTACATCCATCGGGATGATCGCGTCCGAGGTGAGGTCGCCGGCGCGGCCGAGGTCCTCGAGGAGGGCCGCCTCGACGAGCGGTCGGAGCAGGAGGTCGGGCAGGGGATTCAGGATCGGCAGGGGATTCAGGATCATCGGGTGGCTCCTACCGGCACGAGGTGGACGGCCTGGTCAACCCTGCTCGGGAGGACATCGGTGAGCGCGACTGCGGTGTGCGCCGCCATGTCGTCCGTCTGCGGGTAGTCCAGACGGGTATGTCCGCCACGGCTCTCCTGCCGGAGGACGGCACAGCGCGTCACGAGGAGTGCGACGAGGATTGTGTCGTCGACGTATTCAGGGTCAGGCGTCGTCATCTCAGTGAGGAACGAGTCGGCCGCCGCGAGGTTCAGGCCGTCGCGGAGGATCCCGACCGCACGCGTCATGAGGGCTCTGATCTCGTCGGGACGCGGCGAACCGTCGTCACGACGCGGCCATCCGTGGTCGCTTCGCCCATCGGTGGGTGGTGCCCAGGTCGAGCTGGTCACCACACTGCCTGGCGAAGCGGCGGCGATCTGCTGTGAGCCGGTGCACTCTCGATCGGGAGTAGTGCACTCTCGATCGGGATTGGTGCACTCTCGATCGGGAGTAGTGCACTCTCGATCGGGATTGGTGCACTCTCGATCGGCGAGGTCGTCGGCCACCCAGCCACCGCAGACGACCGCCTCGAGCAACGAGTTGCTGGCGAGGCGGTTCGCGCCGTGCAGGCCCGTGCTCGCGACCTCGCCGACGGCCCAGAGGCCCGGCACGGTGGTGCGGCCACGAAGATCGACGGTGACGCCGCCGCACTGGTAGTGCGCAGCGGGCCGGATCGGGATCAGCTCGGCGGCCGGGTCGACCCCGGCGGCGAGGCAGGCGCGCGACACCGTCGGGAAAGATGCAGCGAAGCGCTCCCCCAAGGCTGTGCGCGCGTCGAGGAACACGTGCTCCCCACGGGACACCGCCCCCCACACGACCCGGGCCACGACGTCGCGGGCGGCGAGCGGGTCGTCGGTCAGCGGGTCACCGGCGGCGTCGACCAGCAGGGCGCCCGCGCCGCGGACGGCCTCACTGACCAGCGGCATCGGGTCGATCCCGATATCGAGCGCGGTCGGGTGGAACTGGACCATCTCGAGGTCGCGCAGCTCGGCGCCTGCTCGTGCGGCCAGCGCCAGACCGAGCCCACGTGAGCCTCGCGGGTTCGTCGTGTGCTGCCACAGCTGGCCGGAGCCACCCGTCGCGAGGACGACCTGGCTGGAGGTCAGCTGGATCTGGCGCCCTGCGGCCTCGGCGAGCACACCGACGACGTGGCCGCCGTCCACGATGAGGCGGCGCGCGCGGGTGTCTTCGAGCACGGTGATCGACGGTGTCGCCCGGACGGCCTCGACGACGGCCCGCAGGATCTCGGCACCCGTGCCGTCGCCCTTGGCGTGGACGATGCGGTGGCGCGAGTGGGCTCCCTCGAGCCCGAGCCGGTAGCGGCCATCCCGGTCCCGGTCGAAGCGGGCACCGAGGTCGCTGAGGTAGGCGACGGCGGCGGGCGCCGCTGAGGTGATCCGCGAGACCGCCACGGGCTCACACAGCCCGACGCCCGCCGCGAGGGTGTCCCTGGCGTGCAGCTCGGCCGAGTCGTCGTCGGCCAGGGCCGCGGCGATGCCGCCCTGCGCCCAGCCGCTCGCCGCGCCGTGGCCGAGGGACCCGGCCGAGAGCACGACACAGGGCTGCGGGGCCAGGCGCAGCGCGGTCACCAGCCCGGCGAGCCCCGCCCCGACGATGACCGGGAGCCCGGCGGCACCCGCCGGGCGCGACGACGAGAGCTGGGTGGGCGTCATACGGCCAACATCCGATCCACCACGAGACGGGCGCGATCGGCGACCGCGGAGGCGATCGTGACCTCGTGGGTCATGGTCTCGAGGCTGCGGCGGATCTTGGCGAGCGTGTTGCGCTTCATGTGCGGGCAGAGGTTGCACGGCCGGATGAACTCGATCTCGGGGTGCTGGGCGGCGATGTTGTCGCTCATCGAGCACTCGGTGATGAGGGTGACCTGGCTCGGGTGGCGTTTGAGAACGAAGTCGAGCATCTGCGCGGTGGAGCCGGCGAGGTCCGCGACCGCGACGACGTCGGGCGGG
>NZ_JAKDLO010000097.1 GCF_030452765.1 Intrasporangium sp.
ATCAGGAGGTCTCCGGGTCGGGGGCGGGGCTCGGCTGGTCGAGGGTATCGGCTGGTGAGGACAGCCCCTCGGTGCCACGCCCACCGACGCCATGCTCATTGTGGGCCTCGTTGCTGTGCCCACGCCCCGGAGGGGGCGCCTCCTCGAGGGCCAGGCGCCGGGCCAGACGGGTGTAGCGGATCTCCATCTCCCGGAAGCGGCGGAAGGTCGTCACGACGAAGCCGAAGAACGCGACGACGAGACCGTAGAGGATGAGGTCAGCACCTCGTCCGACCCCGAGGATGCTGGCCAGGCGGGTCCATGTCTTGCTGGGGTCGATGATCGAGTAGATGGCGAGCGCGGCCAGTACGAGCAAGCCGATGCGGCGCAGTGCCTGCGCCTTCTGGCCGTAGGAGATGAGCAGCCGCCAGGCGATCGCGAGGGTGACGACGATCAGGAGGATCTGGATACCGAGCTGCTTCATCGCCAGATCAGCTCCGCGAGGATGTTGACCGCGTTCCAGAGCGACTGGCCCTTGGCCTTCGAGTAGTCGGTGTAGAGGATGTGGACCGGCTCCTCCGCGTAACGGATGGGTCGACCGCCGAGCCGCATCGAGCCGATCTGCGCGACGATCTCCGAAGCGTGCGCCATCCGGTTCTGGGTGATGTCGATGCGCTCGACCACCGGGCGGCTGAGGGCGCGCAGACCGTTGTGGGCATCGGTGAGCCGGGTGTTCGTGGTGAGGTTGGTCCAGGCCACCGCGAGGCGCAGGACGAGACGCTTGAGGGCCCCGGACTCGCTGCGGTCGTCGAGGAACCGGGTGCCGAAGACGACGTCGACCTCGCCATGCCGCAGTCGGGCGATCATCGTCTCGACATCGGGCACCTGGTGCTGGCCGTCGGCGTCGAACGTCACGACGAAGCGCATCCGGGGGTCGCGAAGGGCGTACTCGAAGCCGGTCTGCAGTGCCGCACCCTGACCGAGGTTGACCGGATGGCGCACCACGACCGCCCCCGCCGCCTCGGCACGCTCCGCCGAGTCGTCACGGGACCCGTCGTCGACGCAGACGACGTTGGGGAAGGTGGTGACGGCCTGCTTCACGACGTCGCCGATGACCTCCGCCTCGTTGTAGAGCGGCACCACGAGCCACACGTCATCCATGTCCATCAGGTGTAAGCGTAGAGCGGTCGCTCCGGTGCTCCGGTCGCGCGACACGCAGGGCCCGGGCGCGGCCCGGATGGGCACTACAGTCGGGGGTCATGGCGGGCGGGGACCGACGCGAGGGTAGGGAGGTGGCGCGCTCATGACCCGTCGCAGGGTCCTCGCCGGTGCGCGAATCGCCATTGCCGTCCTCACCGTGGCCGCCGTCGGGTATGCGGTCGTGACGAACTGGGCGGCCGTATCCGTCCACCTGGGCCAGATCTCGGCCGGCACGTTCGTGCTGTCGACGCTGGCCGCACTCGTCGGGACGTGGCTGACGATGCTCGGCTGGCGCGTGCTTCTCGCCGACCTCGGCTCTCCGCTGCATCTGGCGCCGGCGAGTGGCGTCTACTTCGTCGGGCAGCTCGGCAAGTACCTGCCGGGGTCGCTCTGGTCGGTGCTCGTCCAGGCCGAGATCGCGAGCAACCTCGAGGTCCCCCGACGTCGTACCGCGGTCGCAGGGCTGCTCGCGCTCGGTTTGGCGCTGCTCACCGGCATCGTCGTGGGGCTCCCGGCGGCGCCGCTGCTGCTTCGGAGCGAGGCTGACGGCGTCGGCTGGTGGGTCTTGCTCGCACTGCCCGTCGTCGCCGTCCTGCTCGTGCCGAAGGTGCTCAACCGGCTCATCGGCGCGCTGCTGCACCTCCTGCGCCGCGACCCGCTCGAGCATGCCCTCTCGGGCCGGGCGGTCGTGCGTGCCGCTGGGCTGCTCGTGCTCGCCTGGCTGACGTTCGGCGTGCACATCCTGCTGCTCGCGCGCGCTGTCGCCGGTCCAGAACCGCACCCTCACCTCGGGGTGGCGAGCGTGGCCGGCTACGCACTGTCGGTCTCGCTCGGGATGTTGACCGTGGTCCTGCCGGCCGGTCTCGGGGCCCGGGAAGGCCTGCTCACCCTCATCCTCGCCACTGCGGTCCCCGTCGCAGCCGCCGGTGCCGTTGCGATCGTCTCTCGCTTCATCGTCACCGTCGTCGACGTGGCCTGTGCGCTGCTCGGTTGGCTCTACGCCCGCCGGCATGATCTCATCGCGAACCGGCGGAACGAGGAGAGGCTCCCGCGGACGTGAGGCGTCAGGCCGCGTCGAGGACGAAGACGGGGATCAGCCGGTCGGTCTTGGTCTGGTACTCGGCGTAGGACGGGAAGGCCGCGACACACCGGTCCCACCACTGCGATCGCTCGTCCCCGGCAAGCTCGCGGGCGCGACGGCTCGTCGTGGTGGTGCCGTCCTGCAGCTCGACGGTCGGGTGGGCCCGCAGGTTGCGCACCCACTGCGGGTCGCTGGGAGCGCCGCCCTTGCTGCCGACGACGGCATACGTGCCATCGTGCTCCACGCGCATGACCGGGACGAGACGCTGGGCGCCGGTCCGACGGCCTCGCATCGCGACGAGCACCACGGGTCGCCCCATGATCAGGACCCCTTCGGTCGTCCCGGTGGCGAGAATCCTGTCGACCTGGTCGCGGACCCACGTGGCCGGGCTCGGTACATAGTTGTCGGCTTCCACGATCGTGGCAACGCGGAGTGGGGGGCTCCCATTCCGCTGCCGGTCGTATCGTGGACACTGTCGGCATGACCACTGGCCGGACGCGGGTGTGGCACGCGGGTCGGCCCATCCACCTGGCGGCCCAGCTCTCGGCCTTCCGCCGCGGATCGGGGGACCCCACGTGGTGGACCGGCGACGGAGCCGGCTTCGCCCGTGCCGCCCAGACCCCGGACGGTGCCGGGGTGCTCCATCTCTTGTGCCGGCCCGGCATCGCCGCCGTCGAGGCCGAGGCGTGGGGGCCAGCAGCGCAGTGGCTGCTGGACTCCGTTCCGGACCTGCTCGGTGCGGGCGACGACCCAAGCGGGTTTCGTGCCGTGCATGCTCCGGTGGGGGACGCGTGGCACAGGTTCGCCCACTACCGCGTCCCGCGGTCCCGGCTCGTCCTCGACGCGCTGGTGCCGGCGATCATCGAGCAGAAGGTGACCGGGCAGGAGGCCTTCGCGGGGTACCGCCGGCTGGTCCGGCGATTCGGCGAGCCGGCGCCCGGCCCGTTCGGCGACCGACTCGTGGTTCCACCGACCGCGCATGGCTGGGCCTCGATCCCCTCGTGGGAGTTCCTCCGGGCGCAGGTGGACCCGGCCCGGTCCCGGGCCGTCGTGGCAGCCGCGCAGGTGGCCGGGCGGCTCGAGCAGATCCCTGACCTGACGCCGGTGCAGGCGCGACGGCGGCTCCGTGCTGTTCCGGGCGTGGGCGTGTGGACTGCCGCCGAGGTGGCTCAGCGCGCGCTCGGTGACGCCGACGCGGTCAGCTTCGGCGACTTCCATGTCGCCAAGGACATCGGCTGGGCGCTGACCGGACGACCCGTCGACGACGCAGGGCTGGCGGGGCTGCTCGAGCCCTATCGGGGTCATCGCTTCCGTGTCCAGCAGCTGCTCGCGCTGGCCGGGCACCGGCGAGCGCGCCGCGGCCCGCGCATGCCGCCCCGGCGCCACCTTCCGGTGGGCCCCACCCGGCGCCGCTGACCTCCGAACGGTAGGTGGGCGATCGTGGGGCCGGTGATTCGCCGACTACTTCTGACGGCCCGAGCTGACCGGTCGGATGAGCGGCTGAGCGTTTCGGGGCGTGCGCAGTTGAGCGGCGTACGGGAGGACGCGGTTCAGCGGCATACGGGAGGACGCGGTTCAGCGGCATACGGGTGGGCGCGGTTCAGCGGCATACGGGAGCGCCGTCGACCGGTAGGGACCGGGTGCGGTAGCGGCCGGGTCACTCACCGCGACCTGGACGGGGACCGGCAGCCCGTCGGTCACCAGCAGACCGCGCCCGGGTGTGCGAGCCGATGGCCCATCCACGCGAATCCTGAGCAGGTCACCGTCAGCCGACGAGTTCGGGCAGAGCAGCACGCCGGCGCCCGCTCTGGCGACCTCGGGGACGAGACCCCGGAACGCTCCAGCGGTGCGTCGCGAGTCGAGCGTCACGACGACCACACCAGATGCGCTCTCGACGAGCCGGGTGGCCTCGACGAGAGCGGACTCCAGGGGCGTCCCGTCCAGCAGGTCTGCGTCATCGACGAGAACCGTGAGGTCGGTGTGCTCACGGCGCAGCGCGATGAAGCGGTCATGTTCCTCCCTGGCCAGCACGTGCAGGCCCAGCCGTGGCGGTGCATCGGCGAGCGGGGAGCGCCGGGGTGCGACCAGGGCCACGTGGCGACCGGAGTCCAGTAGCTGGGTCAGCAGAGTGCCGAGCAGGGTCGACTTGCCGGTGCGAGGAGGGCCGAGGACGAGGATCCTGCGCTCGTCACGCTCGAGGTCGAAGCCGACGGGCGCGAGATCGTCGCCGCCGACACCGACGAGGAGGCGCTGGGGATCTCGGGGCAGACCGTCCAGCATCACGTGGTCCGGCAGCGGGAGCAGGCGCCACGGGCCTGCCCCGACGGAGACCGGCCCCCACCGCTTCGCCGACCTGGCCGCGACCGACCCGGCGAGGGATGCGGGATCGTCGGACACGTCGTCTCCCGGCAGGCCCAGCTGGACCTCTGCCTCGTCCAGCACGTCGAGCGCTCGGCCAGCAGGTCGGTGCCGGGCCGCTGCTGCCGGGCTGAGTCCGGCGAGCGTGAGGTCGACGGGGTCCGGCATGTCGAGGACCAACCGGCGCTGCAGGAGCCCGCCGAGCCGGCCCGACGCCACCTGCCGGCCCCCGGTCACGATGACATGGATGCCGCGGGCGAGCCCGTCGCGGACGAGCCCGATCAGCCGCTCGGTGCTCTCTCCCTGGTCGAGGTCGTCCAGGGCTTGGGTGATCGGCTCCCACCCGTCGATGAGCACAATGGTGTGCAGTCCCGCCCGGTGGCGCTGCTCGCACAGGCGTTGGATGGCTCGCCTGAGGCGCCCCGGGTCGCTCGTCCCCGTGATCGAGCCCGAGTTCGGCAGCGCCGACAGGCAGGCGAGCGAACCGGGGCTGCCTTCCATGGCGTGCAGGTGCACCTGGCTCGGCGCAAACCGCTCCGAGAGCCGGAGCGCGATGGCGAGCACGGCGGTGGTCCGCCCGGTCCGGGCCCCACCGGCGATGCCGAGGTGCCCGTCCCTCGCCGGGTCCCACGTCAGGACCGCCTGCCGCTGCTCCGACGGCCGGTCGGCGAGTCCGAGGGGAACCGCCTGCGAGGCTTCGGTGCCGGTGAGGCGACGGTCGCTTGCCGGGAGGGCGTCGGGCAGAGGTGGTAGCCAGGGTGAGGCGGGTGCTCGGGCGTCGAGCCGGGCGGCTGCCTCGATGACGGCGGCGGCGACGCCCCCCAGCGGTGGTGGTCCTGACTCGGAGCCCGGACCGGTGCCGGCGCGCGGGGGCGACGCCATGACGTCGCCCCACCCGATGGGCCACGTGATCGGCTGAGCGCCTGGTCCGGCCTGATCGGTGTCGGGGCGTCCTGCGTGGGCCACCTGGACAGGCACGAGTGGACGCGACCCCACCCGCAGGTAGGCCCGGCCGGGCAGCCGATCAGGGATCCGGGCCGCGTCGGGCGCCTCGATGACGTCGTCGCTGTCGGCTCGGTCGCGGACCCGCAGTGCGATGCGCAGGGAGACGTTGGCCCGCATGTCGGCCGAGACGATTCCGGCCGGACGCTGCGTCGCGAGCACGAGGTGCACGCCGAGCGACCGACCGACCGCAGCCAGCCGCACGAGCCCGCTCACGAAGTCGGGCAGCTCGTCGGCGAGCACCTTGAACTCGTCGACGACCAGGACGAGCCGAGCCAGGCGTTCGTGGGCCGGTGCCAGGCGCCGGTAGTCGTCCAGGTCCTTGGCCCCGACCTGGGCGAGCAGACGCTCTCGGCGCTTGAGCTCGGCGCCGAGGGAGGTGAGCGCTCGTGCCGTGAGGTGCTCGTCGAGGTCGGTCACCACGCCGAGGACGTGGGGCAGGTCGGCGCACTCGTGGAACGCCGACCCGCCCTTGTAGTCGATCAGGACGAAACTCAGCTCGGTGGGAGGGCTGTGGACGGCGAGACTCGCCACGAGGGTCTGCAACAGCTCGGACTTGCCGGCGCCCGTCGTGCCCCCGACCAGGGCATGGGGGCCGTCCGCGACCAGGTCGACGACGACCGGTCCGCCGTCGCCGAGGCCGAGCAGGGCCGTCGGCCGGTGCCTCCGGCCCGACCACAGCCGGGCGAGGGACGAGGCATCGAGCACGTCGGCGCCCGAATGCAGCCGGTGCAGCTCGACGAAGTCGACACGTTCGGGCAGGACCGGCCCGTCCTGCACCGGCGTGGCGTCCTCGAGCGGTGCCAGGGCCCGGGCCAACGCCTCGGCCCAGGCCGGGTCCGGCAGGTCCGGGACGAGTGGGTTGACGGTCCCACCGCGGTGGTCGTACCGGGCCTCGGCCGCAGGCCCGTCACCGATGAGGACCTGCGCGGCGGCCTCGACCGGCAGTCTGGTCGCGTCCCGGTCGAGACAGACGAACTGGACCCCGACCGCTGGGCCGTCCCGGAGCAGATCGGCGACGCCGGGCTCGCGGCGCAGCCGCTCCGAGCCGTCGAGGACCACGACGAGATCGGACGTGACCGCTGTGTGTGCCGTGTCCTCCATCCGCGCGGCGACGATCCCGGCCAGCTCGGCCACACGGCGGCCCACCGATCCCTCGTGGGTGTGGTCGCCCATGGCTGCCAGGCAGGTGCCGTGCACGGACGCTGCGTGGGGGAGGAGCAGAGCCCATGCCCAGCTGTCCTGTCCGGCTTCGTGTGCCGTGAGGATGACGACTCGCACATGGCGGGGTGAGTGCCACGCGCAGAGCTGTCCGACCAGGCTGCTCGTCAGCGCGAGGGCCCGGGTGCGTGGACCGGCGACGCCCAGCACCCCGACATCGGCGAGGTGCACGACAGCCGGGACGTCCAACGACGGCATCCCCGGCAGGTCGGCGCCCTCGCCCACGACGGTGGTCAGGGCCGGCTGTGGCCCGACCCCGAGTCGCAGCGCGAGGAAGTCCGGATCGCCGGCTCGGCGCTCCCAGAGCCGCGCCTCGACTCCCGTGACGACTGCCGTCGTGACCGCGAGGTCAGGGGCGTCCTCGTGCCGCTGGAGCCGCTCGCGCTCCAGCGCCGCAGCGAGGCGAGCCTCGGCGGCCTCGTAGTGCTTCTCGTGGTCAATGAGCCGGCGGCGGTACGAGACCCGGCCGTGCCGGCGATCGCTCCACCACTGGCCGAGCAGCATTGCTGGCGTCAGGAGAGCGAAGAGCATCATGACGGGCGAGCGCAGCACGAGCGCCAGCAGCAGCGACAGCACCATCGGCAGGAGGGCCGCGATCAGCGGCAGGCGGTTGCGCTCCGGTTTGGTCGGCCGGATGGGGAACTCGATCCTGGCGGGTGGCCGCTCCGGGCAGAACCGGGGCGGTCGGTGGACCTGCCGCCTACCGGCCATGACGGTCGTCGCAGCGGGCCTCGTGGGCCGGATGCGGTGGGTCAGCGTCGTCGAGCCGATCTGCAGCCGGTCGCCCGGCGGGAAGGGCACCGGCCCGGCCTGAAGAGGTGTGCCGCCGAGGCGAGACCCGTTGGTCGGTGCGAG
This sequence comes from Intrasporangium sp., assembly GCF_030452765.1. Classification (GTDB taxonomy): domain Bacteria; phylum Actinomycetota; class Actinomycetes; order Actinomycetales; family Dermatophilaceae; genus Intrasporangium_A. The sequence goes on from NZ_JAKDLO010000097.1 coordinate 7,697, forward strand.
GTTGCGGATGGTGACTCCCGCGGAGGTGACCGACAGCTCGAGGTGGTGCCGGGACACCGTGCGGTCCGCGAGCCGGACGGCACATCCCGCGCCTCGCCCGACGAGGCTGACCCCACGCGCCAGGGGCACGACGCGGCCCGCCCCGGGGCCGGAGACCACCTCGAGGTCGACGACGGCGCCCGGCGTGGACGGCATACCGGCCCCGGTAGGACGATCGAGGGTGAGGATCGCTCCGCGCAGCAGCGGCGGCTCACCGAGGGGCTGGGCTCTGTCGAGCACCTGCCTACCCACTCGGAAACCGAGCGTCGTGTCGGTGCAGCCGACGAGGCGGCGCAGGTCGTCGACCACGTCGGCGAAGGCCGCCCCGGCCGGCGCGTCGATGAGGACATCACGGCAGACCGGTGGCTCGGACCCCGGATCGATGACCGTCATCAGCAGGCGCAACGGGCGCTCCCTTCTCGCCGCCCCATCGCACCAGATTCGCATCGGGCGGGCTTCCAGTTGTCCACAGTGCCCCGCTGCAGATGGGGCCGGGCGCATGGTTGTCCACAGCGGGTTTGGACGTTTGGTGCGGTCACGCTGTATTTGGGCTAGTTTCTACGCGCGTCCTGTCCCTCCGGGTGTCGGACGGCGTTAGTAGGAACCCGAACCAGCGCTCGACGTGGTTGATCCAGCTGGAGTAGGTGGGCGTGTAGTGCACGTGGAAGCGCGGGTGCGCCTGCAGCCAGCGGGTGATCGGCGGGCTCTTGTGGGTGCCGTAGTTGTCGCAGATCAGATGCACGTCCAGCTCGGCGGGCACCTGCTGGTCGATCTTGACCAGGAACTTCTTGAACTCGATGGTCCGGTGTCGCCGGTGCAGTGATGAGATGACCGTGCCGTCAAGGGTGTTGAACGCGGCGAAGAGGCTGGTCGTGCCGTGCCGGACGTAGTCGTGGGTGCGTTTCTCGGGCATGCCCGGCATCATCGGGAACGTCGGCTGCGAGCGGGCCAGCGCCTGCACCTGGGACTTCTCGTCTGATGTGAAGTCCTCGGTTACGTGAAGTTGGTGGTGTCTGTGCTGGTCAGGGGCTCGGTGCGGCCCGGCTTCTTCGCATAACGGCGCTCAGATGACTTGGCGGAGCCACGTCAGCAGATCCTCCCGGGCGGCGTCGTCGTAGCGGCTTGGTCCGAGGGTCTTGCTGGCGACTGCTTCGACGGCTTGGCGTTTCATCTCCGGGTTGGCTTTGGCGTAGACCTCGGTTGTCACGATGGACGCGTGCCCGAGGATGTCGCGGATGTAGATGAGGTTGACTCCGTTCTCCAGCAGATGCAGTGCCTTCGAATGCCGCTTATGTGAAGTTTCACATAAGCGCCACACGGCCGCGATGTGTCTGCGCACCGCTGGAGTACACAGCACCGTGATCGCGCTCTGGCTCGGCCGGGCCCCGACCTGGCCTTGTGCGCTGCCTGCCCGTTCACCGACGAGTGCCGCGACTGGGCCCTCACCCACGACGTCTACGGCGTCTGGGGAGGCACCACCGAAGAGGACCGCGCCGAGATCCGCGCCCAAGCCGAGCTGCCCGACCCGTCCTCGATCACCGACCAGCTCGACGACCTGATCGCCATGCGCAGCATCCTCGTCGTCGACGACCCGATCCTGTCCCGGGCGTCATGACCACGGCCCGGGTCGGGGGCGCACCCCCGCCCCTGCGCGGCCTGACCGCGTGGCACCTGGGCAGGTTCGCGATCGACTGCCGAGCCTCCGCGGTCGTCCTCGACCTGCAAGGCCACCCGGACCACGCCAGCCACCTGCACGCCCTGGCCGCAGCCGCTGCCCGCCGAGCCAGCCTGGTTCGCCACCCGTGAGCCCCCACCGGCCTGCCGCCGCAGCCTGACCCCCGAGGAGAAGCGAATGACGGTCTTCGTCGACGACATGCTGCGTGACGCCGCAGTCCGCAACGGCGACCACACCGTCCGCGGCCGCTGGTCGCACCGGATGGCCGACACGATGACTGAGCTGCTCGACTTCATGTCGTCGCCCGCAGGAGCCCAACTACAGCCGACGATGCCCCGCCTCGCGGGTGCACGAACCCCGAAACGCCAAAGGCATCCGGGGACGGCCGATGCCTGCAAAGCGGTCGCCCGGAGGGCATCGCGTCGCCGCACGGGAATCGCCGTGGAGACAACCGAGAAGAACTGGCCATCACGGCGGGGACCGCTCGCGATGCGCTTCGAGATCGTCCCGCTGCTCGTCTTCAATCCCTTTGGTGGCCTGGTCGCCGGCGTCCTGGACATGGTCCTTCAGTCTGTGCGGCGGCGATGAGCCGAGCGTCTCCAGCTCAGCCAACAGGTGATCGAGCACATCGGACGAACTCAGCCATCGCGCCTCCTCGACCAGCTCGGCGCGGGTGGAGTCATCGACCAACTCGGCGAGGGGCAGGTACGACCGCCGGCTGAACCGCGCGATCTGCGCGTCCACCGCGGCAGCCCCGGGTTGCTCTGCCGCGACGATCAGCACAAGTGCCGCGGCGCGCTGACTTCCGGCCACCGCGAGGAGTTCGGCTGCGTTGCGCGCGGTGGTCCACAACTGGGTCGACTGACCCGTGCGCCGCCAGGTGGTGATCAGGTCTGCGAAACCCTCAGCCGCACCGGCCAGGTCCCCTACCCGGGTCCGGGTCGAGGCGAGCGACACCTTGGCAACTCCCTCGACGAAGGTGCAGCCCACGCGCGCTGCCTCGGTGATCGCGGTCTCATAGCACCCGAGGGCCTGCGTCGGGTGGGTGGGTGCCAGCAGCTCGCCCTCGACATAGGCAGCGAACGCCCGGTGTGATGCGCTTGTCGCGGCCGTCCGTGCCTCGGCCAGCAGAGCCCGGGCGGTCTGATGGTCGCCGTCATAGGCGGCAGCGAGGGCGGCTGACCCGATGAACGTGCTCCGCTCTGCTCCGGGGCCTGAGGCAGCCCTCAGCCAAGCCTCACGGGCAGCGGTGAAGTCACCACCGAAGTGGTCGACCACGGCCACGACGCTCCAGGCCCGGAGCAGTGCTCCGGGATCCCCGCCCGGGTCCGACGCGTCGATCACTTGGCGGGCACGGCGTCGGGCGGTGTCGAGCTCGCCGAGGAGGCGGGCGGCCTCGGCCGCACAGGCCAGGATTGCCCACCATGCGGGATCGTCAATGACAGCGGGATCCTCGACGAGGTCGGTTGCCCACGCCCAGATCTCGGGTAGGTCGCGCCAGGTGACGACCTGGTTCACCGCGACTACAATCGCGACCCGGTCAGCGAGTCCGGCCCGGTCGAGTGCTGCCCTCAGGTTGTCCAGCTCGGCGCGCAACCGGCGGTCCCCGGCCTGCTCGGCTGGGCCGCTCATCTCGGCCCTGATCTCCTCGGCGACCACCCTGCAGCGCGTGACGAAGCGTTGGTGTGCTTCCTCGGCCTGGCCCAGCAGCCTCAGCTCGTCGAGGAGGAAGGTCCGGACGGTGAACAGGAGCTGATACCGCCCACTCACGGGGTCGGCGACCACAAGGGACGAGTCGACGAGTCGGTGCAGCAGGTCGAGTGGGTCGCTGCCCAGGCCATCGGCCAGGGCCTCGATCGTGGGTAGGTCCACGCCTCCTAGGAATGGCGCCAGAAGACGTAGCAGTCGCTGCTCGTCGTCGTTGAGCAGTCGGTAGGAGGAGTCGATGGTCGCGCGCAGAGTCTGCTGCCGCGCCTCTTGGGGCGCGGACCGCCCGGTGGATAGGTCCAGCGCGCGGTCGAGCCGCTCTCGCAGGGCAGCCAGCGGCATCACCGCCACCTGTCTGGCGGCGAGCTCGATGCCCAGGGGCAGGCCGTCGAGTCTGCGCAGCACCTCGACCAGGTCACCCGCCTCCTCCTGGCTGAAGTCGAAGCCCGGACGACGTCGGCGGGCGTACTCGACGAAGGCACGCACGCTGGACTGTCTGCGGACTGCCGCCACATCCCGCACATCACGGGGGACCGGCAGCGGTTGCAGTCGCACGACGTACTCGTCGGCCAATTGGAGCGTCCCCCGTGAAGTGGACAGTACCTGCACACCCGGGGCGCCGCGGTGGATCGCGTTCACCAACTCCCGACAGGCGTCGACGACGTGCTCACAGTTGTCCAGGACCAGGAGTAGGCGCCGATCGGTCAGGGCCGCAACGATCTCGGGCACTCCGAGGGCAGATGCCGCAGCCAGCCCGAGTCCGGCAGCGACGGCCGAACAGACGTGATCGGCTCGGTCGACGACGGACAGGGTGACCACGATCGCCTCCTGCCCCGGGGCGAGGTGGGAGGCGATGTCGAGCGCCAGTCGGGTCTTGCCCACACCTCCGGGCCCGCTGAGCGTGACCACGGCATGGGTCGAGAGGAGACGGACCACCTCTTCACGGTCGTGTTGACGGCCGAACATCGGTCCGTCCGGTCGGCCGACTCGTGCGATCGGCCGGGGCGCCGCTGGTGGTCCGGCCGTGCGGGCCGCGACGCGCTCCTCCAGGCGCGCCCAGGTCTCGCTGGGGTCGAGCCCGGTCTCGTCGACCAGCCGGCGGCGGAACGCCTGGGCTGCTGTCATGGCTTCGGCAGTCCTGTTCTCGGCCGCGAGAGCCCGCACGTGCAGCTGCGCCGTCCGCTCTCGCAGCGGGGACTCGGAGGCCGCCGCGACGGCCTCCATGACCACGTCCGGATCCCGGGCCGCGAGGCGCTGCTCGAGCAGGTCGTCGACCAGCCTGAGCCGCAACTCGCCTAGGCCCACTGCGGCGGCTTCGAGTGCACCGTACGCGCTGAACTCGCCCAGGGCGGGTCCCCGCCACAGGTCGAGCGCGGCCGCGGTGTGCCGCTCAGCCCAACGCCGCGCGGCATCCACGTCGAGCTCGAACGGCTCCAGGCGCAGTCGGTAGCCAGCCGACCGCCTTTCTACGCGGGAGGCCAGCGGTCCGAGATGCCCGCGCAACCGGGAGATGTGGGAGTACACCGCCTGCAGTGCGTTGTCCGGGGGGTCCTCGGGCCACAACAGGTCGACGATGCGCGGGGGGGAGAGTCCACGCCGCCCCTCCAGGGCGAGCAGGGCCAGCAGCGCCCGCCGCCGGGGGCCCGGTACGTCGATATCGTGGCCCTGCACCCGCAGGATTAGGGGACCGAGCACGTCCACGCAGACGCCGAGCCGGTTGCGGTCCACCAAGTCGCTGTCCACGACCCCAGTGTGCCCGCACGAGACGATGCCCGTCGTCACCCGGGTTCGGGCCTCGCGAACGCTTCCGTCGCGACCCAGGCCCGGAATCGCGCCAGGCCCATTGCCTGCACCAGCTCCCGGGTCTGCGACTCCTGGGACAACAGCGCGTCGACCTTCCGGTCCAGGAGGACGCCGTCCATCGGGAGCAGGACGGCGGCCTCTTCCTCGTCACACACGCGGGGCTTGCCGAGGTCATAGACCCCGAACTTCGCAGCCAGGTCCCAGTCGACGGCTCCCTCGGTGGTGACCGCGTGCAGGAGGCGTGGCCGGTGACCCGCCCAGGACAGGGCGAGATCGGTCCAGCGGCTGACTGCCTGGTGGTCGGGGTGTCCGGTGAACCCGTCAGGGCCGAAGGTGACCACGGTGTCCGGTCCGGTCTCTTCGACAAGTGCGGCGATCCGGGCTGCAGCAGCGTCCTGGTCGACCTCCGCGCAGGCCCCGTCGGGGTAGTCGAGCCAGTGGTGTTCGCGCACGCCGAGGATGGCCAGTGCTGTCTCCAGCTCTGCCATCCGGATCTCCGCGAGCTGGTCGCGGTCGGTCACCGGCACGCTGGAGGCGCCAGCCTCGCCGTACGTCGCGGTCACGCACACGACACGCTGCCCCGCGTCGGTCAGCACCGCCGACAGACCGCCCGCCAGGTAGGCCTCGTCATCAGGGTGGGCCCAGACCATCAACACCGTGCCCAGCTCGTCCACAGGCACATTCTCCATGCCCCGAGGCTGGCAACCCTCCCTGTCACGGACCTCGCACGGACCATCCGGCGCGGTCTTCACGGTGACAGGCCGGTGGCAGCCCGGAGGCAGGAGGAACCCGCATTCTCGTGTTCGACAGGCACCAACCCGGTGCCTCCGAAGGACAAGGAAGCATCATGACCGACACACTCACCGCCGAACTCGACCCGGTCCGGCTCGAGGAGTTCGCCACCAAGGTCTCGGTGGACCAGGCTGCGGCGTACAACGCGATCCTGGTCTACCTCGGCGACCGCCTCGGCCTGTGGCAGCACCTGGCCTCGGTCGAGGCCACCACCGCCTCCGAGCTCGCGCAACGCTCTGGCATCGCCCCCCGCTACCTGCAGGAATGGCTCTCGGCACAGGCAGCGAACGGCTACGTCGGGTACTCCACGGATGGCACCTTTGCCCTCACCGCCGAGGCCGCAGCGGTCATGGCCGATGAGGAAGGTCCGGCGTCGTTGACGGCCGGCTTCGAGCTCATCGCCGCGGTGTGGGGCGTGGTCGACAAGCTCGCACACGCCTACACGACCGGCGATGGCCTGGGCTGGCATGAGCAGGACCCGAGGCTGTTCAGCGCGGTCGCCCGCTTCTACGGCACGATGTACCGCAACTCCCTGGTCGCCGAGTGGCTGCCTGCCGTCGACGGACTGGTCGAGAGCCTCGAAACCGGGATCCGGGTGCTCGATGTCGGCTGCGGCCACGGCGTCCCCACCATCATGCTCGCCGAGGCATTTCCCCGGTCGAAGTTCGTGGGGGTCGACTACCACGAGGAGTCGATTCGCCAAGCCCAAGCCGGTGCGCAGGAGGCCGGGGTGGCTGGGCGGGTCCACTTCGAGCGCGCCGACTCGGTCTCCTACGCGGGCGAGTACGATCTGGTGCTGTTCTTCGATGCCGTGCACGACTTCGGAGACCCGGTTGCCGCCCTGGCACATGCCCGCTCGGTCTTGACGCCGGGAGGCCGAGTGGTCGCAGTTGAGCCCTACGCGGAGGACACGCTGGAGGCAAACCTGGCCAATCCGATCGCCCCGGTGTTCTACGTCGGCAGCTCGGCGCTGTGCGTACCGCACAGCATCTCCGAGGGCGGTGCCGCACTCGGCGCGCAGGCGGGACCCGCGCGCCTGACGGGAGTCTTCCGTGAGGCCGGGTTCGCCACGGCCGAGGTGGCGGTGGCAACCGCCACCAACCTCGTGATCGAGGCACGTGGCTGACGCGCCGGGTCGATCGCTCCATGAGCGGCACTCGAAGAAGCGTGCCGCTCATGGACCCTCGGGGCCTGTCATAGCTGGTCCACCAACGCGTCTGCATGTCATGCCCTGGACCGGCCAACGCAATCTCCTGGATGGTGTTCCTCCCGATCGCGACGGCCTTCACCATGATCGGCACCCAGCACGGCGTACACACCGCGGGGTGAATCCTACTGCGGTCACCACACGCCGCGAGCGCTGCGCGTGCTCGCCTACATGCAGTCCAAGCTCCCAGAGCAGCCCCACGCCCACCTGGTCTTCCTCGGCACCGATCCCACCCGGCAGGGAGAAGGCCTCGGCACCCGGCTGCTACAAATGACCCTGCCGCCGCTGGACCGGGCCGGCATCCCTGCCTACCTCGAGGCAACCACGCCCCGGAACCGGGCGCTGTACCTGCGCCACGGCTTCGTGGACATCGACACGATCCACCTGCCCGGAGGCGGCCAAAACTGTGGCGAATGTGGCGCGATCCAGCCCAATGAAGATGGCAGCGGCCGGCTTCACCCGGTTCCGTCACGCCCCAGAGCGCCTTCAACCTAGTCCACCAGATCCGTCACTGACAGCATCGGCGACGGTCGACCCCTGTGAGCGACCGCCGCCGCTCTCGGCTGACAGTCAGCATCGCCGCACCCACAGCGACACCCACACAAGGAGGGTCCCCATGGGCCGCGCAATCCTCACCACAAGCCGGGCGTCGGTCGCGGTGAGCAGGATCAACGCAGATGCCGACTGGCATTCTGCGGCGCTACTGCTCACCGAGTACCAGCGATGGCTGGGTCGCGAACTGGGCCTCGACCTGGCCGCCGCACAACCCGCGGCCGGTGCCGAGTTCGAGGACCTGGCCCGCTTCTACCGGCCGCCGAACGGCCTCCTCCTGGTGGGGTTCGCCCAGCGGCGACCGGCTGGCATCGTCGGGGTGCACCGGCTCACCGGAGCGGTCGGTGAACTCAAACGGATGTACGTCACTCCTTGGGCGCGGGGCCGCGGCCTGGGCAGGACGCCGGTGACCGAGGCCTTCGCCGCGAGTGGCGACCTGGGGTTCTACGAGCTCCGGCTGCAGACCAAGCCAGACGCCATGGCCCACGCCGATCGTCTGTACCGAGAACTCGGATTCCGAGAGATACCCTCCTACGCCGATCTCGGTGTCCATGGGGTCACCGCCCTGGCACTCACTTCCCCCGACGGCCCTGAGAACACTCCGGTGACAACAGCCTGTGGTTGCCCCGATGGACGTCACCTGTGTCAGGCGGACTTGCTGTGAACCACTGGACTCAACTCACCCTGACACGCAGGGCTTACCGGAGTCGCCGTACGTCGTTGGCCCTACGATCGTTGGCAGTCCAAAGCCGAGGGATGTGGTGGCAGATGCGCAGTCTGCTGAGCCGTCTCAGTGACTGGGTCGTGGTTCATCCGGTCTTGTGGGGAGTGGGTTTGGCAGTCGTGCTTGTGCTGCTCGGCTTTGCTCTCAAACTGGCACCGATCCTAGTTATTGCGGCCGGAGCCGCCATCGCCGTGCTGAACATCCTTCATGCGAGGAGACGGGGCTATTGCCCACTTCCGGCAGAGCCGGGTTCTCACCCTGGACGAGCGGAGGCCGAGTAACGGTTCCGCCAGATCTCGGCCACGAGGCAACGACCTCTCCATCGGCGTGAGAGTGCACTCGGAGATCACAAGTCCCGCAATCCCCTTGAGTTTCGCGCTTACGCGGCGTCACACGAAGCCGTCGCCCACATCGAGGGCGAGGTCCGTGAGCTGATCCGGCGATCGGGCATCGACCCTGCCCGGGACAGCAGCGAGATGCGCCAGCTCGTGGTGGATGCCGTGCAGGACTACGACGAGCGTTCCCTCCACGGCGGGTTGCCCGTTCTCGGCGACACCGGCACCGCGGTGCGCTCGATCCTGTCCGTCGTGGCCGGATACGGGCCCCTGCAGCAGTACTTCGACGACCCGACCGTCGAGGAGCTGTGGATAAACGAGCCATCGCGATCTGCAAAACATCTCTTCGAACGGACGGGCCAGGCCTGTTGAGCGACGCGACCGGAGAAGGCACGGCTCGCGTCCTTGCTGCCACGATACGGAGGTACTGTC
>NZ_JAKDLO010000293.1 GCF_030452765.1 Intrasporangium sp.
GCGAGTCGTTCACGTCGCTGACGTCGATGTCGACGGCGACTGTTGCCCCCTTGGTCGCAGACAGGGCGTCGAGGGAGGGCAAGGCCGAGCGTAGGGCCCCGTTGGCGCGGGCCCGCAGCGACAGGGCGAACCGGCTGTCGAGCTTGCGCTCAGCCCCGGTGAGCGATGACTTGACCGTCTGGAGAGCGGCAACCTGGGCGGCGCTGTTGGCAGGCATCTGCCCCGGCTGGACGACCGGCCTGGCGACGGGCCGGTCAGGTGGCGACAGAGCGGCGGCGGTCAGTGGTGCTGACATGGCGGCTACCACGACGAAGGTCATGGCACCGCGGACGGAACGCATCTTGGTGAACCCCTGAGGCGCCGAACGGCGCTTGTTCGCATGCATGGGCTAGACATACACGAACATAAGCGACATTGCCTGCTGAAATCGCTCAATACCCATCAAATGGCTATCGGCGCACAGCGCTTGGCTGCCGTCTGCCAGGGAACCGGTACGTCGTGGTGGGGCAGCAGGGGCTTGAACCCTGGACCGACGGATTATGAGGTCTCTGCGCCATGAGCCCCTGACCTGCGGAAACGTGCCGATCGCGCTGCGATACAGGCGATCCGGGCACCCGTCATCCATCAACGTTCCCCGTCGTTACTTAACGTCCTGCGGACTGTCCGCGGACTGAGACCTCCAAGAAACCCCATCGTGAAAGGCCACCATCATGAGCACCATCCACGCCGACATTTTCGGCACCACCGCCAACCCCTGCCCCACCTGGTGCGAGCTGGGCGCCGGCCACGGATACGACACCAACGACCACGAGGCCGAGTACCGCTTCCACGAACGCTCACTCGGCGACATCAACGAACCCATCCGCGACGGCGGGCGACTGTCCGTGCACGTCGGCATCGTCGCCTCCGAGTCGTTGACGCTCGACGAGAGCGGCACGGCCGTCTCCGTGACCCCGGCCTGCATCGTGCTCGACGCACCGGACAGTCGTCTCACGTCAAGCCAGGCCGTCGAGGCCGCACGGCTACTGCTGGCCGCTGCCGAGCGACTGGATGCGATCACCCTCGAAGAGCAGTAGGCAACGCAGAGAGGCCCCCACACCATCACTCGGTGTGGGGCCTCTCGCCGTCTCAGGCAGCCCCTGGCGGCTCATTCTCGGGGGTCCGGACTGTGGGCTCGTCCGGGACGACGGTCGGCGCCTCAGGCGCCAGGATCGGCTCGTCAGGGTAGGCGGTGTTGACCTGCGTACCGACCGGCTCGCCACGTACCGGCCGCGGGGGTGTCATCGCAGCCATAGCAGCGCCACATCCAAGTTGGCGAGGTTCGACGTCGACGAAGCCCACGTCCCGAAGCTCGACGACACCGAGCCCGTGAACGTCAGCGCCGACCCCGGCACGAGCCCGGTCAGCAGCCCGGTACGGAAGTCAGACCCGACCGCAGTGCCACCGTTCGCACCGACCGCGCCCGACCCCAACGGCCAACCGCCGACGTTGCCCGCGCTCGTGGAGCCCTGCACGTAGAGGAACTCCACTTTCGCGGTGTTGTTGTACGCCACCACGGCAGTCACGAGGTTGAGGATCAGCGCCCGGGTGTAACCGGCCGGCACCGTGATCGACACCGAGATGATGGTCTGCCACGCCACCTTCACGTTGAAGGTCTGCGTGTCCGCGTGAAGGTTCGCCGGCAGCACCGGGGACGCGAGGGCAGAGTTCGGGAGGTCATAGAGCGTGATGTCCTTGAACTCTGCCGTGCCTGCCCCACCGTTGAGGCTGAAACCTGAGGCCCCGGGCACGTAGTTGTCGCTGTCCAACCCTTGGAGCCCGTTCGGGCGGACACCCGTGCCAGTGAACGGTGACCCCTTTTGGACGAGCTGCCTCTCGATGGCCTCGAGGCGGCGCAGCAGCGACGGCACCGGGTGTGGAAGCTTGCTCACGACGCCACCTCAGCGGCGACGAAACCCGCCGACGCCTGCTCGCTCGCGAACCGCGACTCAAGCGCCGCCGACATCAACGACGTCGGGTCCGTGTTGGCCCCCATCACCTCGAGCTCGGCGTGACGCATCATCGGCTCGAGGCCAGCCCGCGCCACCTCCACCGCCTGCACGCTCTCGATCGCAGCCGCAGACAACCCGCCCACCGTCTCAGCGAGGCGGCGGTCACACGACCGGACCAAACCCGTCGTGTCCGGCTCAGGCCAGGCGGCCCCGTCGAGCCCCACCGGCCGGATGCTCGCGTTGTGAGCCCGGAGCCAGTCAGGGCCCCACTCCCGAACAGCCAACGCCACGTCCCGATCCGCGGTGGCCAGTACCTCCCGGATCGACCGGCCCGCGTCCAGCTGCATCCGAGCCCGGTCCCACGCCATCCCCAGCCGCTGCAGCCCCACCGCGTCATCCGGAACCCGAGGCGTGTGCAGCTCGGCCCAGGAACGCACGACAGCGCTATCCCGGTCCACCTCAGCCCGCAGGTCCCGCACAGCCCTCGACGCCCGCTCACGCGCCGCCTCGACCATCTCCTGACGCCTCGCACCCAAACCCTCAGGGCTCAGGTTCGCATCCCGGAACGACCGCGCTTCCATCGTCGCGTTCCGCAGACCCATCGTGATCGCCGACATGCGCGACCCCGCACTCTCCAGACGCTCCCGCGCACTCGTCGCGTTCAACCTCGACATCATCTCGGTCATTTCATTTCCTCCTTCAAGGGGAACTTTCCACGGCGGGCCATCAAGACGACAGCCCCATCCCGTGCAGACTCAATCGCAGCTCGCCCCTCCGGCGAGTCCTGCGCAACGCCATCCCTGCGCAACCCGCGCAAGGTCGACGTGATCCGGTCGTACTCCGGCGTGCCGACCTCGATCGCCACCACGCCCGGCCCGTGCGGATCACCATCAGGGCCAACCAGACCAGCCCCGATCGGCGCGTACGGATCGACGGGGGACGCGGGACGGGAGGACGCGGTACGTCCCATGCCGGTTTCCTTGTGACGTGCGCGCGCTGGCCGGGTCACCATCGGTGCCCCTTCCCCCAAAGCCAGGCGTTTCGGTTGCGGGCGGAGTGGGCGCGCTGGGTCGCGTTCCGCCAAGTTTTGGAGGTGCGATGCCAGGCGGGGGTGCCGATCTGCTCGGCGTCTACCAGTGCACGCAGGGCGGGCAGCTGGGCGGTCACCTCGGCCAGCTCGGTCTTGCGCAGTGCCTCCGCCTCGGCGAACGGCATGGCCAAGATCGCGTCGAGCTCGTCATCCCCGGTCGGCATGGTCCGCCTCCTCGACGGCAGGCGGGGCCGTGCGGTCACGGAGCCTGACGTAGTGCTCGGGCTGGTCGCGGTAGAGGCGGTTGCGGTACTCGC
>NZ_JAKDLO010000098.1 GCF_030452765.1 Intrasporangium sp.
GGCGACACGCCTGGCCGTCGGGTTGCCCTGTCCGATCCGGCGATGCCGCTCGATCGACCGTGCAGTAATCCCAATCGACCGTGCAGTAATCCCAATCGACCGTGCAGTAGTTCTGATCGACCGTGCAGTAGTTCTGATCGACCGTGCAGTAGTTCTGATCGACCGTGCGACCGGATGCACTCTCGATCGATAGAACTGCACTCTCGATGGGGCCGGATCGACCGTGCATCAGTTCTGATCGACCGTGCGACCGGATGCACTCTCGATCGATAGAACTGCACTCTCGATGGGGCCGGATCGACCGTGCATCAGTTCTGATCGACAGTGCAGCCAGCGCGGGAGACGGCCTCGCAAACTCGGTTACGCGGTGATCTCGTCGAGTGCCGCGAGGTCCTCGGCCGACGGCTCCCAGAGACCACCGGCGCGCACGTTGTCGGCGACCCGCTCCGGGCGCCTGGCCCCTGCCGGCCTCGATGGCCGCGCCGACAACGGCATCCGTCGCGTCGGCATCGAGCCGACGTCCGAAGTTGTTGCAGCCGAGCCCGACCGTCGAGACGGTCAGGCCGCTCTCTCTCCCCGAGCTGTCGGTAGGTCATCTCCAGGGTGGCCACGCGCTCAACCTATCCCCGGTGGGGACGCGTCGGCGTCACACGTGAGCGTGACCGGTCAGCAGCGGAACGATCCGGTCCGCCGCCGCCCTGGCGCCATCGCGCGGCACGGCCCGGTAGCGCGGCGTCCGCGACAGCTGGTCGATGAGTGCGTCCGCGAGCAGCCGCGGCGTCGTGGAGGCGAAGTCCATCGGCCGTCCTGCCCGGTAGTGGCGCAGCCGGTGGGTGACGAAGTGCTCCTGCTCCCAGTGCCGTGCGAGCGGGAAGTAGACGAACGGCCGACGCGCCGCGACGAGCTCCATCGTCGTCGACAGCCCGCCCTGGACGACGGCGGCATCGGCCGCGGCGAGGTGGGCGAACGACTCCTGCAGGTATCCGTACTTCGTCAGCCCCTCGAGGTCCGGCAGGTCGGCGGGGTCGATCCGCGGCCCGGTGACGAGCACCATCTCGGCCCCGCTCAGCTCCTTGCGCAGCCGGCCGAACGCCTCGACCATCAGCTCGAGCAGCGCCCGCCCGACGGCGGTCCCGCCGACCGCCCCCGCCAGCAGCGGCACGTCCTCGCGATAGCCGAGCCGCCTCCGCAGCGCCATCGGGTCGCGGTAGTCCCGCGGGTCGAACGGCACGACGTACGGCACCGACTCGAACCACTGCGACGCCCACTCGCGCACCCGCGGCAGCCCCGGCCCGAGGCTCGCATCCGGCAGCTCGTCCCACCCTCCGATGAAGATGGACCGGTCACGCACCCGCGGGAAGCGCTCGCGGTGCTCGATCATCTCGGCGTTGTAGTCCGCCGTGAGCTCGATCTCGCGAGAGTCACGCTCGGGGTCGACGGGCAGGAAGCCGACCACGTCGGTGGTGAAGACGTATGGTGCGAGCTTGCGTTCCGGGTGCTCGTGCAGGAAGTGGTCGACCTCCCACGACTCGTCCCCGACCCACAGGTCATAGGGCGTCTGCCGGACGACCTCGTCGAAGAGCAGGTAGTTGGCGCAGAAGACCTCGTCGAGCCTGCGGAAGGCCTCGAAGGCGTGCAGCTCGTGCCCCGACGCCTCGCTCTCCCAGTGCGCCGACTCGGAGACGAGCTCGGCGCTCGCCGGATGGACGATCTCCCCGGCCTGCTCGAGCACGCCCGCCACCGGGGGCTGGGCGAGCCACTCGATGACGAGGTCGGGCACCTGCTCGCGGACCGCCCGGGCGATGGCGAGGTCGCGCAGCACGTGTCCGAGGCCGATCGGCGAGGAGATCCAGAGGGCACGGTGGCGGCGCTCGCGGGCGAAAACCCACGGCGTGGCGCGCGGCCCGGGCGGCACGACGCGGTCGACGAAGTGCCGGATCGCCTCGTTGACGACGACGGGGTGACGCACGTGCATCGCGTGCCCAGCCCCCTCGAGCATGAGCAGGTCACCGCCGGTCAGCTCGGCGAACCGCACCGACTTGCCAGGGTCGACGATCTTGTCCCGGTCGCCGCAGACGGCGAGCACCGGCACGTTCAGGGCTCGGCACAGGGCGTCGCGCTCGTCCGGGCCCGACTCCAGCACCGGGCAACGGGCGTCCACGTCGTGGAGGATCGTGTCGGCATCGGTCTCGCAGCCCCAGCCGAGCAGGTCGTCCCTGGGCTTGGTCGAGTGCGGCTCCGGGGTCATCTGCTCGGTGAAGAACCGGATGTATCCGGGCCAGTCGCGCTGCCAGTAGTGCCGGGTCTCCCGGTTCCAGCCGTCGTCGTTCTGCGGGACGGTCTCGAAGTCGACCACGCTCCGCTCGGGCAGGGATCCGGGGTGTCCCGGCACGAGGCTGGCCAGCGCCACCAGCCCCAGCACCCGCTCGGGATGTTGCGTGGTGAGGTAGGTGGCCCATGCCGTGCCGAGGCAGTGCGCGACGAGCACGGCGCGCTCGGTGCCGGTGGCGTCGAGCACCGCGAGGGCGTCACCGACCATGGCGACGGTGCCATAGCCCGCCGCGCTCCGCGGCCGGTCGGTGCGCCCGTTGCCACGCGGGTCGAAGGTGACGACCCGGTAGTGCCGCGCCAGGTACGGCACCTGCAGCTTCCACATCCGCGAGTGCACGATCGCCCAGGTCGGCAGCAGCAGCAGGGTCGGCGAACCGGTGCCGTGAACCTCGTAGTAGACGCGCACCCCGTCGTTCAGGGCGTACCCGGACTCGTCAGGCTCGTGGGCTCGCATCGCGAACCACCTCCTCGATCGCGACTTCCATCGTCACACCGGGGCCGCTCCCCCCGCGACCCCGATCCCGACCACGACGGCGCCCGCCGCCAGCAGGACGGCCGCGACCGGGCCGCTGAGCCGGGCGCCCCACGGGCTGATCTTCTCCAGCACCATGACCGCGGTCAGCCCGGCCATCCACAGCAAGCTCGCCACACCCGTCGCGAACATCACGAGCATGAGCGCCCAGCAGCAGCCGAGGCAGCTCAACGCATGGGCGAGTCCGACCCGCCAGCCACCGGCGGCAGAGCTGGTGTAGTGCTGTGCGAGAAGGCTGAGCGGGCTGCGACAGGCCCGCAGGCACGCCTCCTTGAGCGGCGAGCGCTGGTAGGCGCCCGCCAGCACCAACGTGGCGCCGAGGATGACCTGCTCGTGGCTCTCCAGCCAGCCCCAGTGGTGCACGAGGTTGTGCACCTGCGTGTCGCCGGCCAGGGCGACGAACGCGAAGGCGAGCCAGACGAGCCCGTATGCCGCCCAGAACGCCCCGCGAGCGGCGCCGGGTCGGGCCCGGCGTGAGGTCACCACCCAGAGGACGCGCGCCATCGGGATCGTCGTCGGCAGCATCATCGCGCCGAGCATGACGAACCACGCCGCGGCGAAGAGACCGAGCCGTGCCGGGATCGGCAGCGACGAATGCTCGATGACGGTGTCGTGGCTGGCGATGTCGAGGCCCGAGGTCGCCAGGGCGACGATGATCCCGGCCCAGCACGCCCCGGCCAGGAGCAGGACCACCCTGGCCGGGTCACGCGTGCTCGGGCGTGGGGCCGCGGCGGTTGACGTCGTCATCACGCTCACCCGGTGAAGCGGAAGCTGCCCTGGATGGCGTTGCGCCCGCTGGTCTCGACGTCGGCCAGGCCGTGCGCGCTACCGGCGCGCCGGAACGAGCTGGCCGTCCCGACGAAGGCCGGCGACCCCGGGATGGACGTGAAGACGCTGTCGTGCAGGGTGGTCGGCTCGCCGGTGGCCCCGACGAGCGGCTCGACGGTGGCGCTGCCGACATCGCCGATCAGCAGCTGGCCCGCGCCGTCCTCGACCGTGCAGGTGATCGGGACCCGCTCGACCGCGCGCACGTCGCCGATGAGTGCCACGAGGTCGGCGATCTGGCCCCCGAGCTGGCCGGTGAAGACCGACAGCAGTGCCTCCTGCTGCTCCTGCGAGGTGCGGTCGTCGACATAGACGACGGCGCTCCAGTTGCCGGCGAAGACGTTGCCGGGGATGTGCACCGACACACCGATGATGCGGTCCGAGACGTCGACGCCCTTGATGGTCCCGCGATCCACCGCCCAGGCGAGGATGGACTCGCAGGTGCCGCCGTCCGGGTCGAGGCCGACCCAGCACGGACACACCGCCTCGCAGGTGCACACCTCGAGCAGTCGGCCCTCGATGTCGTAGCTGGTCTCGACCTGGGTGGTCATGGTGGTCTCCCTCTGTGTCGTGGGGCTCTCTCCCCGTCCCCACTGGACAGGTGTACGCCGTGGGCGACCCGGCAGCCAGTAGGGATATCCCTAGGGTCGGCTCCCTGCCCACGGACCGCCGGCCTCCCGAGCGCGTAGCCGGCTGTCGCCGTGGCCGTCCTCGTCCTCGCCGCGCTCCTGTTCGTCGAGACGTTCCTGCAGCACCGGCACCCACGAAGGCCTGAGCCCTCGCCGGAAGGTCAGCGCAGGCCGTGCCGCACAGCGTGCGCGGCCACCTGGGCGCGGCTGTGCACCCCGAGCCGGTCCATCGCCTGACGCAGGTGCATCTCGACGGTCTTCTCGCTGATGCCGAGGTCGCGGGCCATCTGCCGGTTCGTCTCACCCTCGGCGACGCGGGCAGCGATCTCGCGCTGGCGCTCGGTGAGGGGGCTGTCGGCCGCGGTCGGACCGGCATCGCCGAGCGAGTCCACGACGGCCAGCGCGGCTCGCATCGTGAGATCTCGACCCGCCGCGATCTCCCGAGCGACGCGGGTCGGCCCGAGGGCATCGACTGCCCGCTCCTGCAGCGCGGCAGCCCTCAGCTTCTGGTGCCGCATGGCCGGTGACGCGATCCGGTCCCCCGCGGTGTGGGAGGTACCGAGCAAGCGCAGCCCCGTCTCCAGGTGCCCCGACGTACCCGCGACCACGGCCAGGCGTTCGAGGCACCAGCACGCGCGCGGGCGGTCACCGATATCGAGGAAACCATCGAGCGAGTCACGAAGCAGCTCGCGTGCGAGCTCCCAGCTCTCCCGACGCAGGGCGCACTCACCGAGGCCGGCCCTGGTCCACGTGTAGGCCCAGGTGTCGCCCTCGGCATCGAACTGTCTGCCCGCGAGAGTGAGCAGCCGCTCCGCCTCGTCGACGTCGTCGCGCTCGAGCACGTCGAGTGCGAGGTCGTGACGCGACCACGCCATCCCGTGCGGGTTGCCCAGTCCGCGGAAGAGCGCACCGGCCGCGGTGTGTTCCCGCACCGCGTCCTCGAGCAGGCCGGCCGTCCGCGCGACGTGCCCGAGGAAGGCGTGTGCGACGGCGGCGGTTCGCTGGTCACCCGCGCTCTCGGCCTCGCGCAGCCCACGCCGCAGGTACTGTGTGGCAGCGTCGTGCTCGCGCCGCGCCCACCCAAGGATGCCTGCGACGACAAGGGCTCCCGGGAGTGTCTCGCGTGGCAGCACGGCCACGTCCTGCTGCCCGGCGAGACGAACCGCCCGGTCCACCATCCGTGACTCCCCCATGCTGCCGTGGGTGTAGCAGAAGAGGCCCACGGCAGCCGCGAGCGGCAGCGCCGATGCGACATCGCGGGCCTGCAGGGCACTCGACAACGCCGCACGCAGGTTGGGAATCTCGTCGCTGTGCCATTGGAACCAGAACGGCTCGTCCAGCGTGCCCAGACCGTGCTCGGCCTCGGCCGCGAGCCTGGCGTAGTGCCGTCTGAAACGTTCCTCGGTGGCGTCTTGCTCGCCTGACCGCTCGAGCTGCTGAGCGGCATACTCCCGGATGCTGTCGAGCATGGTGTAGCCCTCGGTGCCGTCGGGCAGGGTGATGCGCCGGACCAGGCTCTTGTCCAGCAGCGAGGTCGTCGCCGTGAGAACGTCCACCACCGGGCCGTGGTCGGCGTCGGTCACGACGACGTCGGAGGCGGCGAGGGACCATCCGGCCGGGAAGGCGGCGAGTCGGCGGAAGACCGCCCGGTCCTGCTCGCTGAGCAGGTCGTGGCTCCATGCGATCGCCGTGCGCAGGGTGCGGTGCCGGCCGGGCTCGGGGCCATGGGCGTCGAGCAGGAGCAGGTCGCGTCGGCGCAGGCGCACCGCCACCTCACGCGGCTCGAACTGTCCGAGGCGGGCGGCGGCGACCTCGATCGCGAGCGGGAGCCCGTCGAGCTGGCGGCAGATGCCGGCGAGAGCCGCGGCATTGTCCTGGCTCAGCACGAAGCCGGGACGCACGGCCGCGGTGCGCGTGACGAGCAGGTCCATGGCCGGTACCACGGCGAGCTCGGCGAGGTCGGCGGTCGCGTCAGCGGCCGGCATCGCGAGCGGTGGGACGGGGTACTCGCGTTCGCTCGCGATGTGCAGCCGCTCGCGCGAGGTCGCGACGACCACCATCCGAGCGCATCCGCGCAGCAGCTCGACCAAGACTTGCCCGAGCCCCGAGACGACCTCGCAGCTGTCGAGGACGAGCAGCACCTCACGGGCATGCACGTGCATCGTGAGTCGGTCGAGCGGGGCGCCACCACCCAGGCGTCCACCGAGGCCAAGACGACGCCCGATCTCGAGCACGGCCGCATCCGCCGATCGCGTCGAGGTGAGGTCGACGCGGAACGTCCCGTCGGTGAAGCGGTCGGTCGTGGACTGCGCCGCCGCAGCAGCGAGCCGGGTCTTGCCGATGCCCGGAGGACCCGTCAGGACCAGCAGCCGGGAGTGTGGTGCGAGCAGCCCGGCCCGGACCGAGTCGAGCTCGGCGGACCGACCGATGAGCCGGTCGTCAGGGCGCATACCTAGGCGCAGACGCGTGCGAGGTCGAAGCGGTCCAGGTTCATAACCTTGTCCCACGCCGCGACGAAGTCGCGCACGAACAGCTCCCGCGCATCGTCGCCGGCGTAGACCTCTGCCAGCGCACGCAGCTCGGAGTTCGAGCCGAAGACGAGGTCCACGCGGCTCGCGGTCCACGTGACCTCGCCGGTGGCCAGGTCGTGGCCCTCGAAGGACTCCGCCTGCGCGGAGTCGCTCGCCGTGGGCCTCCACTCGGTGCCCATGTCGAGCAGGTTGACGAAGAAGTCGTTCGTGAGCGAACCGGGCCGGTCGGTCAGCACGCCCACGGACGACTGGCGGTGGTTCGCGCCCAGCACCCGCAGCCCGCCGACCAGCACGGTCATCTCGGGCGGCGTGAGGGTGAGCAGGCTGGCGCGGTCGATCAGCAGGAACTCGGCAGGCACCCGCAGGCCTGGGCCGACATAGTTGCGGAACCCGTCTGCGGCTGGCTCGAGCAGGGCGAACGACTCGACATCGGTCTGCTCCTGCGAGGCATCCGTCCGTCCCGCGGCGAAGGGGACGGTGACCTCGACCCCGGCATTGCGTGCCGCCTGCTCCACCCCCGCGCAGCCGGCGAGAACGATCAGGTCGGCGAGCGATACGTGCCGTCCGGAGGCGTTGAAGGTCTGCTGGATCGTCTCGAGGGTGTGCAGCACGTGGCTCAGCTGGTCGGGCTGGTTGACCTCCCAGGCGACCTGCGGCTGGAGGCGGATGCGAGCCCCGTTCGCGCCCCCCCGCCGGTCACTGCCCCGGAAGCACGCAGCCGCCGCCCACGCCGTCGAAACCAGCTGCGGGACGGACAGCCCTGACGCCAGGACCTCGCTCTTGAGAGACGCGACGTGCTGGGCGTCGATCAGCTCGTGGTCGACTGGCGGGACCGGGTCCTGCCAGATGAGGTGCTCCTTCGGGACCTCCGGTCCCAGGTACCGGGTGATCGGGCCCATGTCACGATGGGTCAGCTTGAACCAGGCACGGGCGAACGCATCGGCGAACTCGTCAGGGTGCTCCAGGAAGCGTCGCGAGATCGGTTCGTAGATCGGGTCGAGCCGGAGCGCGACGTCCGTGGTGAGCATGGTCGGCGGGCGGTTCGGCTCGCCGGTCTCAGGGTCGGGGAAGGTGTTCGCCCCGGCGCCGTCCTTGGCAACCCATTGCCAGGCATCGCCGGGACTCTTGGTGAGCTCCCATTCATAGCCGAAGAGGATCTCGAAGAAGCTGTTGTCCCACCGGGTCGGCGTGGTGGTCCACGTGACCTCGAGGCCGCTGCCGATCGCGTCCCGGCCGGTACCGGTGCCGTAGCTGCCCTTCCAGCCGATGCCCATCTGCTCGAGCGGGGCGTCGTCGGGGGCAGGGCCGACATAGCGGGCGGGGTCGGCGGCCCCATGGGTCTTGCCGAACGTGTGTCCGCCGGCGATCAAGGCCACCGTCTCCTCGTCGTTCATCGCCATGCGAGCGAAGGTCTCGCGGGTGTCGCGGGCTGCGGCAAGCGGGTCCGGCCTCCCGTTCGGGCCTTCCGGGTTGACGTAGATCAGCCCCATCTGCGTGGCGGCCAGCGGCTTCTCGAGCTCCCTCTCACCGGTGTAGCGCTCGTCGCCGAGCCAGGTGGACTCAGGCCCCCAGTACACGGCCTCGTCGGGCTCCCATACGTCTTCGCGGCCGCCGCCGAACCCGAACGTGACGAAGCCCATCGACTCCATCGCGACGTTGCCGGCGAGCACCATGAGGTCGCCCCAGGACAGTGCGCGGCCGTACCTCTTCTTGACCGGCCAAAGGATGCGGCGTGCGCGGTCGAGCAGCACGTTGTCCGGCCAGCTGCTCAGCGGCGCGAAGCGCTGCTGCGCGGCCCCGGCCCCGCCGCGGCCGTCGCCGACCCGGTACGTCCCGGCTGCATGCCACGCCATCCGGATGATCAGCGGCCCGTAGTGCCCGAAGTCCGGCGGCCACCAAGCCTGCGGGGTGGTGAGCAGCTGTTCGATGTGGTGCTTGACCGCGGGCAGGTCGAGGGCGGTG
This sequence comes from Intrasporangium sp., assembly GCF_030452765.1. GTDB lineage: Bacteria > Actinomycetota > Actinomycetes > Actinomycetales > Dermatophilaceae > Intrasporangium_A. The sequence continues at coordinate 8,811 of NZ_JAKDLO010000098.1, forward strand.
AACGCCGCGGCATAGTCGAGCTGCCCGCCCATGGGGTCGGACTCGGAGCCGTTCGCCCGCAGCAGCCTCAGGTTCAGCTCGTTGGGCCACCAGCCACGGTTTCCAACCCCCTCGGCGGGCAAGGGGGCGCGAGCGGAGGTGACAGGACCGCCACCGGCATCGTGGCCGGGGACTGGGTCAGGACGGTTGGGCATCACGAGCCTCCCAGGGCAGGGCGATCAGGTCATGGTCGTGCCCGAGGGACGGTCGGAGCATGGACCCCTGCCGACGGCGCAGTCGGCGTCCGGGACGGCGCAGTCGGCGTCCGGGACGGCGCAGCACAGGTGGTTGTCGACGTGGCGGCGGTTGTCGCCTACCCACGTCCCGCAGTGGCGCGTCACGCAGCACATCCACAAGGCGCGCAAGCGCGACCATAACTTCGAGTATGACTCTTTCGGGAACCGCTGGTAAGCCCGCGGCAGGGGTCCGGTCGGATGAGCCATGACCGCAGCCGGTGACGACGCTGTGCTGACCGGGCTCGCGAACCCGGGGCAGGGGGTCCGGTCGGGTGGATCATGACTGCGTGGCAAGGCCTGCGACGCAGGTCAACCCAGCGAGGCCACGGTCATGGCCAGGACCTCGGCGCCCGGGAGTCGGGCGAGGTCGGCGCCGTCGAGGAGCAGTTTCGCGCCCCGGACCCCGGCCCCGATGACGACGAGCCCGGCCGACGCGACGTGCTCGTCGAGCAGGACCGGCCAGCCGTCCGGCAGCCCGACCGGGGTGATCCCACCCTGCTGCATCCCGGTCAGCTGCTGCGCCTTGGCCTGGTCGGCGAACGAGATCTTGCGCACCCCGAGGTGCTTGCGGACCGTCCGGTTGATGTCGGCCCGGTCGGTCGCGAGCACCATCACGGCCGCGAGGGTCGTGACGTCACCCCGCCTGCCCTCGACGACGACGCAGTTGGCCGACGCCTCCGGCGCGACGTCATAGGCCTCGCAGAACGCGGCCGTGTCGGCCAGGCTCGCATCGATCTCGGCCACACGCGCACCGGGCACCCCTGCGAGTGCCCGGGCGACGGGCGGTGCGAGCAGGTGCGGGTTGTCGGCGGCGGGCAGCCAGGTGAGGTTTCCTTCGGGGGAGGGCATGCCAGCACTCTAGGCACACGCACCGTTCCCACGGACCAGCACCTGTGCGTGGTTGGCGTCGTCCTGGCGACACCAACCACGCACGGCGGTCCATTGGAGGACGGGCCGGTGCCGCCCAACCTCAGAGCGCGGCAGCGAGGTCACGCACGACCACGGCCGCGGGCACCGGCCGTGCCTGACGCCAGCCGGTGCCGGCCCAGAGCGCGAACCACTGCGGGTCCTCGGCCCCCGCAGCGGCCTGCCGCAGCGCGCGGCCGACCTGACCCACCTCCGGATAGGCCGCGGGGGCGTGCCCATCGTGGGCCCGGACGTAGTCGTTGACGAGCGATCGGGCCAGCCGCCCCGAGAACGCCCGCGTCACCGCCGTCTGCGTGAAGGCCGGGTCGGCGAGGGCACGCCGGTGCACGAGGTGGGTGCCGGCCTCGGGAGTGAGCAGCAGCAGCGTGCCGATCTGGACGGCGTCGGCCCCGGCGGCCCGCAACTGGGCCACCCGCTCGGGTTTGGACACGCCACCGGCGGCGATGATCGGCAGGTCGACCAGCGCCCGGACCGACGCCACGAGCTCGGCAAGGTCACCCGTCGAGGGCTCCTTCGCCTCGTCGAAGGTGCCGCGGTGTCCACCGGCATCCGGACCTTGCACGCACAGCGCGTCCGCCTCGTGGTCGGCTGCCGCACGCGCCTCGTCGACATCGGTGACGGTGACGATCACCTGCGTGCCGGAGCGCTGGATCTCGTGGACGACATCGGCGCTGGGCAGCCCGAAGGTGAACGAGACGACCGGGACCCGCTCGCTGATGACGAGATCGACCTTGAGGTCCCAGTCGTCCGTGTCGTCGGGCCTGGCCTCGGCGAGCTCGACCCCGAACCGCGCCGCATCCGTGCTCAGCCGGTCCCGATAGTCGCTGACGGCCCGGGCGCGGTCGGCGCCATCGAGCGGGCGCGACTGGGCGGCATACGTGTTGGCGATCGCGGGGACGAACAGGTTGACTCCGAAGGGACGCTCGCTGCTGGCCCACACGTCCGCGATCTGCTCACGCAGGGCAGCAGCGTCGAGCATCCCCCCGGCGAGGAAGCCCAGCCCGCCCGCGTCGGAGACCGCCGCGGCCAGCTCTGGAGTGCTCGGGCCGCCCGCCATCGGGGCGCCCACGACGGGGACATCGAGCTCACTGACGACCATGACGAGACGCTATCGCCTGCGACCTCAGGAGGCGAGCCACAACGAATCCCTCTCGGGCACAACGAATTACAATGATGTGATTGCTTGTCACACCAATCACTCCTGCAACACACTGGTAGGCGCCACCTCATCGAGGGAGCCCTACCATGCGTGACACGCCCCGTCGCCTCGCCGTGCTGGCCACCGCCTCGCTCGTCACGGCAGTGCCCGCCATCGCGGCCGCACCAGCGGCACGCGCCGCGACCCTGCCCGCCGCACAGTCCGGCGCCGAGGCCTACCTCCGGCCGGCCGACGGGGTCTTCGACGTCGTCGGTGGCGGCTACGGGCATGGCGTGGGGATGTCGCAGTACGGCGCGCAGGGGGCCGCGACGAAGGGCCTGACCTACCAGCAGATCCTCGGCTTCTACTACCCCGGCACCCACCTCGTGAGCCAGGCGCCGGAGACGATCAAGATCGGCATCACCGTCGACGACGACGGCATCGTCCAGGTCGGTGCCCGCCCCGGCCTCGCGTTCCGGACCGGCTCGATGACGACAACGCTGCCGACCGCGCCCACACAGTGGCGGGTGCGGGCGACCGGGACGACGGCGAGCAGCTGCGTGCTCGAGTCCTACTCCGCGTCGAAGTGGACCGTCTACCGCAACGGCCAGACGCCCTGCCCGGTCACCTTCTCGAACAGCACCGAGGGGAGCGTCGACCTCTTCCTGCCCGGCGGCGAGCGCCGCGTCTACCGCGGCACCGTCACCGCCCACCACCACGGCACCACCGAGCTCGCGGCCGTCAACACCCTGTCGACGCAGGACTACCTGCGTGGCGTCGTGCCATCGGAGATGCCACCGTCGTGGCGCCTCGAGGCGCTGAAGTCGCAGGCCGTCGCGGCCCGCACCTACGCGGCCACCCGCAGCAAGCACACCGACTACTACGACACCTGCGACACGACGAGCTGTCAGGTCTACAAGGGTCGGGGCAAACGCCTCGGCAACGGTGACATCAGCTCCTACGAGTGGTCCTCGACGAACACGGCCATCGACGCGACGAAGGGCAAGGTCCTGACCTACCGGTTCTCGTGGGGGACGGGTCTGGCGACGACGATGTACTCGTCGTCGAACGGCGGCCAGAGCGTCGCGGGCGGAGCCGGACACGGCTACCTCGTCGCCAAGTCCGACCCCTACGACGGCGCGTACGTGAGCGGACGCCCGCACGCCTGGCAGGCGAGCCTACCCGCCGCCAGCCTCGAGAAGCGGTTCGGGATCGCCCGGGTCGAACGGGTCCAGATCCTCACCCGCGACGGTCACGGCAAAGGGGGCGGCCGGGTCCTCACGGTCCGCGTCGAGGGCACCACCCCCAGCGGCGCCTACACATACCAGGACACGACCGGCTACGGCATCAGGGACGCCAACCCGTGGCCCGCCAACAGCGACGGGCTGTCCTCGAACTACTTCACGATCACCCCACAAGCCACCACCCCCGGCAGCGTGACCCGCATCGCCGGTGCCGACCGCTACGCGACGGCCGCCGAAGCCTCCCGGGCCTTCCCCCCCGGCGTCGAGGTCGTCTATGTCGCCAGCGGCACGCAGTTCCCCGACGCCCTGGCCGGGGCGGCGCGCGCCGCGTTCAACGACGGCCCGCTCCTGCTGACCCAGGCCCGGTCGGTCCCGGCGGCCACCCGTGACGCGATGGCCCGGCTCAAGCCCGGCCGCGTCGTCGTCCTCGGCGGCACCGGCGCGGTCTCCGCCTCGGTCGCCGCGACCCTGAGGTCCCTGACGACGCGGGACAACCTCGAGCGCGTCGGGGGCGCCGACCGCTACGAGACGGCAGCGCTGCTGGCCCGGTACTACCCCGCGGGCGGCGACGTCGCCTACCTCGCCACCGGCCTCGACTTCCCCGACGCCCTCGCCGGGGCCGCGCTCGCCGGCCGGGACAGGGCGCCCGTCCTGCTCACGACGCGCTCGAAGCTGCCCGCCACGACCGCCTCCGCCCTCTCGGCGCTGCGGCCCGACCGGATCGTCGTACTCGGAGGCACCGGCGCCGTGTCGGCGGGCGTCGCCACGCAGCTGGGCCGCTACGCGCGCAGCGGCATCGTGACCCGGTTGGCCGGCAGCGACCGGTACGGCACCGCTGCCGCCGTCGTAAGGCAGTTCGCCAGCGCCTCGTCGGCCTACGTCCCGTCGGGCGAGGCCTTCCCCGACGCCCTCGCCGCGGCTGCCGTCGCAGGCGCCGCTGGTGTCCCGGTCGTGTTGACCCGCAGCGACCGACTCCCCTCCGCGAGCCGCGAACAGCTCACACGCGTGCAGCCGTGGGTCGCGTACGTGCTCGGCGGCACCGGCGTCGTCTCGAACGCGGTCCTCGCGCAGGTGCGCGACGCGATCGGCTGACCGGGGGTATGCCGCTCAGCTCAAGCCGACGCGGACGCGAGCTGCCGAGCGGCGCCGAGGTGAGCGACATACCCCCCGATGTCAGCGGGGCCGGACGACCCGCCGCTCGTCCCAGACCGGCTCGTCCGACTCGTACACCCGGCCGTCCTCGCCGAAGACGAGGAACCGGTCGAAGCCGCGGGCGAACCAGCGGTCGTGGGTCACCGCGATGACGGTGCCCTCGAAGCGGTCGAGGCCGTCCTCGAGCGCCTCGGCCGACTGGAGGTCGAGGTTGTCGGTCGGCTCGTCGAGAAGCAGCAGCGTCGCACCCGACAGCTCGAGCAACAGGATCTGGAAGCGCGCCTGCTGCCCGCCCGAGAGCGACTCGAACCTCTGCTCTCCCGACCGGGCCAGCTCGTAGCGGTCGAGCGCCCGCGCCGCTTCCTCGCGGGGTCTGCCGGCGCGGTGCTCGTCGCCGCGATGGAGGATCTCCAGCAGCGTGCGGCCCAGCAGGCTGGGGTGCTCGTGGGTCTGGGCGAACCAGCCGGGCCGCACCCGCGAGCCGAGCCGGACGAGACCGGTGTGCGGGACCGGCACCGGCAGCACATCGCCGACCGGCCGGTGCTCAGGCTCGGGATCGCTGCCGCCGCAGGCGAGCAGCCGCAGGAAGTGCGACTTGCCGGAGCCGTTCGAGCCGAGCACCGCGACGCGCTCGCCGAACCACACCTCGAGGTCGAACGGCTTCATCAGCCCGGTCAGCTCGAGCCGCTCCGCGACGACGGCGCGCTTGGCGGTCCGACCACCGGTCAGGCGCATCCGCACCTGCTGGCGCAGCGGGACGGCCTCTGGTGGCCCAGCCTCGACGAACTTCGCCAAGCGGGTCTGGGCAGCCTGGTAGCGAGAGGCCATGCCGTCGTTGTAGGCCGCCTTCTGCTTGTACATCAGCACGAGAGCCTTGAGCTTGGCGTGCTCCTCGTCCCATCGCCTGCGCAGCTCCTCGAGCCGGGCGTTGCGGTCGGCGCGGGCATCGGCGTACGTGGCGAAGCCACCGGGGTGGACCCACAGGGTCGCGCCCGCGGCACCTGGCTCGAGGGTCGCGACGCGGGTCGCGACGCGGGCCAGCAGCTCCCGGTCGTGGCTGATGAACAGGACGGTCTTCGGCGAGGCGAGAAGGGCATCCTCGAGCCACCGCTTCGTCGGCACGTCGAGGAAGTTGTCCGGCTCGTCGAGCAGCAGCACCTCCTCCGGGCCGCGGAGCAGCGCCTCGAGAACGAGTCGCTTCTGCTCACCGCCGGAGAGGGTCGTGAGCCGGCGCCACTGGGCCCGCTCGTAGGGCACCCCGAGGGCGGCCATGCTCACCTGGTCCCAGACGGTCTCGTGGTCGTAGCCGCCGGCTTCGCCCCACTCGACGAGCGCGTGCGCGTAGGCCATCTGATCTGCCTCGGATTCGCGCTCCATCATGAGCAGCTCGGTGCGGTCGATCTCCTTGGCAGCCGTGCGGATCCGCTCCGGGGCGACGGAGACGAGCAGGTCACGGACGGTCGAGGTGTCGCGGACCGAGCCGATGAACTGCCGCATGACGCCAAGCCCACCGGACCGGGTCACCGCGCCCTCGTGCGCGGGCAGGTCGCCGGCGATGATCCGGGTCAGCGTCGTCTTGCCCGTGCCGTTCGGGCCGATCAGGGCGACCTTGGCGCCCTCGCCGACCCGGACGGAGACATCGGTGAGCAGCGGCCGGCCGTCCGGCAGCGAGAAGAAGACTGAGTTGACGTCGATGTGGCCCACGAGAGTCCATCGTGACGTATGCCGGCGGCCGCGGTCACGCGGTTATCGGGTCGCCGTGCTCCCGGGCACGTCCCTGCGGGCCCGCGTCTCGCCGGCTCGGTCGGCCAGCCGTGGGTCGTCGGGGTAGACGACCTCCTCGAGGCTCAGCCCGCGGGCCGGCATGACGAAGATCTCGCTCGCCCGCTCCGTCCGCTGCTGCAGTTGCGCCGGCCACTCGATCCCGCGCCGCCCCTCCCCGACGGCCACGACCGAGCCGACGAGCGAGCGGACCATCGAGTGACAGAACGCGTCTGCGCGCACGGTCGCGGCGAGGACCCCGTCGGGCAGACGCCCCCACGAGAAGTCGAGTAGTGCCCGGATCGTCGTCGCACCCTCCCGGCGCTTGCAGAACGCCGCAAAGTCCTTCAGGCCCAGGAGCATTCGCGAGGAGGTATCCATCGCCTCGGCGTCGAGCACCCGTCGCCACGAGGTCGTGTCACGTCGGCGCAGCGGGTCGTGAGCGGCATACGGGTCGGCGATCCGGTAGAGGTAACGGCGGTGCAGCGCCGCGAAGCGCGCATCGAACCCCGTGGGCGCGCGGCTCACCTCCCGCACGACGACGTCATCCGGGAGTATGCCGCCCAGCCGGCTGACGAGGACATCCTCGGGTGTGCGCGTGGACCGTCCGGGAAGTGCTGCGAGCGCGGCCGGGTCGACGTCGAGGTGGGCCACCTGCCCACGGGCGTGCACGCCGGCGTCGGTGCGACCCGCGACCGTGATCCGGACCGGCTCGGCAGTGCGCAGCAGGGTCGTGAGAGCCGCGCCGAGCACGCCCTCGACCGTGCGCCGGCCGGGTTGCGCGGCCCAGCCGGAGAAGTCCGTCCCGTCGTAGGCGAGGTCGAGGCGCAGCCGCACGGTGGCCCCCTCGTCCATGTCGGCGAGCCTAGCCGTATCACCCGGATGTCAACCGGCTCGGATGGCTACACGTCTACACCACAGAGCCCGGCCGGCGACCAGCCGGTCGGTGAAGGGAAAGAGGGGCCCATCATGAGGACCAACAACCGCCGCCGTCTCGGTGCCGTCACCCTGGCCGCGGCCCTCGCCGCACCACTGGGTGTGGCCGCGACGACCAGCACCGCAACGGCCGCGCCGTACTGCGGGATCTACTGGGGGTCGCTCGCCAAGACCTCGTCCAGCATGAGCGGCGCTGCGGTCACCGGGGTGCGGTCCGGTCGGCACACGTGCTACGACCGCATCGTCTTCGACCTCGGCCGCGGCAAGGGCAAGGTCGGCTACAACGTCCGCTACGTCAACACCGTCACCGGCCCGGGCAGCGGGCTGCCGGTGCCGGTCAGCGGAGGCGCCCGGATCCAGATCACGGTCAACGCGCCGGCGACCAAGCGCATCCCGGCGAACGGCACGATCAACTACAGCGGCTGGCAGACCTTCCGGCAGCTGAAGTGGGTCGCCAGCTTCGAGGGCTACACCGACTTCGGGCTCGGCGTCCGTGCCCGGCTGCCGATGCGGGCCTTCGTGCTCAGCGGACCCGACGGTGGCCAGCGGCTCGTCGTGGACGTCGCCCACCGCTGGTAAGCCCGATCGAGGGTGCAGTAGTTCTGATCGAAAGTGCGGCAACCCAGATCGAGGGTGCAGTAGTCCTGATCGAAAGTGCGGCAACCCAGATCGAGGGTGCAGTAGTCCTGATCGAAAGTGC
>NZ_JAKDLO010000002.1 GCF_030452765.1 Intrasporangium sp.
GGGAGTGTGCATGAAGGCCGCGACCGCCCCCCGCCCCGCCGGGTCGCGTCCCACCCACCACCGCGGGTTCTCGTAGCGGGCCGGGTCGGTCTTGGCCTCCTCGATGTTTGTCGCGATGATGCTGAGCCACAGTGGTTCTCGCGCCACGAGCGGTGCGACCCACTCGCGCGCCTCGGCCGGCGCGGAGGTGCACGTGAACGACAAGCGGGTGAGCGGCATACCGGACAGTGTGGCGACCCCGTGGCAGGGTCGCCTCCCATTTCCGGCCCCTACTGACTGACGTGGGCCAGGACCTCGCCGTGGGTCATTGCGAACCACGCGTCGGGGTGGCGTGACCACTCGAGCCACGCCTCACTCATCTGCTCGAGCTCGCCGCGTGTCGCGAGTCCGTGCCGCACCGCCTCGGTCGCGTAGGTCGAGTCGAGGACTCGGCGTGCCCAGGTCGCGCCCCACCAGGCGCACTGCTCGGGTGTCGTGTAGCTCCAGGTCGATGCCGACGCGGTCAGCTCGGTCAGCCCGGCTGCATGCGACCACCCGGTGAGCCGGCGGCCGGCGTTCGGCTCGGCGTGGTTGGCCCGTGCCGCCGCCTGGTAGACCTCCATCCAGCGCGTCATGCCCGGTGGCTCGGGATACCACACCATCGACCCGTAGTCGGCATCTCGCACCGCGACGATCCCACCCGCACGGGTGACGCGGCCCATCTCGCGCAGCGCGGCAACCGGGTCCGTGAGGTGCTGCAGCACCTGGTGGGCATGCACGACATCGAACCGCCCTGCATCCCAAGGGAGTTCGGAGACGTCGGCGACCGCGAAGGCGGTCTGCCTGTCGCCGCGCGCGGACGCCCGGCGGCGGGCCCCGATGAGGGGCGCCTCGACCGCATCGATGCCGATGACGGTGCCGGGGGCGACCGCTGCGGCGAGGTCGAGGGTGATCGTCCCGGGTCCGCACCCGACGTCCAGGAGGGCGTCCGCCGCCCGCAGATGTGGGAGCAGGTATGCCGCTGAGTCGGCTGCCGTCCGCGTCGTGTGGGACGCGATGACGCTGGGACCATGTCCGTGCAGGTAGACCTCGCCCATGAACGGGACGCTAGGTGTATTCACGGGCGGGTCGGGGTCAGGTCCGGATCGTGGCACTGTCGATCGAGACTGCTGCACTGTCGATGAGAACTGGGGCACTGTCGATGGGAACTGGGGCACTGTCGATCGGAGGTGTGGCTCCGGTGTGTCGGCATAGGACGGCTATTCTGCGGGGGTCCCGCCCCACACGCCGCAACCATGCACCCGACCCACGTCCCCGAGGAGTCCCGGTGGCCCTGCACATGTCGTCCCTGTTCCTGCGCACCCTGCGCGAGGACCCGGCGGATGCGGAGGTCCCCAGCCACAAGCTCCTCGTCCGGGCCGGGTACGTGCGCCGGGTCAGCCCCGGCATCTACGCGTGGCTGCCGCTCGGGTTGCGCGTGCTGCGCAACGTCGAGCGGATCGTCCGGCAGGAGATGGACGCGATCGGGGCGCAGGAGCTCGTCTTCCCGGCGCTGCTCCCGCGCGAGCCGTACGAGGCGACGAACCGGTGGACCGACTACGGCGACAACCTCTTCCGGCTCAAGGACCGCAAGGGCGGCGACTACCTGCTCGGCCCGACCCACGAGGAGCTGTTCACCCTCACGGTCAAGGACCTGTTCAGCTCGTACAAGGACCTGCCCGTCAGCCTCTACCAGATCCAGACGAAGTACCGCGACGAGGCGCGGCCGCGGGCGGGTGTGCTGCGCGGGCGCGAGTTCGTGATGAAGGACTCCTACAGCTTCGACATCGACGCGGCCGGGCTCGAGAAGAGCTACCAGGCGCACCGCGACGCCTACGTGCGGATCTTCGACCGGCTCGGCTTCGACTACGTCATCGTCCAAGCCATGTCGGGCGCCATGGGCGGCAGCAAGAGCGAGGAGTTCCTCGCGACCGCCGAGGTCGGTGAGGACACCTACGTGCGCTGCGCGAGCTGTGGGTATGCCGCCAACGTCGAGGCCGTGCGCGTGCCGGCGCCCGACCCGGTGCCGTTCGCCGACGCGCCGGCCGCGCACGTCGAGGACACCCCGGACACCCCGACCATCGAGACCCTCGTCGACCACCTCAACGAGCGGTTCCCCCGCGAGGACCGGGCCTGGACCGCCGCCGACACGCTCAAGAACGTCGTCGTCATGCTCGTGCACCCCGACGGCACCCGCGAGCCGCTCGCGATCGGCGTCCCCGGGGACCGCGAGGTCGACGAGAAGCGTCTCGAGGCGCAGGTGTCCCCCGCCGAGGTCGAGCCCTTCGAGGCCACCGACTTCGACGCGAACCCGGCGCTCGCCAAGGGTTACATCGGTCCCGGCGCGCTCGGGCTCGACGGCACGGCTCACATCCGCTACCTGCTCGACCCGCGCGTCGCCGAGGGCACTCGCTGGGTCACCGGCGCCAACCAGCCGGGCCACCACGTCATCGACCTCGCCGCCGGTCGCGACTTCACCGCGGACGGCACGATCGAGGCGGCGGAGGTGCGCGCCGGTGACCCCTGCCCGGCCTGTGACAGTGTCCTCCAGAGCGCCCGCGGCATCGAGATGGGCCATGTCTTCCAGCTCGGCACGAAGTACGCCGAGGCGCTGGGCCTGAAGGTCCTCGACGAGAAGGGCAAGCTCGTCACCGTCACCATGGGCTCGTACGGCGTCGGCGTGTCGCGCGCGGTTGCCGCCGTCGTCGAGGGCAATCACGACGAGGCCGGCATCTGCTGGCCGCGCGAGCTGGCTCCCGCCGACGTCCACATCGTGGCGGCGGGCAAGGACGAGCAGGTTCTCGCTGCCGCGGAGCAGGTCGCGGTGGACCTCGAGGACCGGGGCCTGAGCTGCATCGTCGACGACCGCAGGGGGGTCAGCCCCGGCGTGAAGTTCAAGGACTCCGAGCTGATCGGCGTGCCGACCATCGTCGTGGTCGGCAAGGGCCTGACCAGGGGCGTCGTCGAGATCAAGGACCGCCGCAGCGGTCTGCGCCGCGAGGTGCCCGTCGGGTCGGCCGCCGCCGAGGTGCTCGCGGAGGTCGGCCGAGCGTGACCGGCGCGCCCGTGCGCGCCGTGCTGTTCGACTGGGGCGGCACGATCACCCCGTGGCACGAGATCGACCTGCGCGCCCAGTGGACCGCCTTCGCCGACGGCGTCGGCACCCTCGCCTGCGCCCGCGACGACCTCGCCGGCCGGCTGTATGCCGCTGAGGCCCTCGCGTGGCAGCGTGGCCGCTCGCTCGGGGTGAGCGCCCGGCTGCCCGAGATCCTCGAGGCCTGCGGGCTCGCGCGAGGTGAGGCGCTGACGGAAGCCGGCACGGCGGCATACCGCAGCTTCTGGGAGCCGCACACGCTCACCCACCCCGGTGTCGGGCCGCTCTGGGAGGCGCTGCGGGAGGCCGGGCTGCGCGTCGGCGTGCTGTCCAACACGATCTGGGACCGGGCCTACCACCGGTCGATCTTCGAGCGCGACGGCGTGATCGACCTCATCGACGGCGACACGTACTCGAGCGAGACGCCGTGGGTGAAGCCGCGGGCGGAGATCTTCACGTACGCTGCCCGGGAGATCGGCTGCGCGCCCGAGGAGTGCGTCTACGTCGGAGACCGGTCCTACGAGGACGTCCACGGACCCCAGCAGGTCGGGATGCGCGCGATCTGGGTCCCTCACTCGCGCATCCCGGTCGAGCAGCAGGTGTCGCACGACGCGAGCCCCGACGCGGTCGCGCACGAGCTCACCGACGTGGCTGCCATCGTCGCGGCCTGGAATCTCGCCCGTCGATGAGCGACCCGACCGGCACGACCCTTCTCTTCCTTGCTCTCGCAGCCTTCGCCGCGGGGTGGATCGACGCTGTCGTCGGCGGGGGCGGGCTCATCCAGCTCCCGGCGCTGCTGCTCGCCCTACCCGGTGCCAGCCCGGCCCAGCTGCTGGCGACGAACAAGTTCGGGGGGATCTTCGGGACGGCGACGAGCGCGGTCACCTACGCCCGACGGGTGCGGCCCGACCTGCGCACGGCCCTGCCCATGGCTGCCGTCGCGTATGTGGGCTCCATCGGGGGCGCCCTGATCGGGCTGCACATCCCCAAGTCGATGTTCAACCCGATCATCCTCGTGCTGCTCGTCGTCGTGGGCGCCTACACGCTGCTGCGGCCCGACCTGGGGCGCGAGTCGATCCGGCGCTTCCACGGACCGAAGCACGCCGTGCTCGCGATGGCCACCGGCTTCGTCATCGGGGTCTACGACGGAGCCCTCGGGCCGGGGACCGGCTCGTTCCTCGTCTTCGCCCTCGTCGGGCTGCTCGGCTACGCCTTCCTCGAGGCGAGCGCGCAGGCCAAGATCGCGAACTTCGCGACCAACCTCGGCGCACTGACGCTCTTCGCGCCGATGGGCCTGGTCCTGGTCAAGGTCGGCGTCGTCATCGCGGCCGCCAACCTGCTCGGCGGCTACACCGGCGCGCGGATCGCCGTGGCGAAGGGGAGCGGCTTCGTGCGGGTCGTCTTCGTGATCATCGTGTCGGCGTTCATCGTCAGGATCGCCGGCAGCCTGCTCGGCTGGTGGGCCTGACCCGCGCGGGCGGCTGGACTAGACGCTCAGGTGCCGCTTCGCCCCGTGTCTGGACGCCCGGTGCCCACCCACGAGCCTGGTCAGCTCGTCACGCCGGGCCAGCAGAGCGCGCAGCCCCTCGTCGTGCTCGGCCTGAATCGGCCCGATCATGCCGCGGGTCCGCCGGATGCCTTCCTCCACCCTCGCCAACTCGTTGACCAGGTGCCTCGTCGGCCTGACGTCGGTTCTGTCCATCGTGCATCGCCCCGTTCAGCTGGTGTGCCGTAGCCAGCCCCCTGACCTCAGGGGTTGGTATACCCGTTTCGACCGAAAGAACACTGAGCCCGCGCCCGGAGTTCCATCCGTCCCACCCCTTGATCGAGCGTGCAGTACCCCTCGTCGACAGTGCAGCAGTCCTGATCGAGCGTGCAGTAATCCCGATCGAGCGTGCAGCACTCCTGTTCGAGCGTGCAGTAATCCCGATCGACAGTTCAGCACTCCTGTTCGAGCGTGCAGTAATCCCGATCGACAGTTCAGTAGACCCGATCGACAGTTCAGTAGACCTGATCGAGCGTGCAGCCATCTGCACCGCCGGATCGGCTGCGCCAGCGCAGTTCTCGGCCGCGCGATGCCTCCCGCTCAACGCGGCCGACCTGCCGCGAGGGCGCGGGCCAGTGCCGCCACGTCCGTTATGGGTGCGTCACACACGAAGCCGCGACACACGTATGCCGCGGAGCCCCCGTCGACGAGCGGGCGGCCGGCGAGCAGCGGGACTCCCGGGCTGTCCGGTGCGCCGGCGGCCAGGACGAGTCCGGGGCTCGTGCACGCCCGGACCAGCCTGTTCATCTGTGCGGCCACGTCGTCGGACCCGACGACCGCGACTTCGAGTGGGCCCGAGGTCAGGGCCTCGGCGACCGCGAGGGTCCACCCGGCAAACCGGGGGTCGCGCCCGGCGAGCGAACCCGCCGCCGCGACGGCGCGACGACCGGCCTCGAGGTGGACGCTGCTGCCGGCGAGGGCGCCATACGTCACGAGGGCGCCCGCGAGGGCGGACTGGCCGGACGGTTCGGCGTTGTCCGCACCCGAGCGGGGGCGCAGGTAGAGCCGCTCGGCATCCGAGGCGGTGTCATGGAACCCACCGTCCCCGGCCGCGAAGCGGGACAGCGCGCGCTCGAGCAGATCACCGGCCGCCTCGAACCAACGGACCTCCCCAGTGGCCTGGTGCAGCGCGAGCAGCCCTTCGGCGAGGTTGCCGTAGTCGTCGGCGACGCCGGCCGCCTCGCCGACGGTCCGGGCGAGCGACGAGCGGCGCAGCCGGCCGTCGACGAGGTGTCGGCCGAGCACGAGGTCGGCGCAGGCCCTGGCCGCGGCCACCCATTCCGGTCGCCCTGCCACGGCGCCAGCGTCGGCAAGGGCGGCGATGGCCAGCCCGTTCCAGCTCGTCACGACCTTGTCGTCGCGAGCCGGCTGTGGCCGACCGTCCCGGGCCTGCTTGAGGCGGGCACGCACCGTCGAGAACCACTGGGGAGCGGCCGGATCCGCGATGAGGCGCAGCGTCGAGGTGCCTCTCTCGAAGGTTCCCGAGGCGGTCACCCCCAGTAGGTCGGCGGCCAGGTCGCCGTCGGCACGGCCGAGGACCTCGACGATCTGCCCAGGGGTCCACGCGTAGGTCAGCCCCTCCTGGCCCTGGGTGTCGGCGTCGAGGGATGCCGCGAAGCCGCCCTCTTCGGTGCGCAGGTCGGTCAGGAGGAACTCGGCCGTCTCCTCCACGACGCGCAGCGCGAGTGGTGAGCCGGTCGCCTTCCACCAGTGCAGGTACACCCGCAGCAGGAGGGCGTTGTCGTAGAGCATCTTCTCGAAGTGGGGCACCACCCAGCCGGCATCGACGGCGTATCGGGCGAAGCCACCCCCGAGCTGGTCGTAGATGCCACCTCGGGCCATCGCCTCGAGCGTCCGCTCGGCCATCTCGAGGGCCATCGGGGTGCCGGTCCGGGCATGGTGGCGCAAGAGGAACTCGAGCACCATCGACGGTGGGAACTTCGGCGCCGTGCCGAACCCGGCGTCCCGGTCGTCGAAGCTCGTGGCGAGCTGCGCGACGGCGGTTGCGAGAACGGGTTCGTCGACGGGGGCGGCACCTGGCGCCGTCGTCGCAGCCGCCAGGGAGGAAGCGATGTGCGTCCCGCTCGCGCGGACCTCGGCCTCCCTGGTGCGCCACGCCTCGTCGATCGCGGCGAGCAGTCGCAGCAGCTGCTCACGCGGGAGGTACGTGCCACAGAAGAAGGGGTCTGCCTCGGGAGTCAGAAAACATGTCATCGGCCAGCCGCCGCTGCCCGTCGTCGCCGTCGTCGCGACCATGTAGACCGCGTCGATGTCCGGACGTTCCTCCCGGTCGACCTTGATCGAGACGAACCGCTCGTTGAGCACCGCCGCGACGGTGTCGTCCTCGAAGGACTCGTGCGCCATGACGTGGCACCAGTGACAGGCGGCGTAGCCGATGCTCAGCAGGATCGGGACGTTGCGTTCCCGTGCCTCGGCGAAGGCCGCGGCTCTCCACTCCTGCCAGTGCACCGGGTTGTCGGCGTGCTGACGCAGATAGGGCGAGGTGGCGCTGGCGAGTCGGTTGCTGCCCATGCCCTCACCATGTCACGCCCTCGCGGCCCGCCTGGAGGGGTGTTACGGCGCGGAGCGCGCTCAGCGGCATACTTCCTGTTCCCCCGGACGACCACCATGGCCCTGGCCGCCTGCACCCTTGTGCTCAGCGAGCCCGGCGGCGTGGAGTAGTGGTCGTTCGAGGTACGCCGCCGGGCGACCGTCAGCTCCCGAGGGTCAGTCGTTCATCGCCTTGATGATCACCACCGCCAGGCTCACCCGGTTGCGCCCGTGCGGGTCCTGTGCGGCATCCACCGCGTTGTCGGTCTCGCGCACGATCGTCCAGGCGCGAGCGCGGCCCTCGTCGAGCCCGGCCCGCTCGCAGATGATCTCGAGGCGTCGCCGCAGCGACCCGCGGATCTCGGCGCCCGTGCCGAGCTCGTCGGACCGGTTCCACAGCGCGGGCGCGACCTCGAAGGCAGGGTCGCCGGTCATCGGCTTCGGGTCGATCGCAAGCCACGGGGCGCGGTGGGCGCCGAGGACGTTCTCAAAGTGCAGATCGGTGTGCAGCAGGGTCTCCTCGAGGGGCTCCCGTGTGACGAGCTCCCCGGCGAGCGCGGCTGCCTGGTCGAGATAGCGTCGGGGGATGACCGGCGGGGCCCGGCGTAGCTCGACGGCCTGCCGCTCGGCGTACTCGACAAGGCGCGGCACTCGCGGGTGGGATGGGCGGCGCAGCCTCGAGAGGAGGTCGCCGATGACCTCGCACGCCGTGTCCACGGGGACACTGCTCAGGTCGCGGGGGTGCAGCCGTTCGAGCAGGATCGCGAAGCGGGCCGGGTCGGCCCGGTAGAGGCGCACCGCACCCCGGCCGTTCCAGAGCTGGAGGGCAAGGGCCTCGCTCGCGGCCTCCGGGTGGGGCCAGGTGACCTTGAGGACCGCCTCGCCGCTCACCCCTGCGAGATCGCGGCCCGAGCCGAGCAACCGGACCGGAAGGGCGATCGAACAGGCGCCGGCCGTCGTCGGGGCGACCGGCTCCAGCTCCCACTCGTCGAGCAGCTCGGCGAGCAGCCGCGGCAACTGCGCGACCCAGTCCTCGCCCGAGACGTACCCGTCGATGGGGTACGTGCTGACGCGGTGCGCGAAGTGGGCGGGAATCAGGTGGATCATGTCGCGCCGGTCCCACTCGTGCCGGGGAACGCAGCGAGTCGTATGCCGTGTGGCGGGCCGAGTGCCTGCACGCGGGCGCTCCACGCACCCACCGCCGCCAGGTCGCGGGCGGAGGATCGTGCGGCCGCGAGTGTCGTCGTCGCTGCGATGGCCCGCGTCAGGAGATCCGTGGCGAGCCGTGCGGCAGCCTGGGGTGTCGTGACGGGGTAGGGCAGCGACCAACCGCCCGGCAGCGCGCTGCCGGGCAGGCCGTCGATCAGCTCCTCGAGGAGGCGCTCGAGCTGGGTTACAGTATGCAGCGCCGTGCCCCGGGCCCGGCCCACCGACTGTGCGGCGACGATCTCGAAGCCGTAGACGAGGGGCGCGGTGTGCTCGACGAGTCGCGCGTGCAGACCCTGTTCGGCGGGAGGAACAGGCACCGAGCGGTCCAGCCGGAGAGCCGAGGCAAGCCGGGCGGACGTGGCGGAAAGCAGCACGTCCCGATTCACCAGGCTCGAGGACGCGAGCGTGTCCCAGCGTCCCGCGGGCAGCTCGACGAGCGCTGTCGCGAACCCGGACAAGGACTGACCGCCCGTCGGGCGCGCGGTGCTCGGGGCTCCGGACGCCGTGACGGTCGGGGCGGGCCCGATCTCGGTGGTCGGCACGCCCTGGTTCGTGAGCCGGCCCGTCAGGACCGTGTCCTGCATGGCGAGGACGCGAAGCGCGTCCTCGACGTCAGACCGATGGCGTTCGCTCGCTCGGAGTCGCTGGCCACGCTCCCGGAGCCCTCGCAGGTCCTGGATGAAGGAGACGATGAGGGCCTCGTCGGGTGCCGGCTTCCGGGTCGGCGCGGGTGGTGGCGGCTGGGGCAGGTCGAGCCGCAGGCCACAGCCGCCCAGCAGGCTCGCCGATGCAGCGAGAGCCGCCGCGAGAACATGGCGCCGCGAGAGGGGGGGCCACTGGTGTGCGACAGGCCCGGGCCGGTCGGTGCCGACCCCGCCTGCCACGTCCATGGCGAGATCATGGCATGCCGGTTCCGGCGAGCCGGGACTCCAACGTGTCCCCTAGAGTTGCCTTCACGGGTGCTCGCAGGCGCCGGATTCGAGAAGAGAGGACGGACGCTCACATGAGTGCGGCCGATCAGCTGAGGGAGTCACTCGGGCCGGTCCTCGCACCCCTCGGTCTCGTCATCGAGGACGTCACCGTCTCTCCCGCCGGCAAGCGACGCATCGTGCGTGTCCTGGTCGACGCTGACCTCGCGGGGCTCGACGCGACAGACACGACCAGTACCGTCCCCCCGATCTCGCTCGATCGGGTCTCCGAGGCCACCCACGCCGTCAGCGCGGTGCTCGACGGGTCGTCCGCACTCGGTGAGGCTCCGTACGTGCTCGAGGTGTCGTCGCCCGGTGTCGGGCGGCCGTTGACGACTCGGGACCAGTTCCGCCGGAATGTCGGGCGTCTCGTCGAGGTCCGCCACTGCGCTGGGGCCGTGACCGGCCGGCTCGTCGAGGTCGAGCCTGATGCCGTGCACCTCGCGGTGCCGGCCACGAAGAAGACTCCGGGGCATTCGGTCAGGATCGAGCTGGACGACGTCCAGAAGGGAAGCGTCCAGGTCGAGTTCCAGCGGAACGACAACGGCGTCGCCGATGCACCCGAGGACGACCCGGACATCGAGGAGGACCCCTGATGGACATCGATCTGGCAGCCCTGCGCGCCCTCGAACGCGAGCGCGACATCAGCCTCGAGGTGCTGATCCCCGCCATCGAGCAGGCCCTCCTGGTGGCATACCACCGCACCGAGGGGAGCTATCGGATCGCGCGCGTCGAGCTCGACCGCAAGACCGGCCACGTCATCGTGTGGGCTCGCGAGGAGGGTGAGCTGCTCCCCGCCGAGGAGGGCGAACCGGCCGAGCGGGGGGAGCCGGGCCCCGAGTTCGACGACACGCCGGAGGGTTTCGGTCGGATCGCGGCCTCGACCGCGAGACAGGTCATCGTGCAGCGGCTGCGCGACATCGAGGACGAAGCCGTCCTCGGCGACTTCAAGGGCCGTGAGGGTGACGTCATCTCGGGCGTGATCCAGCAGAGCCAGGACCCGCGCAACGTCCACGTCGACTTCGGCAACGTGGAGGGGCTGCTGCCTTTGGCCGAGCAGGTGCCCGGGGAGAAGTACCTGCACGGCGAGCGCCTCCGGTCGTATGTCGTCAGTGTCAAGCGCGGGCCGAAGGGGCCGCAGGTCGGGCTGTCGCGCACTCACCCGAACCTGGTGCGGCAGCTGTTCAAGTTCGAGGTCCCTGAGCTGGCGGACGGCACCGTCGAGATCGCGGCTCTGGCCAGGGAGGCGGGGCACCGCACCAAGGTTGCGGTGCGCTCGAGCGTGCCCGGCGTCAATGCCAAGGGCGCCTGCATCGGACCGATGGGCGCACGGGTTCGGGCGGTCATGACCGAGCTGCGTGGCGAGAAGATCGACATCGTCGACTACTCCGAGGATCCCGCGGCGTTCGTCGCGGCCGCGCTCAGCCCCGCGCGGGTCCAGGCCGTCGAGATCGTCGACCCGTCGGCGCGCGCCGCCCGGGTGACGGTGCCGGACTACCAGCTGAGCCTGGCCATCGGCAAGGAGGGGCAGAACGCGCGCCTCGCCGCCAAGCTCACCGGATGGCGCATCGACATCCGGCCCGACACCGAGCAGGGGTGAGCCTGGGGCTGGGGGCCAGCACGGCGGCATACGCGCTAGACTGGTACGTGGCCGACCGGACTGGACTCCGCGCTGAGCCGTCCCGCACGTGTGTGGGATGTCGACGCTCGGATAGCTGGTCGGCACTGCTGCGAGTTGTCGCGGACCAGACCGAGGACGGGAGGCCCACTCGTGGGGCGACCATCCTCCTTCCTGACCCGCGGCGTCGGAAACCGGGGCGCGGCGCGTGGGTGCACCCCACGCCCGAGTGCTTCGAGCTGGCGGTGCGCCGCAAGGCGTTCGGACGTGCCCTGCACCTGCAGGGACCGGTCGATCTCCGCCCGGTCGCACAGCATCTCGGTATCCGGCACTCCTAGCACACGCGTCGGCGCACCCGCGCCGATCACACGTCAGAAGGAACGGTCAACGCACATGAGGCGGGTTGAAACGCGATGAGCACCCGATGAGTACTCAGCGATGAGCAAGCCCCAGTTGTAACGACGGTTCGGCCACTCCTGTCGGTCGGACCGAGACAGGAGAAATGTGGCTAAGGTCCGGGTCTACGAGCTCGCCAAGGAGCTCGGGGTCGAGAGCAAAGTGCTGCTCGCCCACCTGAAGAGCCAAGGGGAGTTCGTTCGGTCGGCGTCATCGACGATCGAGCCTCCCGTCGTCCGCAAGATCAAGGAGACCTTCCCGCAGGAGCAGGCTGCTGCCGCCGGGAAGGCCCCGGGCAAGAACGCTGCCGCGCCGGCGACGCCTGCGAAGGTCGCAGCCCCCCCCGCGAAGGGCGCGACGGCCCCCGCGGAGGCGGTTGCGCGCAACGCGGCCACCCCGGCTGCACCAGCGACCAAGGCGCCCGCTGCGGCTCCGGCCGCCAAGGCACCGGTTCCGGCGGCCAAGGCGCCCGCCGCAGCACCGACCGCCGATGCGGTACCGGCGGCCAAGGCCCCCGCTGCGGCATCCGCTCCGGCCGCACCGGCTGCGGCATCCGCTCCGGCCGCACCGGCTGCGGCATCCGCTCCGTCAGCGCCGGCTGCGGATGCGGCGCCGACTCCGGCCGCGCCACCGGCTGCCGCCCCGGCTGCGGCACCAGCCGCGCGGGCGGGAGCGAGCACACCGGCGCGTCCCGGCCCGAAACCGGCCGGCCCGAAGCCGAGCTCGCGAGACGCCGGCCCGCGCCGGGCTCCTACTCCGGGCCCCCGCCCGGCGCCGCGTCCGGGGGGCCCGCGCCCGGGCAACAACCCGTTCAGCTCCAGCCAGGGCATGCAGCAGCGTCCGCGTCCCAGCGATGCCGGTCCCCGGCCGGGCAACAACCCGTTCAGCCCCAGCCAGGGAATGCCGCGTCCCCAACAGCGTCCTGGCGGCCCCCGTCCGGGCGCCCCTCGCCCTGGCGGCGCCGGCTCGCGTCCCGGCGGTCCGCGCCCGACCCCCGGCATGATGCCGGAGCGCAGCACACTCGGCCGTCCCGGGGCCCGTCCGGGCCCTGGGCGCGGTGGCACGGGTGCCGCAGGTGGCCGCGGTGGACACGGAGGTCCGGGCGGCGGGCGTGGCGGCTTCGGCGGCGGCCCCCGCGGCGGCGGCCCGGGTGGGCGCGGCGGTACCCAGGGTGCCTTCGGACGGGGCGGCGGTCGTCCGGTTCGAGGCCGCAAGTCCAAGCGCGCCAAGCGTCAGGAGTTCGAGCAGATGCAGGCGCCGACGATCGGCGGCGTCACCGTTCCCCACGGGGACGGCTCGACGATCGTCCGAGTGCGGCGCGGCGCGTCGCTGACGGACTTCGCCGACAAGATCAACGCCAACCCTGCCTCGCTCGTCACGGTCCTGTTCCACCTCGGTGAGATGGCGACGGCGACGCAGTCGCTCGACGAGGACACGTTCAAGCTGCTCGGTGTCGAGCTCGGCTATGACGTCCAGGTCGTGTCGCCAGAGGACGAGGAGCGAGAGCTGCTCGAGTCGTTCAACATCGACCTGGAAGCCGAGGCTGCCGCGGAGGAGGACCAAGATCTCGAGCCGCGTCCGCCGGTAGTCACGGTCATGGGCCACGTCGACCACGGCAAGACCAAGCTGCTCGACGCCATCCGGTCCGAGCACGTCGCGGAGGACGAGGCCGGCGGCATCACCCAGCACATCGGTGCCTACCAGGTCGTCTCGAGCCATGAGGGCGAGAAGCGCGCCATCACCTTCATCGACACCCCAGGTCACGAAGCCTTCACGGCCATGCGTGCCCGTGGTGCGT
Organism: Intrasporangium sp.; assembly: GCF_030452765.1. GTDB lineage: Bacteria > Actinomycetota > Actinomycetes > Actinomycetales > Dermatophilaceae > Intrasporangium_A. Next base: position 13,198 of record NZ_JAKDLO010000002.1, read on the forward strand.
CCGTGACGGACATCGCGATCCTCGTGGTCGCGGCCGACGACGGCGTCATGCCACAGACGGTCGAGGCGCTCAACCACGCCCAAGCGGCCGGGGTACCGATCGTCGTGGCCGTCAACAAGATCGACAAGCCTGAGGCCAACCCGGCCAAGATCCGTCAGCAGCTGACCGAGTACAACCTCATCGCCGAGGAGTACGGCGGCGACACGATGTTCGTCGACGTCTCGGCGAAGCAGGGGACGAACATCGACGGGCTGCTCGAGGCGGTCCTGCTGACTGCTGACGCGGCGCTCGACCTGCGGGCCAACCCGAACAAGGACGCCCGTGGTGTCGCCATCGAGGCGCACCTGGACAAGGGTCGCGGGCCGGTGGCCACGGTCCTGGTCCAGTCCGGGACGCTGCACGTCGGTGATGCGATCGTCGCCGGCAACGGTCACGGCCGGGTGCGGGCGATGCTCGACGAGCACGGCAGCAACGTGGAGCAGGCGCCTCCCTCGCGTCCGGTCCTCGTCCTCGGCCTGACCTCCGTCCCGGGCGCCGGCGACACGTTCCTCGTGGCGCCCGACGACCGGACCGCACGGCAGATCGCCGAGCGTCGTGAGGCCGCGGCCCGTGCAGCATCGCTCGCCAAGCGTCGCAAGCGGATCTCGCTCGAGGACCTCAACGAGGCTCTCGCCGCGGGCAAGGTCGACACGCTCAACCTCATCCTCAAGGGTGACGTCTCCGGGTCGGTCGAGGCCCTCGAGGACGCGCTGCTCAAGATCGACGTGGGCGACGAGGTCGATCTGAGGATCATCCACCGCGGGGTCGGCGCGATCACGCAGAACGACGTCAACCTCGCGACCGTCGACGATGCGATCATCATCGGCTTCAACGTCCGGCCCGCCGAGCGCGTCGCCGAGCTCGCCGACCGAGAGGGCGTGGACATGCGCTTCTACTCGGTGATCTACCAGGCGATCGACGACGTCGAGTCAGCCCTCAAGGGCATGCTCAAGCCGGAGTACGAAGAGGTCCAGCTCGGCACGGCCGAGGTCAGGGAGATCTTCCGCTCCAGCAAGTTCGGCAATGTTGCCGGCTCGCTGGTGCGCTCCGGTGAGATCAAGCGCGGCGTGAGGGCCCGCATCGTGCGGGACGGGACGGTCGTCGGCGAGGCCGAGGTCGCCGGACTGCGGCGGTTCAAGGATGACGTCACCGAGGTGCGCGAAGGCTTCGAGTGCGGCATCAACCTCGGGTCGTTCAACGACCTGCAGATCGAGGACGTCATCGAGACCTTCGAGATGCGCGAGAAGCCGCGCGCCTGAACCCATCGCTACAGGGCCGGTGCTCGAGGCGGGATCGCCTGGGGCACCGGCCCACCCATGTCGGCACCAGAGACGTGCACTGTCGATGAGGACAAGTGCACTGTCGATCGGGACAAGTGCACTGTCGATGAGGACAAGTGCACTGTCGATCGGGACAGGTGCACTCTCGATGAGGACAAGTGCACTCTCGATGAGGACAAGTGCACTGTCGATGAGGACAAGTGCACTCTCGACGAGAGGAAGTGTCGAGGTGCCCGACTAGGGTGGTGTGTCTGGGCCACCCAGGTCCCTCGCCCGTCCCCGAGCCCAGGAGGTCGTCATGGCTGACCCCGCCCGCGCACGCAAGGTTGCCGACCGGATCAAGGTCATCGTCGCGGAGTACCTCGAGCACCGGGTCAAGGACGAGCGGCTCGGCTTCGTCACGATCACCGACAGCCGGGTCACCGGCGACCTGCAGCACGCCTCGGTCTTCTACACGGTCTTCGGGGACGAGCAGGCCAGGCAGACGACCGCCGAGGTCCTCGAGGCCTACCGCGGCCGGATCCGCTCGGCCGTCGGCCAGCAGATCGGCATCCGGCTGACCCCCTCCCTCGAGTTCATCGCCGATGCGCTACCCGAAGGCGCAGCCCACCTCGAGGACCTGATGGCCCGCACCCGCGCCCGGGACGCCGAGCTCGCCCGCGCCGCGGCCGGGGCCCGGCCCGCAGGCGAGGCCGACCCGTACAAGAAGCCCCCCCGGGACGACGCGAGCGAGGACGAGGCCGGCCCGGGCGCCGATGCCTGAGGGCCTGCTCGTCGTCGACAAGCCGACGGGCTGGACGAGCCACGACGTCGTTGCGAGGACCCGGCGCCTGCTCGGCACCAGACGGGTCGGCCACGCCGGCACCCTCGACCCGATGGCGACCGGTGTGCTCGTGCTCGGTGTGGGCAGGGCGACCCGGCTGCTGACCTTCCTGGTCGGCTGCGACAAGGCCTACACCGCGACGGTCCGGCTGGGCCAGACCACAGTCACCGACGACGCCGAGGGCGAGAGCGTCGAGGCGCTCGGCGTGTCCGACCCGGCCACCCTCGAGGCCGCTCTCCCACCCGCGGTGTCCGGGCTCACCGGCACGATCGAGCAGGTGCCGAGCGCGGTCAGCGCCGTCAAGATCGACGGGGTGCGCAGCTATGCGCGGGTCCGCTCCGGCGAGGACGTCGAGCTGGCCGCCCGCACCGTGAGGGTGAGCCGGTTCGACGTCCTGCGCACCACGCCGGAGCGAGCCACGACCGGGGCCGGACAGACCATCCCGGTCGTCGACGTCGACATCGAGGTCGAGGTCTCCTCCGGAACCTATGTCCGCGCCCTGGCCCGCGACCTCGGCCGCGACCTCGGAGTCGGAGGCCACCTGACCGCGCTACGGCGCACCCGGGTCGGAGCCTTCACGCTCGCGTCGGCGACCTCGCTCGACGCGCTCGTGGAGCGGTCCGAGCGTGCGGGGGTGAGCGGCATACCCCTGCTGTCCATGGCCGAGGCGGCGCGTGCCCAGCTGCCTGTGCGCGAGGTCACCGCGCAGGAGGCGGACCGGCTCTCCCACGGGCGACCGATCGCGGCCACCCCGAGCGGCGGCGACGCCGTTGCAGCGATCGACCCGATCGGCCGGCTCGTCGCGATCCTCGACGAGACGCGGCCCACCGTCCGCTCCCGGGTCGTGTTCCCCGTCACCTGACACGGGCCGGGCCTCGCCGAGGCGCCCACTACAGTGGTCGCCGTGCAGCGCTGGTACGGAACCGACGAGATCCCGGGCGACCTCGGGCCGACCGTCGTCACCCTCGGCAACTTCGACGGCGTCCACCGCGGTCACCGTGCGGTCCTGCGCCGCGTCGTGTCCGAGGCCGGCGACCGGGGGGCACTCGCCGTGGCCGTGACCTTCGACCCGCATCCCGTCGCGGTGCTCTACCCCGACCGTGCCCCCACCCTGATCTCCTCGCTGGGGCAGCGACTCGACCAGCTCGCGACGCTCGGGCTGCACGCCACTCTCGTGCTCGAGTTCACCCACGAGTTCGCCACGGAGACGCCCGAGGAGTTCGTGCGGGGCACCTTCGTCGAGGCCCTGCACGCCAGTGCCGTCGTCGTCGGCAAGGACACCCGGTTCGGCGTGCGGAACTCCGGCGACGTCGCCACCCTGCGCGGGCTCGGCACGAGGTACGGCTTCGACGTGCTCGCCCTCGACGACATCGGCGAGGGGGCGCGCTGGAGCTCGACCCAGCTGCGCTCGGATCTCACGACCGGCAACGTCAACCACGCGGCCCTGATCCTCGGCCGGCCGCACGAGGTCTCCGGGACGGTCGTCCACGGCGACCACCGTGGACGTGAGCTCGGCTTCCCGACGGCGAACCTGAGCGCCGAGCCCGAGGGAATGGTCCCGGCCGACGGCGTCTATGCGGGATGGCTCCTGCGCCGCGACCTGCCGGGCGGCGACCCCGACCGGATGCTGCCCGCCGCGATCTCGATCGGGACGAACCCGACCTTCGACGGACTGGCGCGGCGCGTCGAGGGTTACGTCCTCGACCGCACCGACCTCGAGCTCTATGGCGAGGCGATCTCGTTCCAGTTCGTCGAGCACCTGCGCCCCACGTTGAGGTTCGACTCCGTCGAGGCACTGGTCGGCCAGATGACCGAGGACGTGTCGCGCTGCCGGCAGATCCTCTCCGCCATCGTGCCGTCCTGACGGCTCCCCGGGTTACCCATCGGTCACGAGCGGATCTCATCCACCCAGAAGGACATGACCCCTGCCCCGCTCGCATGACATCATCCCCACAGGTGGCCCGCGCCGGGGTCGCTCTGACCCAAGGAGTGTCGTCATGCCCGGACTCGCCGCCCCCCACGAGAAGGTCGACTGGTCGGTCCTCGGCAACCGCGCCCCGAGCGTCGGTGCCCTGCTGCGTAGCCGCGTGGAGGCGACACCTGACGCGCCCGCGTTCCAGTACTTCCCGGACCCGGACAGCGCCGATCTGGCGACGGTGACGTGGGAGGAGGCCTACGAGCTCGTCGAAGCCGTGGCGGCCGGGCTCATCGACCTCGGCATCGGCATCGAGGACCGGGTCGCCCTCGCATCGCAGACCCGCTACGAGTGGGTCATCGCCGATCTCGCCATCGTCTGCGCCGGCGGCGCGACCACGACCGTGTACCCGACGACGATCGGGCCGGACGTCGCCTACATCCTCAGTGACTCCGGCAGCGTTCTCGTCTTCGCCGAGGATGACGCGCAGGTCGCCAAGCTGGCCGAGCGCCGCGCCGAGATCCCCGAGGTCCGCCAGGTCGTCACCTTCACCGGCTCGGCCTCCGACGACGGGTGGGTCGTCACCCTCGCCGACCTGCAGGCGCGTGGCCGCGCCGCGCTGCAGGCCCGCCCCGACCTCGTCAGCAGCCGGATCGACGAGATCAAGCCGGACCACCTGGCCACCCTCATCTACACGTCGGGCACGACGGGCCGCCCCAAGGGGGTGCGCCTCGTGCAGGACAGCGTCGTCTACGAGGGCGCCGTCATCGAGGCCGGCGGTCTGCTCGGCCCGGACGACCTCCAGTTCCTCTGGCTGCCACTGTCGCACGTGTTCGGCAAGATGCTCGTCGCGACCGCGCTGCAGGTCGGCTTCCCCACCGCGGTGGACGGGCGGATCGACAAGATCGTCGACAACATGGCGATCGTCAAGCCGACCTTCATGGCCGGGCCGCCGCGCATCTTCGAGAAGGCGCACGGCCGGATCGCGATGATGTTCGACTCCGAGACCGGCGTCAAGAAGGCCCTCATCGACTGGGCCCTCGGGGTCGGCGGACAGATGCGCGACGCGAAGGAACGCGGTGACTCGCCCTCACCGCTCCTGTCGGTGCAGCACGCCGCGGCGAGCGCGCTCGTCCTGTCCAAGGTGCAGGAGCGCTTCGGGGGGCGGGTCCGGTTCATGATCAGCGGCTCGGCACCGCTGGATGCCGACGTCGCGAAGTGGTTCGGCGCGGTGGGCCTGCCCGTCCTGGAGGGCTACGGGCTGACCGAGTCGTCGTCCGGCACGACCGTCAACCGTACCGAGCCCGGGTCCTACGCGTTCGGGTCGGTCGGCTGGCCACTGCCGGAGACCGAGGTGCGGATCGACGAGGAGGACGGCGAGATCCTCATCAAGGGACCCGGGGTCATGCGGGGCTACCACAACAACCCCGAGGCGACCGCCGAGGTGCTCGGCGAGGACGGCTGGTTCCGCACCGGCGACATCGGCCGGATCGACGAGCGCGGCTTCCTCTACGTCACCGACCGGAAGAAGGACCTCTTCAAGACCTCCGGCGGCAAGTACATCGCGCCGGCGGCGATCGAGGCGAAGTTCAAGGGGATGTTCCCCTACCTGAGCCAGGTCGTCGTGTACGGGGCCGGACACAACTACGCGACCGCCCTCGTGACGCTCGACCCCGACGCAATCACCGCGTGGGCCGCAGCACACGGGAAGGCGGGTGCCGGCTACGCCGAGATCGTCACCTCACCCGAGGCGCAGGCCCTCGTCCAGTCGGCCGTCGACGAGCTCAACTCCGGACTCAACCAGTGGGAGACGATCAAGAGGTTCACCATCCTCGACCGCGACCTCACCATCGAGGAGGGCGACCTCACCCCCAGCATGAAGCTGCGTCGCAAGGCGGTGACCGACAAGTACCGCGACCAGCTCGACAAGCTGTACGTCGAGCCCTGACCACGCGCGGCGGGTGGGGTGCCGCGGCACCGGCGTGGGCGGCATACCCTCCTACACTGGGCGAATGCCCGGCGAGTCGATCTTCCCCGCCCTCGAACCGCTGCTGGAACGGGTGAGCAAGCCGATCCAGTACGTCGGCGGCGAGCTCAACTCCACCGTCAAGGACTGGCACGTCGGCGGGTTCGGTCCCGCCGGCGAGGAGCTGACCACCCGGTGGGCGCTGATGTACCCCGACGCGTACGAGGTCGGGCTGCCCAACCAGGGCGTCATGATCCTCTACGAGGTCATCAACGAACTCCCGGACGCGCTCGCCGAGCGGACCTACGCCGTGTGGCCCGACATGGAGTCACAGCTTCGGGCGGCGGGGCTGCCCCAGTTCACCGTGGACGGGCACCGCGCGGTGCGCGACTTCGACGTCCTCGGCATCTCGTTCTCGACGGAGCTCGGCTACACGAACCTGCTCACCGCGCTCGACCTCGCGAACATCCCCTTGTATGCCGCTGAGCGGGCCCTCCAGGACCCCGTGGTCATCGCGGGTGGTCACGCCTCGTTCAACCCGGAGCCGATCGCCGACTTCATCGATGCTGCTGTCATCGGCGACGGCGAGCAGGCGGTCCTCACGATCTCCGACATCGTGGGGGAGTGGAAGGGGCAGGGCCGCCCCGGTGGGCGCCGGGAGCTGTTGCTGCGGCTGGCCCGTACCGGTGGGGTCTACGTGCCGTCGTGCTACGACGTGAGCTACCTGCCCGACGGGCGGATCCAGCGCGTCGCACCGTCGCCGGACGCACCGGGCGTGCCCTGGCGGGTGGCGAAGCACACCGTCACGGATCTCGACGCGTGGCCCTACCCGAAGCAGCCGCTCGTGCCGCTCGCCGAGTCGGTCCACGAGCGGATGTCGGTCGAGATCTTCCGCGGCTGCACCCGCGGCTGCCGCTTCTGCCAGGCCGGCATGATCACCCGGCCGGTGCGTGAGCGCTCGATCACCGGCATCGGCGAGATGGTCGAGCGAGGCCTGGCCGCAACCGGGTTCGAGGAGGTGGGGCTGCTGTCGCTGTCCTCGGCCGACCACTCCGAGATCGCGCACCTCACCAAGGGGCTCGCCGACCGCTACGAGGGCACCCAGACCGGCCTGTCGCTGCCCTCGACCCGGGTCGACGCCTTCAACATCGACCTCGCGAACGAGCTGACCCGGGGCGGCCGACGCTCGGGCCTGACGTTCGCGCCCGAGGGGGGCTCCGAGCGGATCCGGCGTGTCATCAACAAGATGGTGACCGAGCAGGATCTCATCGAGACCGTCGCGGCGGCGTACGGGGCCGGGTGGCGTCAGGTCAAGCTCTACTTCATGTGCGGCCTGCCGACCGAGACCGACGAGGACGTCCTGCAGATCGCCGAGGTGGCGCGGCGGGTCGTCGAGACTGGCCGGAAGGCGTGCGGGCGGCGCGACATCCGGTGCACCGTCTCGATCGGCGGGTTCATCCCCAAGGCGCACACGCCCTTCCAGTGGGCCGCCCAGCTCGGCCCGGAGGAGACGGACGCGCGGTTGCTCAAGCTGCGCGAGGCGATCCGGGCCGACCGCAGGTACGGGTCGTCGATCGGGTTCCGCTACCACGACGGGCAGCCGGGGGTCGTCGAGGGGTTGCTCTCACGCGGCGACCGGCGCGTCGGCCGGGTCATCGAGGCGGTGTGGCGTGACGGTGGGCGGTTCGACGGGTGGAGCGAGCACTTCTCCTACGAGCGCTGGATGCGCTGCGCGCGGGAGGCGTTCGCCGGTTACCCGGTGGATGTGGCGTGGTACACGACCCGGGAGCGGGAGCACAACGAGGTGCTGCCGTGGGACCACCTGGACTCGGGCCTGGACAAGGACTGGCTGTGGGAGGACTGGCAGGACGCCCTCGACGAGCGTGAGCTCGACGACTGCCGATGGACGCCGTGCTTCGACTGCGGGGTCTGCCCGCAGCTGGGTACCCAGATCGAGGTCGGCCCGACCGGCCGGAAGCTGTTGCCGCTCACCGTCCTAGGGCAGGGGAGCCAGCAGCTGGCCGAAACGCGCTGACGCAGGCGCGGTGTGGCCCATCGACGACCAGGTCGCCTGGCCTGCGGCCGGCCGAAAGAGTGCGCGGGCCGCAACGGAGCCGCCAGGCTTGCTGCACTCTCGATCAGGACTTCTGCACTCTCGATCAGATGGGGTGGCCGATGTGGGCGAGGGCCTGGCGCACGAGGACACCGTGGCCACCGGTCATCTCACCGTGCTGGGCCATCAACGCGGCCTCCTCGGGCGTCACCCAGGCCAGGTCGAGCGCGTCCTGCTGCGGCCGGCAGTCACCCACGACGGGGACGATGTAGGCCAGCGAGACCGCGTGTTGTCGCGGGTCGTGGTAGGGCGTCACGCCGGGCGTCGGGAAGAACTCGGCCACCGTGTAGGGCTGGGGGGACAGGGGGATCCGGGGCAGCGCGACCGGACCGAGATCCTTCTCCACGTGCCGGGCCAGGGCATCGCGGATGCGCTCGTGGTAGAGCACGCGACCCCCGACGACCTCGTGACCGATGCCGCCGTCGGAGTCCGCTCGCAGGAGCAGCCCGACATGCGTCACGACGCCGCGATCGTCGCTGCGGACCGGCACCGCGTGGACGTAGAGGATCGGCAGGCGTTCCCGGGCCGAGTTGAGATCCTCCCGGCTCAGCCATGAGCTCGTCGTGTCCACCTCGGTCATGCGTCTGCCTCTCTCGTGAAGACCGTGCCGGGGTTCATGATGCCCGACGGGTCGAACACCGCCTTGCCCCGGCGTTGCCTGGCCAGCTCGGCGCTGCCGAGCTCGAGGACCGCCACGATGTCACCCACGACCCGCGAGGGCACACTGGTGGGGAAGGTCGGCACTGAGCCACCCTACGTCCGGCTAGAATGTCACCACAGGCGTCTGAGCCGTCATCAGCGGTGAGCCTCCGGAAGAACAGGGCGGCGACGCCCCCACTAGACCCGGACGGGTGGGCCCGTCACAGCCTGAGACGAAGCGGTCGTATGCCGCTCACCACCCCTTGCGGGGCGGCGGGCTCGTGCGGCAAGCGAGGTGGTACCGCGGTGTCGCCGGGGCTCTCCCGGTGACGTCGTCCTCGTCGAGTGAGGCAGCGAGCGACGCCAGGAGACCACCACATGACCTACCCGAAGGTCACCACAGACCCGCAGCACCCGGCCGACGTGCCCACCGCGCCCCGGTTCCCGCAGGTCGAGGAACATGTCCTCGAGTACTGGGAGCAGGACGGCACCTTCCTGGCCTCTGTCGAGAACCGCGACGCCGGGCAGAACGGCTCCAACGAGTTCGTCTTCTACGACGGGCCGCCGTTCGCCAACGGCCTGCCCCACTACGGGCACCTGCTGACCGGCTACGTCAAGGACATCGTGCCGCGCTACCAGACGATGCGGGGCAGGCGGGTCGAGCGGCGGTTCGGCTGGGACACGCACGGCCTGCCCGCCGAGCTGGAGGCGCAGCGCCAGCTCGGCCTGAAGACCAAGCAGGACATCCTCGACCTCGGCATCGACAAGTTCAATGACGCGTGCCGGGCCTCGGTGTTCAAGTACACCGACGAGTGGGTCAGCTACGTGACGCGGCAGGCACGCTGGGTCGACTTCGAGAACGACTACAAGACGCTCAACCCGAGCTTCATGGAGTCGGTCATCTGGGCGTTCAAGTGCCTCTACGACAAGGGCCTGGTCTACGAGGGCTTCCGGGTGCTGCCGTACTGCTGGAACGACCAGACGCCGCTGTCGAACCATGAGCTGCGGATGGACGACGACGTCTACCAGATGCGCCAGGACCCGGCCGTCACGATCGGCTACCGGCTCGAGACCGGCGAGCTGGCCCTGATCTGGACGACGACGCCGTGGACGGTGCCGTCGAACGTCGCGATGGCCGTGCACCCCGACATCGACTACGTCGTCGTCGAGTCCGACTTCACCGGGGTCACCGAGCGCTACGTCATCGCCGAGGCGCGGCTGGCCGCCTACGCCAAGGAGCTCGGGGGTTCCGACCCGTCGAGTCTGGCCGGCCGGATCGTTCAGCGGCTCAAGGGCGCCGAGCTCGTCGGGCGCCGCTACACCCCGCCGTTCTCGTACTTCCTCGGCCACCCGAACGGTCACGTCGTCCTGCCCGCGGACTATGTCACGACCGAGGACGGCACGGGTCTGGTCCACATCGCGTCCGCCTTCGGTGAGGAGGACAAGGTCCTCACCGACGCGTTCGGCATCGAAGTCGTCGTGCCCGTCGGCCCGGACGGTGCCTTCACCCATCCGGTGACCGACTACGAGGGGATGCACGTCTTCGACGCGAACCCCCACATCATCGACCACCTCAAGGCCCGCACCCGCGGTGCAGGTGAGATGGGCTCCACGACGGACGGGACGGTCCTGCTGCGCCGGGAGACCTACGAGCACAGCTACCCGCACTGCTGGCGCTGCCGGCAGCCGCTCATCTACATGGCGGTCTCGAGCTGGTTCGTGCAGGTCACGAAGGTCAAGGACCGGATGCTCGAGCTGAACCAGCAGATCGACTGGACTCCCGCGCACGTCAAGGACGGCCAGTTCGGCAAGTGGCTGGCCAACGCCCGCGACTGGTCGATCTCTCGGAACCGCTTCTGGGGCAGCCCGATCCCGGTGTGGAAGTCGGACGACCCGCAGTACCCGCGACTCGACGTCTACGGCTCCTTCGAGGAGCTGGAGCGCGACTTCGGGGTGCCCGTCACCGACCTGCACCGTCCCGGTATCGACCGGCTCACCCGGCCAAACCCCGACGACCCGACCGGGCGCTCGACGATGCGGCGAGTCGAGGACGTGCTCGACGTGTGGTTCGACTCGGGCTCGATGAGCTTCGCCCAGGTGCACTACCCCTTCGAGAATGCCGACTGGTTCGAGCACCACTTCCCGGGCGACTTCATCGTCGAGTACATCGGCCAGACCCGTGGGTGGTTCTACACGCTGCACATTCTCGCGACGGCCCTGTTCGACCGGCCCGCGTTCAAGTCGTGCGTGAGCCACGGAATCGTCCTCGGCTCGGACGGGCAGAAGATGAGCAAGTCGCTGCGCAACTACCCGGACGTGTCCGAGGTGTTCGAACGCGACGGAGCCGACGCGATGCGCTGGTTCCTGATGAGCAGCCCGATCCTGCGCGGCGGCAACCTCGTCGTGACCGAGCAGGGCATCCGTGACGGCGTCCGTCAGGTCATCATCCCGTTGTGGAACGCCTGGTCCTTCCTCGCCCTCTACGCCAACACCGCGAACGGCGGGGCGGGGTACGACGCGAAGCGCTCGACGGCATCGTCCGACGTCCTCGACCGGTACCTGCTCGCGAAGCTGCACGAGTTCGTCACCGAGGTGCGTGACCAGCTCGACGACTACGAGGTGGCTGCGGCCTGCGACAGCACGCGCGCCTTCGTCGACGTGCTGACCAACTGGTACATCCGCCGCTCGCGCGACCGGTTCTGGGGCGGGGAGTCCGACGCGTCGAGGGCTGCCTTCGACACGTTGTGGACCACCCTCGAGACGGTGACGCGGGCCGTCGCGCCGCTCCTGCCGCTGGTCAGCGAGGAGATCTGGCGAGGCCTGACCGGTGCCCGCTCCGTGCACCTGCAGGACTACCCCGACCCAGCCGAGCTGCCCATGGACGAGGCGCTCGTCTCGGTCATGGACCGGGCGCGAGAGCTCTGCTCCGTCGGGTCGAGCCTGCGCAAGGCGGGGGGCCTGCGAGCCCGCCTTCCGCTCGAGTCGCTCACCGTCGTCGTGCCGGACTCGTCCGCGCTCGAGCCCTTCGAGCAGATCGTCCGGGACGAGCTCAACGTCAAGGCGCTCCGGCTCGTGGAGCTCGGCTCCCAGAGCGATGCCGACTACGGCGTGATCCAGCGTCTGACCGTCAACGCCCGCGCCGCCGGCCCCCGCCTCGGCAAGGACGTCCAGGCTGCCATCAGGGGAAGCAAGAGCGGCGACTGGTCCGTCTCGCCCGAGGGGGTCGTGACCACCGGTGGCCTGGCACTGCACGATGGCGAGTACACGCTCGAGACGGTCGTGGCCGAGCAGACCGCGGGCACGGCGACCGCGATGCTGCCCGGTGGCGGGTTCGTCGTGCTCGACACGCAGGTGACACCTGAGCTCGCCAGCGAGGGCCTCGCCCGCGACCTCGTCCGGGCCGTCCAGCAGGCGCGCCGGGAGGCCGGGCTGCACGTCAGCGACCGGATCAGCCTGACCATCACCGGGACGGACGAGGTCTTCGAGGCGACGGTCACCCATCGGGACCTGATCGTCGGGGAGACCCTTGCGACGCAGTTCTCCTCAGCCGGGGCCGAGCACGCCCTTCCGGCCGGTACGGGCGCGATGGTCGAGATCGGCGACGGCCAGCAGGCTCGGATCATGGTGGCCAGGCGATGAGCCCAGCGGAGGCACAGAGCCCCGTCACCATCCGGACCGCGACCGGCGACGACCTCGACGCCGTCCTGCGGGTCGGCCACGAGACCTGGCGCGTGACGTACGAGCCGATCGCGGGCCCCGACTACGTCGCCATGGGCCTGGCCAAGTGGTGGACCGCCGATGCTGTCATCCCAGGCATCCGGGTCGGCCGGACGCTCGTCGCGGACGAGGACGCAGCGGTCGTGGGGATGGCCTCCTACGGAAGCCAGGGCAACGAGCTCGTCCTGTGGAAGCTCTACGTCCTGCCCGGTCACCAGGGCCAGGGAATCGGGCGCAGGCTCCTGGACGAGGTGGTGCTGCGGGCCAGCCAGCTGGGGCACCGCACGCTGCACGTCTCCCACATAGACGGCAACGACCACGCGGCCCGCTTCTACGAGCGCAACGGGTTCCGGTATACGCACCGCGAGCCGGGCGGCTCCGGGTTGCCGGACGAGATCTGGCTCGCCAAGGACCTCGCCAAGGACCTGGTCATGGGCGACGACCAGGCCGCCGACGCTGCCTCACCCGACGGCTCGGTCCTGCCCGACGACTCGGTCCCGCCCGACGACTCGGTCCCGCCCGGACAGCGGGAAGCTCGGTGAACCCGCGGCCCGACGCCGCCGATCAGGCGGCCCGTCGCCTCGAGGAGCGCAGGCGAATGCGCGAGATCGAGGCGGAGATCCTGTCCCGCGCCCCGGAGAACGACATCGGGCCCTCGCTCGAGCGGATCCGCGCCGTCATGCAGCTCGCCGGGGATCCCCAGCACGCCTTCCCCACCGTCCATCTGACCGGCACCAACGGCAAGACGTCGACGAGCCGGATGATCGACACGATCCTGCGCGAGCTGGGCGTGACGACAGGCCGCTTCACCTCGCCGCACCTGCACGACCTGCGCGAGCGGATCGCCCTGTCCGGCAAACCGATCCCGCGCGAGAAGCTCATCGCCGCCTACGAAGAGGTGAGGCCGCTCGTCGACCTCGTCGACGGCCGGTCACTCGAGTCGGGCGGGCGCCGGCTCAACTTCTTCGAGACCCTCGTCGCCGTGGCGTACGCCGCCTTCGCAGACGCCCCCGTCGACGCCGCCGTCGTCGAGGTCGGGCTCGGCGGCACGTGGGACGCGACCAACGTCGCCGACGCGCGGGTCTCGGTCATCACCCCGATCGACCTCGACCACACCCACCTGCTCGGCGACGACATCGCCTCGATCACGCAGGAGAAGTCGGGGATCATCAAGCCCGACGGCATCACCGTGTCGGCGCTGCAGGCCGACGAGGCCGCCGAGATCCTGCGCGAGCGTGCCGAGCAGGTCGGAGCCCGGATCCTCGTCGAGGGGACCGACTTCGGTGTCCTCACCCGCGATGTCGCGCTCGGCGGGCAGCTCGTCTCGCTCCGGGGCCTCGCGGGTGACTACCCGGACCTGTTCCTGCCGCTGCACGGCGCCCACCAGGCACAGAACCTGGCGGTCGCGGTGGCCGCCGTCGAGGCCTTCGTCGGAGGCGGTGAGCAGCCGCTCGAGCACGAGGTGCTGCTCGCCGCCTGCGCGGCCATGGCCTCGCCCGGCCGGCTGGAGGTGGTGCGGCGCTCGCCGACGGTCGTGGTCGACGCCGCCCACAACCCGCACGGCGCTCGGGCCCTGGTCAGCGCACTCGATGAGGCGTTCACCTTCACCCGGCTGGTGGGCCTGCTCAGCATCGTGGCGGACAAGGACGCCGTCGGGATCCTCGAGATCCTCGAGCCGGTGCTGTCCGAGGTCGTGGTCACCCGCAACTCCTCGCACCGAGCGCTCGACCCGGCCCGGCTTGGCCGGCTCGCCGTCGAGGTCTTCGGCGCGCACCGGGTCACCGTCGTCCCGAACCTGCCGGACGCCCTCGAGCAGGCCGTGACTCTGGCGGAGGCCGATGGGCTCGGTGGCGGAGTCCTCGCGACGGGCTCGGTGATCACGGCCGGCGAGGTGCGCCTCCTGCTCGGCCACGACGAGACCTGAGGCGTGCGCCACGTAGGCTCGACCCCATGATCCTGCGTCTGCTGCTCATCGTCGCGATCATCATCGTGCTCGTGGTGCTCTACGGGCGGCTCGTCGGCCGGCGCGACCGGGAGAGGGCCTACCCGGGCCTGACCGAGCAGGCGCGCGCGAGCATCAGCCGGGAGATCAGTGCCGGCCGCAAGGTCAACGCGATCAAGCTCTACCGTGAGGCGACCGGGGCAGCCCTGCCGGAAGCGAAGCGGGTGGTCGACTCGTGGTTCGTCCCCGGCAAGGGTCCCGGCGTCGAGGACGCTGCCCGGTCCTGGACCGACGGCCGACTCACGCCCGAGGCCCGGTCACGGATCAGCGGCCTCGTCGCTGCCGGTCGCCGGGAGGACGCGATGGTGCTCTACGCCGAGGCGACCGGGGCGAGCGACACGGAGGCCCAGGCCATCATCCGGTCCTGGGACACCTCGCAGGACTTTTGACACGAAAGGCTGTTGACACGAAAGGCAATAGGGAACGCATGTCGCGGCTCGTCTTCTACGGCAGGACCGGCAGGTTCACCTGGCGGATGCTCGCCACGGTGCTGGCCGGCCAGTCGATCATCATCTTCTTCGGCGCGCTCGTCGCACGCGGCACCGCCATCGCTCAGGGCGATCCGGCCACCGCCGGCCGCTACCTGCTCGTCGGTTCGGTCATCGCCGCCCTGTGCCTGCTCGGTGCGGGGCTGACCCGCAAGCCGTATGGCGTCACCCTCGGGTGGCTGGTCCAGGTCCTGACGCTCCTGGCCGGGTTCGTCGTGCCGATGATGTTCCTCGCCGGCCTGATCTTCCTCGCCCTGTGGGTCACCTCGCTGCTCAAGGGAGGCGCCGTCGACCGGATGCAGACGCCGGTAGGGTGACGCCCGTGACCATCGAACGCTCCCTCGTCCTCGTCAAACCCGACGGCTTCCAGCGCGGACTGACCGGGGAGGTGCTGCGGCGCGTCGAGGCCAAGGGCTACACCCTCAGCGTCCTGGCGATCCTGACACCGACCCGCGAGGTGCTCGCGCAGCACTACGCCGAGCACGAGGGCAAGCCGTTCTACGAGCCGTTGCTCGAGTTCATGTCCTCGGGCCTCGTCACCGCGGCCGTCATCGAGGGCCACGACTGTGTCAAGGGCTTCCGGGCACTGGCCGGAGCCACGAACCCGACCGACGCGGCGCCGGGCACGATCCGCGGTGACTTCGGCCGCGACTGGGGCACCGCCGTGCAGCAGAACATCGTCCACGGGTCGGACTCGGTCGAGTCGGCCACCCGCGAGATCGGGATCTGGTTCCCGCAGTCCTGAACCCACCGGTTTCTGACTGCGGGCCATGTTGGTGTTGTGGGGACTGACTCGATGGTGGCGGAGCTATCCTTTGCGGAGCAGCCCGGTGAGCCCGGCCAGGAGCAGCACGGTCATCAGCCATCCGAGGAGTTTCAGGGCGGTCAGGGTGGTCTCGAGCCAGGCTGCTCCGGGGGCCAGCGGCGCCCAGGCCGGCGGGGTGACCGCCGAGGCGGGGGAGACGGTCGCCAGTGCATAAGTGAGGGGATGCAGTGCCGGGTAGCCGGAGGCCCGGCAGGCGGGATCGTCGGCTGCGGTCATGGGCTCCGTGAGGCTCGGGCAGGCCACTCCCGCGGGCGGCGCGGCGATACGGGCTGTTGCCGCGGTCGGCAGGAACGCGCCGGGGGTGGCGGCGGTAAGGGCGGTGGCCGTCAGGATGGCCGCGAGCAGCCACACCGCGGCGAGCAGCGGGTAGTAGCCGTATCCGACGCTGCTGGCGTAGAGCCAGCGGAACAGTTTCGAGTGCCAGGGTGCGCGCCGGGTCGTCCGGTGCGCGGCCGCGAACCGGACCCGGCGGGCGTCGGCGGGTTGGCCGTTGCGGTCGTAGACGCGGGCGAGCTCTTCCCAGGGGCTGGTGGTGAACCTGTCGCTGGTGTCGAGCCATGCGATGGCCGCCGACCGGTCGTGGCGCAGGTGCCCGTGGATGTCGCGCACGCTCCACCCGGCCGCGCCCGTCAGCCGCGGTAACCCGTTCGCTTCATGATTCACGACGAGGTCGCCGAGCTGGCAGGCGGTAAGGTCCACGCCCCCTTCACACTGGGTGATTCCATCCACGAGCAGTGCCTGGACTTTGGCTTGCTCAAGGAGCAGGGCGACCTTGCCGTTGCTCAGCTTGCCGAGGTTGCTCAGGGTGGCGCCAGACAAGTCGAGCTGACCGGCGATGGTGGCGCCAGACAAGTCGAGCTGACCGATGGCGGTGAACCCCGCGCGAGCGAACAGGTCACCGCGGATCTCGGCCACATCGAGGGCTAGGGCAACCCCGTCGGGGTTGGCCAATCTGGCGCCAGACAGGACGAACTGGCCGCCGATGGTGGCACCGATCGCACGGACCTGGCCGGTGGCGGTGAACCCGTCGCGGGCGACCAGGCGACTGCTGATCTCGGCCCCATCGAGGTTCAGGGCGACCCCGTCGGGGTTGGCCAGGCAGGCGCCGGACAGGACGAACTCGCTGATGGTGGCGCCGAGCGCACGCACCTGCCCCCTGGCGGTGAACCCGTCGCGCGCGATCAGGCCGCCGCGGACCTCGGCCCCGTCAAGGTTCAGGGCGACCCCGTCGGGGTTGGCCAGGTTGGCGCCAGAGAGGTCGAGCTGGCCGCCGATGGTGGCGCCGAGCGCACGCACCTGCCCGGTCGCGGTGAACCCGTCCCCGGCGAGCAGGCTGCCGCGGATCTCTGCCCAGTCGAGGTTCAGGGCAACCCCGTCGGGGTTGGCCAATCTGGCACCGGACAGGACCAGGAAGCCGGCGATGGTGGCGTCGAGTGCACGCAGTTCCCCGGTGGCGGTGAACCCGTCCCCGGCGAGCAGGCTGCCGCGGATCTCGGCCCCATCAAGGTTCAGGGCAACCCCGTCGCGGTTGGCCAATCTGGCACCGGACAGGACAAGCTGGCCGCCGATAGTGGCTCCGACAGCACGCACTTGCCCGCACGTCGTCTTGGCGATGACCAGGTCGCGGTCGACCCTGGCGCCGTCCAGGTCCACGCGCTCTGCACGCGAGTCCGTCATCGCCAGACGTCGGATGCTGCAGCCCTCACCGGTTAGGCCGCCTGCCAGCACGCAATGGTCGAGAGTCACCGGGAACGGGATATCGGCGTCTTCGAGGTTCAGTGCCCCGGTGATCCAAGCCCCGCGAAGCACCAGCCCGCGAGGGTCGACCGTCGCCGGTGGGCGCAGGAGTGCCGTGCGTATGGCTGATGCGGGAACCTGCTGCTCCACCGGCCATGGCTCGTTGGCCAGGACGTCCGGATCGTTCGGCCCGACGAGGTCGACTGCGGCCCCCGCCTCCAGGACGGCGGTGAAGCTCGATACCCAGACGTCGAGGGGGCTCTGTGCTGCCACATGGCGAATCGTGCCAGAGCCACGGTCGTCCATGGCACTCCCTTGCGACTTACGCAGAACTGGCCCCTTCTGAAGCAAGCTCTCGGGGGTACTGGTGGAGTACGTACCCAAGCGAACATCCGGCCTGACCGTTGGCCGGCGACGGCGAGAAATTCAGATCGAGGGCGCTACGTGAAGATGCACGCCCTACGCTCTCGAAGAGTGACGCAGGCATCGGGAGATCAGGGCAGGCAGTCGCCAACGCCCTCGCCAGTGCTTGAAAAGACCGGGTGGGACCCGAACCGGGTAGCGACGTGGATCATCGGGGTACTCGTCGCCGGTGTCGCGGTCAACCTCGTCAGTGACGTGTTTCTTGACTCGCCGTTCACTTGGGTTGCCCCGACGATCCTCGCACTGGCAGCGCTGCTTGTTAGCCCCAGAGGGTGTCTCCGGCGGGAGGCTTACGGCTCCCGCCAGTGGGCCTTCCTTGCCGGCGTTGTGTTCCTTGCCGGCTATGTGTTGGTCGCCGTCTATATCGGATCAACGTTGAACTCACTCGGGCCGCAACTGTTGCAAAGCTTCTGCCTTTGGCTGGCGGCCTGCTTGCTGTCGTGGCAAACGCTCCGGGCGAACCTTGACTTTGCCGCTGCAGCCATAGCGGTGGCGGTCCTGTTTCCCGGGGCGATGTTCTCGTTGGTCGGCGCGGATGCCCTGCGGGAAGACGAGGCCCCCGTGCTGTTCGGGGTGGCGTTTCTGCTGGCCGGGGTGGCACTCCTGCTGCTCGGGATGGCACTCCTACGGGATGGTGACCGGCCTGCCGATCGGGGTGACGTTCCTGCTGCTGGGGGTGGCGGTCCTCCTGTTCGGGGTGGCATTTTTCGTGTTCGGAGCCCCCCTGTTTGGGGTGGCCTTCCTGCTGCTGGGGATGGCGGTCCTGCTGTTTGCGGTGGCGCTCCTGCGCGGCGGCGCCACCCTGACTGGGCCGGCGCGCCTATTGGCCGGATCGGCTGGCCTGATGGCCGGGGTGGCCGTCCTCCTGGTCGGGGTCGCCGTCCTGCAGAATGACGGCCCCCCGCCGCTCGCGGCGGCGACTTTTGCGGCCGGGGTGGCGGTCCTGCTTCTCGGGGGGCGCTCCTGCTGGACGGCGCCGCCGTGGGCTTGGCGGTTCTGGTGGCCGGGGCGGCGGTCCTGCTTCTCGGGGAGACGCTCCTGCTGGACGGCGCCACCGTGGGCTTGGCGGTTCTGGTGGTCGGAGTAGCGATCGTAGTGGCCGGGGTGGTGGCCCTGTGGCAGAAGACCAGCCCGACCGGACTGGAGTTACAAAGGGGCCGAATTAGGCAGTACTTCCTGCGAGACCGAGATAAGTGAGGTGCTGATCCAGAATGGAGTGCGGGCCGACTGCCCCGTGCGGGATGCGCCCGAGGCGTGTGTGTTGCGTGACGACGGCCCCGCTGGAGATCGGGGGGTAGATGATGATGGGCGCGCGCTGCCTGCCTGCCTGCCTGCCCCAGTACCAATCACCCAGAGGGTAATCAACCAAGTGCTCCCACCACGCTGGCCAAGCGGCCCACCGACCGGCGCACGAGATGTGCTGTGCGCGCGCACCTGCGGCGGGAATCTGCTGGTCCACGGACGAGCATGACCTCGGACTTGTTGTAGGAGTGCCACAACAGCGGTGCGACGTCCGCTACCCACGCGTTCCGGCCGAGGCGCCGAGAGGACGTCGGTGAATCGCTCGGGTCGGGCAGGACCTCAGGTGGCCTGAGTGGCGGCGGCTCCGTAGTAGCGGAACAGGATCTCGGCTACGCACGCGGGCTTGGGCTGTCCCTCGAGCTCGAACGTCAGTGCCAACGCGACCTGGTATCCGCCGGTGACCTCCTCGACGCTGAGGCAGTCTGCCGAGAGCCGCAGTCGTGCCCCGACCGGGACCGGGGCCGGGAACCGCACCTTGCCCAGCCCGTAGTTGACGATCTGCGCCGCGTCGGCGACGATGAGGATCTCCTCGAGCAGCACCGGGGCCAGCGACAGGGTCAGGTAACCGTGCGCGATCGGGCCGCCGAACGGGCCGGCCGCGGCGCGTTCCGGGTCGACATGGATCCACTGGTGGTCGCCGGTCGCATCGGCGAACAGGTTCACCCGGTCCTGGTCGATCTCGTGCCAAGCACTCTCGCCCAGGTGGGTGCCGGCGAGAGCGGGTAGCTGGCTGTAGGGCGTCTCGTTTGCCAAGGTGGGCCTCCCATCGGCGGGACTGGAGATGAGTCCCGAACATACCTCAGGGCTCGGCGACGGCGACAGGGACATCCATTGGACCTCGGTCAGCGGCTCTGCGGTGGGTGGCCGCTGCTGGATGGGGTTACCGTCGAAGGACAGGCAGGGGATGTCTCTCGAAAGAGGAAAGCCATGCCGAACCAACCCGTCGTCCCGCCGTTCGGTCGCGACGACGCGATCGCCAAGGTCAGGGCTGCCGAGGACCTGTGGAACACCAGAGATCCCGAGCGCGTCGCCCTGGCCTACTCGCCGGACAGCCGGTGGCGCAACCGGACGACGTGGGTCAAAGGTCGCGACGAGATCGTCGCGTTCCTCGTGCAGAAGTGGGAACGCGAGCTCGACTACCGGCTGATCAAGGAGATGTGGGGCTACGGGGACAACCGCATCGCGGTGCGCTTCGCCTCGGAGTGCCGCGGCAAGGACGGACTCTGGTACCGCTGCTACGGCAACGAGAACTGGCAGTTCGACGCAGACGGGCGCTGTCAGCTGCGGCACGCGAGCATCAACGACCTGCAGATCGCGGAGTCGGCACGCCTCTACCACTGGGACGCGCCCGGCCCCCGCCCCCAGGACCATCCCGGGCTGACCGACCTCGGGCTCTGAGCTCGCGCCGACCGTGGCGTCGCGGGTCGCACCCGGCCCGATCCGCGCGGCTCCTGGCGCCCACCGATAGGGTGTCGCCCATGGCTGATTTCGATGTGGTAGTGCTCGGGGCCGGACCCGGTGGCTATGTCGCGGCGATCCGCGCGTCCCAGCTCGGCAAGAAGGCGGCGGTCGTCGAGAAGCAGTACTGGGGTGGTGTCTGCCTCAACGTCGGGTGCATCCCCAGCAAGGCGCTGCTGCGCAACGCCGAGATCGCGCACATCATCACGCACGAGAAGAAGACCTTCGGCATCGAGGGTGACGCGACGATGTCCTTCGCCGCCACCCACTCCCGTAGCCGGAGCGTGGCCGAGGCCAGCGCCAAGGGCGTGCACTACCTGATGAAGAAGAACAAGATCGAGGAGGTCGACGGCTGGGGGACGATCACGAGTCCCACCTCGATGGACGTCGCCCTGAACGACGGCTCGTCGCGCACCATCACCTTCGACAACCTCATCATCGCCACGGGAGCGACGGTGCGGATGCTGCCCGGCATGCAGGTCAGCCCCAACGTCGTCACCTACGAGGAGCAGATCCTCGACGCCGACCTGCCGAGCTCGATCATCATCGGCGGCTCGGGCGCCATCGGGGTCGAGTTCGCCTATGTCCTGAAGAACTTCGGCGTCCACGTCACGATCGTCGAGTTCCTCGACCGAATGGTCCCGACCGAGGACGCCGACGTCTCCAAGGAGTTGTTCAAGCAGTACAAGAAGCTCGGCGTCACCGTCCTGCTCTCCACCGCGGTCAAGAACGTCGAGGACACCGGCTCGGGTGTGCGCGTCACCGTCGCCCCCGCCGCCGGTGGCGATGAGAAGGTCCTCGAGGCCGACAAGTTCCTCGCCGCCTTCGGCTTCGCTCCCCGGGTGGAGGGCTTCGGGCTCGAGGCGGCCGGGGTGCAGCTGACCGAGCGGGGCGCCGTCGGCGTGGACGCCCGGGGCCGCACCAACGTCCAGGGGGTCTACGCGATCGGGGACTGCACCGGCAAGCTCATGCTCGCCCACACGGCAGAGGCGATGGGGGTCGTCACCGCCGAGACGATCGCCGACGCCGAGACGATGGAGATCAACTTCGACATGATCCCGCGGGCGACGTTCTGCCAGCCGCAGATCGCCTCGTTCGGCTACTCGGAGCAGCAGGCCCGCGACAAGGGCTACGACGTCAAGACGGCCAGCTTCCCCTTCTCGGCCAACGGCAAGGCCCGCGGCATGGCCGAGGGGGTCGGGTTCGTCAAGATCGTCGCCGACGCCGAGCACAACGAGATCGTCGGCGGGCACATGATCGGCCCCGAGGTGACCGAGCTGCTCCCCGCCCTCACGCTGGCCCAGCAGTGGGACCTCACCGCCGACGAGGTGGCCCGCAACATCTTCGCCCACCCGACCCTCAGCGAGGCGATGAAGGAGGCCATCGAGGGGATCGCCGGCCACATGATCAACCTCTGAACCCGACCCGGCGCGAAGGTATGCCGCCCAGCTCACCGGGCTGGGCGGCATACCTCTGGGTCGTTGCTCGGTTCCAGCACGCGCGGGCGGCACCGGCACCCACGCCCCTAGCGCCCGGACTGATCGTGACCACCGGCGAACAGGTGGCTGCGCCGCTCCGGGTCGCGCAACAGGTCGCGGGCGAGCTCGTCGAGCCTCGCGGTGAGGCGCTCGTCGTGCTCGTCGGCCCACGTGCCGAGGCGGGCCTGCAGCATCGTGCGGCGCGCGGCCACCAACCGGTCGATGGCGACATCGCCGGCCCGGGTGCACGAGGCGGTCCTGCCCTCGACGGTGACCAGGCCCGCCCGCAGCAGCGGCTCACCGAGGCGTTCGATCTGCTCGCGGGTCAGCTCCAGGCTCCGCGCCATCGCGTCGAGGTTGACGGCGCGGCGGTCACCGAGCCGAAGCAGCAGCCAGGTCGAGCGTGGGTCCAATTCGAGTCCTGCGGCCGCGGCGAGCTCCGTGTAGACCCGGTGCCGGCCCTCGCGCCTGGACAGGACGGAGAGCACCCGGGCGACCTGGTCGGCCGGGTCCTCGCCGACCGGCATCGCCGACGGGGCCAGCGCCTGCGACTGGTCCGGGGTGGTCACGGTCTCGCGCAACGGCACCTCCCTCAGCAGCCAGGCGAAGCAGAACGCGAGTGCGGCGATCGGGACGGCCGCGAGGAAGACCGTCTGCAACGAGGCGGCGTAGGCATGGATGAAGCCGTCGTGCACCTCTGGGGGCAGCTGGGCCAGGATGGCGGGGCTGGCACCGGCCTCGGGGTTGAACCCAGGTGGCAGGGGTATGCCGGCCAGGTAGTGGGCGACGTTGCCGGTGAGGGTGTTGGCGAAGATCGCTCCGAACACGGCAGTGCCGAACGAGCCGCCGATCGAGCGGAAGAACGTCGCACCGGACGTGGCCACCCCCAGGTCCCGGTAGGGCACATCGTTCTGCACGGCGATGACCAGGACCTGCATCACCCCGCCGATGCCCACTCCGAGGACGAACATGTACGCGCTGTACTGCGCGGGGCTGGTGGACACGTCCAGCTGCGACAGCAGCCACATGCCCAGCGTCATCACCGCGGTGCCCAGGATCGGGAAGACCTTGTAGCGGCCCCACCGGCTGATCAGGATGCCGGTGCCCATCGAGGTGATCAGCAGCCCGAGCATCAGCGGGAGCAGCTGCAGGCCCGAGGCGGTGGGGCTCTGGCCACGGACCACCTGCATGTACTGGGGCAGGTAGGTGATCGCCCCGAACATGGCGAAGCCGACCACGAAACCGACCAGGCTGGATGCGGTGAACACCCGGCTCTTGAACAGCCGTAGCGGCAGGACCGGCTCGGCCGCGTGCCGCTCAACCACCACGAACGCCGCGATCAGCACCACCGCGAGGGCGCCCAGCAGATAGATCGGCGCGGAGGACCACGGCCAGGTCGTTCCACCCAGCGTGGTCAGCAACACCAGCGCGGTGGCGGCACCGGCCAGCAGCACGGTGCCCAGGTAGTCGATGGAGTGCTGGATCCGCTCGGTCCGGCCGGGCAGCACCACCGCGGTCACCACCAGTGCCAGCAGGCCCACCGGCAGGTTGATGTAGAACACCCAACGCCACGACAGGTGGTCGACGAAGAACCCGCCCAGCAGCGGGCCCAGCACGCTGGTCACCCCGAACACCGCGCCGAAGATGCCCTGGTACTTGCCCCGGTCGCGCGGGGAGACCACGTCGCCGACGATGGCCTGCGCGGTGATCATCAGACCGCCGCCGCCGACACCTTGCAGCGCCCGGAAGGCGATCAGCTCAGCCATCGACTGGCTGATCCCGGACAGCACCGATCCGACCAGGAAGATGACGATCGCCGCCTGGAAGAACCGCTTGCGGCCGTAGAGGTCACCCAGCTTGCCCCACAACGGTGTCGATGCCGTCGAGGCGAGGATGTAGGCGGTCACCACCCACGACAGCTCCGACAGCGCGTGCAGGTCGCCGGCGATGGTCGGCAGCGCGGTCGCCACGATCGTCTGGTCGAGCGCCGCCAGGAACATGCCCAGCAGCAGCGCCCCGATGATCAACAGGATGCGTCGCTGGGAGACTTGCTCTGGCGCCACGGGCGCGCTTGCGCTCATCTCGGTCTCCTGTCTCAGACAGCCCTGCTCCCGACGGTATCGGCACGGCGGCGGCGAGGGTGGACGTCACGGAGGTGACCGGACGATTAGGGCGAGGGTGGGGCGCGCTGTTAGGCTGGCCGGTGCCGTTCGATCGGCCGCGGATCGAGAGTGCCCGGGTGGACCTGCCCCGGGGCGCCGCGCAACGAGTGAAGAAGGAGTCGGTCATCCATGCCGTTGGACGCTGACGTGAAGAAGAAGATCATCGACGAGTACGCCACGTCCGAGGGCGACACCGGCTCCCCCGAGGTCCAGGTGGCGATGCTGACGCAGCGGATCAAGGACCTGACCGAGCACTCCAAGGTGCATGCGCACGACCATCACAGTCGTCGTGGCCTGCTCCTGCTCGTCGGTCGCCGCAAGCGGATGCTCCGCTACCTCGAGGCCACCGACGTCGAGCGCTATCGCTCCCTGATCAAGCGCCTCGGTCTGCGCCGATGAGTTTCTGACGAGAGGCGGTCACCCCACCGGCTGCGGTGACCGCCTCTCGCCGGAGGGGGCGGGCCCCCCGGCGATGAAGGAACCCCGCCCCCAACGACGATGTGCGAGGGCACGTGAAGAGAACAGAAACAGAAAGCGAGGACCCACATGGAGGGTCCAGACATCACCTTCGCCGAGGCCGTGATCGACAACGGCAGCTTCGGCACCCACACGGTCCGGTTCGAGACCGGCCGCCTTGCCCGGCAAGCCGGGGGAGCCGTGACGGCATACCTCGACGAGGACACGATGCTGCTGTCCACGACCGCCGCGGGCAAACAGCCCAAGGAGCAGCTCGACTTCTTCCCGCTCACGGTGGACGTCGAGGAGCGCATGTACTCCGTCGGCCGGATCCCCGGCTCGTTCTTCCGCCGCGAGGGCCGTCCCTCGTCCGATGCCATTCTCACCTGCCGGCTCATCGACCGGCCGCTGCGCCCGACCTTCAAGAAGGGCCTGCGCAACGAGGTCCAGGTGGTCATCACGGTCCTGTCCCTGAATCCCGACCACCAGTACGACGTGCTCGCGATCAACGCGGCGAGCGCCTCGACCCAGATCTCCGGGCTGCCCTTCTCCGGGCCGATCGGGGGCGTGCGCGTCTCGCTCATCGACGGGCAGTGGGTCGCCTTCCCGAGCTTCTCGGACATCGACCGCTCGACGTTCGACATGGTTGTCGCCGGCCGCGTCGTGACGGACCGGGACGGCACCGATGACGTCGCCATCATGATGGTCGAGGCGGAGTCAACCGTCGCGACGTGGAACCTCGTCAAGGACGAGGGGAAGCAGGCCCCGACCGAGGAGGTCGTCGCCGAGGGCCTCGAGGCGAGCAAGAAGTTCATCAAGGCGCTGTGCGAGGCCCAGGCGCAGCTCGCCGCCGCGGCCGCCAAGCCCGTGCAGGAGTTTCCCGTCTTCCTCGACTACCAGGACGACGCGTATGCCGCCGTCGAGGCCGCCGTCTCCGAGCAGACCGCTGCCGCGCTGACCATCGCCGCCAAGCACGAGCGGGAGGGCCGGCTCGACGAGATCAAGGCCGCCGTCAAGAAGGCCCTGACGGGCACGGACGGGCAGCCCGGTGACTTCGCCGGCCGTGAGAAGGAGGTGTCGGCCGCCTTCCGCGCGCTGCAGAAGAAGCTGGTCCGTCAGCGCATCCTGCGTGACCACGTCCGCATCGACGGTCGTGGCCTTGCCGACATCCGGGCCCTGTCCGCCGAGGTAGAGGTCGTCCCGCGGGTACACGGCTCGGCGATCTTCGAGCGCGGCGAGACCCAGATCATGGGGGTCACGACACTCAACATGCTCAAGATGGAGCAGCAGCTCGACACGCTCTCGCCGGCGACCCGCAAGCGCTACATGCACAACTACAACTTCCCGCCCTACAGCACCGGTGAGACCGGCCGCGTGGGTTCGCCCAAGCGCCGCGAGATCGGTCACGGTGCGCTCGCCGAGCGGGCCCTGATGCCGGTGCTGCCGACGCGCGAGGAGTTCCCCTACGCGATCCGTCAGGTGTCGGAGGCGCTCAGCTCGAACGGCTCCACGTCGATGGGCTCGGTCTGCGCCTCGACGCTGAGCCTGCTCAACGCCGGTGTGCCGCTGCGCGCCCCGGTCGCGGGCATCGCGATGGGCCTGGTGTCTGACACGGTCGATGGTGAGATGCAGTACGCGGCTCTCACCGACATCCTCGGCGCCGAGGACGCGTTCGGCGACATGGACTTCAAGGTCGCCGGTACCCGCGAGTTCGTCACGGCCATCCAGCTCGACACCAAGCTCGACGGCATCCCCGCCTCGGTGCTGGCCGGCGCGCTGACCCAGGCCCGCGACGCGCGCCTGCACATTCTCGACGTCATGGCCGAGGCCATCGACGTGCCCGACGAGATGAGCGAGTTCGCACCGCGGATCATCACGGTGAAGGTTCCCGTCGACAAGATCGGTGAGGTCATCGGCCCGAAGGGCAAGATGATCAACCAGATCCAGGACGACACGGGCGCCGACATCTCGATCGAGGACGACGGCACCGTCTTCATCGGCGCGGTCGACGGACAGTCCGCCGAGGCGGCCCGCGCCGCGGTCAACGCGATCGCCAACCCGCAGATGCCCGAGGTCGGGGAGCGCTTCCTCGGCACGGTCGTCAAGACGACGACGTTCGGCGCGTTCGTCTCCCTGCTGCCGGGCAAGGACGGTCTGCTGCACATCTCCGAGGTGCGCAAGCTGGTCGGCGGCAAGCGGATCGACTCGGTCGACGACGTCGTCAAGGTCGGCCAGAAGCTGCAGGTCGAGCTCAAGGAGATCGACCCGCGCGGCAAGCTATCGCTCGCGGCGGTCCTCCCCGAGGAGAAGCAGGAGGCCCACGCCGACGCGTGATCCTCTGGCTGGCATTGTGCAGTCGGCATTGACCAGTCGAACGGCGCGGCACATCACCCCGGTGTGCCGCGCCGTCCCGCTCCCGTGACCGCTCTCCCGCCCCGCTGCGGGGACAACCGGCCGGAACGACGGGCGGTGATGGCGGCGGCGGAGCACGGGCGCGGTCGTGGCGCCCCACTTGTTCCGGTCACGTGGCGCCGCTGCGTGATCAGAAGATCGCGTTGATGCCGTTCCAGCCGCTGCCGATCTGGACCTTGGCGAGCCAGCCGGAGGCCGTTCGCGGGTACAGCCACAGCCGGCCGTGGCTGTCCCGGGCGGTGATGTCGGGAACCCGGTCGCCGTTCAGGTCACCAGGGCTCATGATGGCCGTCATCCCGTTCCAACCGCTCCCGATGCGAGTCGGGCTCAGCCAGCCGCCCTTTCCGTTGCCGGGGTAGAGCCAGAGGTAGCCGGTCGAGCGCTGGCGGGCGACAACATCGGCGAACCCGTCGCCGTTCACGTCGCCGGCACCGACGATGACATCGAGGCCCTGCCACCCGCTGCCGATCTTCACGCCGGAGCGGACCGTGCCGGTGCCGGTGCCGGCGTAGAGGTAGAGGTTCCCGCTGGACGCGCCGCGAGCGAGGATGTCGACGCGCTGGTCACCGTTGAAGTCCCCCGGTGCGATGATCCGGTCGAGGCCGTTCCAGCCGGTGCCGACCTTGGTCCGCGACAGCCAGCCGCCCTTGCCGTTGCCCCGGTAGAGCCACAGGTCGCCGGTCGAGCGCTGACGCGCGAGGACATCCGCAGGGCCGTCGCCGCTCAGGTCGCCGACCGTCTCGAGCACGTCCATGCCGGACCAGCCGGTGCCGATCCGCACCCCCGACGAGAGGGTGCCGCGCGTCGTCCCGGCGTAGATGCGCAGCTCCCCGGTCGAGCCGACCCGAGCGAGCACGTCGTTGGTCCAGTCCCCGTTGAACTCGGCTGTCGAGTTGGACAGCGTCGAAGCCGGCATCGACAGGGCGGTGAAGGCGTACGTCCCACAAGTCCGGTCGTAGTCCCGCTCGTCGTCGTACCACTGCGACAGATAGACGCGGCCGCCGGAGAAGCTCGCCTGGGTGCAGCGGTCGGCCGCCTCCTCGGGGTAGTCCAGCCTGCCTGCGGTCGCCCAGACCGGGACACCCGGGAGCCGCCAGTTGCCGGTGATCTGCTGCCACCCGGCGGCATACGAGTAGAGGCCGTAGGGGTATCCGGCGTCGCGCAGGCCCCGCATCACGCCCTCGACGACGTACCGGTTCGCGCGCTCCTTGGTGCCGGTGCCGGTCGGCCACGGCTGGGCGCTGCGCGGCTCCACGTCGATCCACACGACGGGCGCCTTGAACCCGACCTTGGCCAGACTGTCGACCGCGAAGCGGGCCTGCGCGTAGCCGACGTTCGAGAGCTTGCCCGCGCTCGTGCTGCTCGACCAGGGACCCTTGCTGCCGTATGTCGTCAGCTGGGCCGAGGTCGGGTAGGCAGCCATCGTGTAGGCCTGCGCCGGCTTGGCGCGGTCCTTGACCCAGGCGACCTGACTCGCGAGGCACGGGTTCTCGGTGAAGGGCAGACCCTTGGTCAGCCCGACGACGACGAACTGGGTCGACGTCGGTGGCATCGGCAGGTCGTATCCACCGACGCTGCTCGGGCACTGTGGCCACGAGATGTCGTGGCCGAACATCGTGGCGGCCGAGGCGCTGGGCGCGACGGCGACTGCGCACGCGGCCAGGACGAGACCGCTCAAGGTAGCGGTGACGGTGGTTCGATGACTCATGGCGGTCCCCTCGACCTCTCCAGTGCACAACGGTTCTCGTCTGATGGTAGGGACCAAGGTCACATCGGTCGCCCCGGATAGCCTGTCGCTCGTGACGGATGCTAACGACAACCACGGGATCAGGGTCGGCGTCATCGGTGCCAAGGGCAGGATGGGTTCGCAGGTGTGCCGTGCCGTCGAGGCAGCCGAAGGCCTGCGGCTCGTGGCCCGCTACGACCAGGGCGACGACCTCGGCGACCTCAGTGGCGCGGATGTCGTCGTCGAGTTCTCGGTGCCGGACGCGTCACCGGCCAACGTCGCATACTGCGTGGCTCGAGGGGTGCATGTCGTCGTCGGGACGACCGGCTGGGACGACGCCAAGCTCGAGACTCTGAGTGGCCAGCTCGCCGACGCTCCGCCGTCGAGCAGTGGCTCGCCCGTCGGGGTGCTGATCGCCCCCAACTTCGCCATCGGCGCGATCCTGATGATGTCGTTCGCCGCGAAGGCCGCCCGGTTCTACGAGTCGGTCGAGGTCATCGAGCTGCACCACCCCGACAAGGTCGACGCCCCCTCCGGCACCGCGGCCCGGACAGCAGGCCTGATCGCGGCCGCCCGAGATGGTGCGGGCGCCGGTCCCGTGCCCGACGCCACCACCCACGACCCGGGCGGCGCCCGCGGGGCGCGGGTGAACGGCATACCCGTTCATTCGGTGCGGCTGCGCGGGCTCGTCGCGCACCAGGAGGTGCTGCTCGGCAACGTGGGGGAGCAGCTGAGCATCCGGCACGACTCCTTCGACCGGGTCTCCTTCATGCCCGGGGTCATCGAGGGCGTGCGGCGGGTGGCTGACCACCCCGGTCTGACCGTGGGGCTCGAGCACTACCTCGGGCTGGTCGAGACGTGACCTCGCCTGACGATGAGCTCGTGGTGCTCCTGTCCGAGGACGGTCGGCGCGTCGGCGTCGCTGCGAAGGCCTCCGTCCACGGGGCGCACACGCCGCTGCACCTGGCCTTCTCGGCCTACCTCTTCGACGCACGTGACCGCCTGCTCGTGACGCGGCGGGCTCTGGACAAGGCGACCTTCCCGGGGGTGGTGACCAACTCGGTGTGCGGCCATCCGGCGCCGGGTGAGGGTCTCGAGGATGCGGTGCGGCGTCGCGCGGCAGACGAGCTCGGGCTGCCTGTGGGCGACCTGCGCCTCGTCCTGCCTCGGTTCGCCTACCGCGCCGAGATGGCCGGTGTGGTCGAGCGCGAGATGTGCCCGGTGCTCGTCGGCCGGGTCGACGCGCAGCCGCGGCCTGACCCGGCGGAGGTGGCCTCGTTCGAGTGGGTGCACTGGGCGACGTTTGCCGCCGAGGTCGTCGGGAAGGTCCGCGACGTCTCCGTATGGTGCCGTCTGCAGGTCGAGCAGCTCGACCGGCTGGGGCCCGGACCGGATGCGTGGCCCACCGCTGACGAGGTGGACCTACCCGCCGTATTGGCACCACGCGGCGGCGGCGCCCCCTCGACCGGGAGGTAAAGCCCACTCGACCGGGCACTCGTGCCCGCTCGACGGGGTGCGCCTGACCGTCTCGGTTGTGGACAACGTGGACACGGACGCGTTTGCTTCCAGTAGAGTCGCGCTGGCTCGGGTCAGGAAGACTCGGCGACGATACGAGGGAGAAGATGGATGAAGCGGCTCGGGGTTTGGTTGGTCGGCGTTCTGGCGACGGTAGCGCTCGTCGTCGGGACCGTGGTGGCGGTCTGGGTCGGCCCTGATGACGTGATCGCGCTGCCCCAGCACGAAGTGGCGTCCAGTCCGCAGGTGGTCGTCACCGCACCGACTTTGCTGGCCTACTCCGGGACCACTCTGCGGGTCACGGCATCAGCCGACCGAGGTGCGGTCTTCATCGGCGCGGGCCACCCGGTCGATGTCGCGAGCTACTTGGGTGACGCCAAGAGGTTCGAGGCGGACCACGTGTCGGCGTCCGGAGAGGTGTCGGGCCGGACGCTTGGCTCGAAGGGCGCACCGACGGCACCTGAGACAGCGACGTTCTGGTCCCACCAGGCGACTGACGAGGGCTCCGCGACCCTTGACGTCCCGCTCACCGGCGCACCCATCCAGGTCGTCATGCAGTACGTCGAAGGCGCGACCTCACAGGTCGGCCTCGGGGTGGCCGTCCCCGGTTTGTTCCGGATGGCTCTCAGCGTCGCGGCAGTCGGTCTCGTCCTGATCGCCGTGCTGCTGGTGCTGCGGCGCCGGCGTCGGCGTGCGCCGGATGGTGGGCAGGGTCCGCCCGTCGAGCGGCCTACTGATGACGCAGCACGAGCCAGTGCGCCGACAGATGCCAGTGAGTCAGAGCCCGGCCATGTGGCCGGCGTCGTGATCCGCCGCGGGCATCAGGCCGGCGTGCTCGTTCTGGCGGCGAGCTCGACGTTCGCCCTGTCCGGCTGTCTCGCGCTTCCCTCGGCCGTGCCTGCATCGACGGCTCCGGTGACCAAGACGGCAGTGACGGCCGAAGAGGTGACCGCCCTGCTGAAGGACTACGACCAGCGCAACAACGCGGCGATCGCGGCGCTGGCCAAGAAGTTCGACATCAAGCTCTGGGACAAGGCCGATACGGGCCCGGTTCTCGCTGCGGACCGAGCCGACTCCGCCATCGAGCACGCGGTCGGCGAACCGCAGGAGAAGCTCGTGCTCGCTCATGCTGGTGGTCAGGTGTACTCACCACGGTTCGCGGCGTATCCCATGTGGTCGGCACTGACGACGAAGGTGTCTCAGGTCAAGCCGACCTCGGACAAGCACAGCCCGTCCGACAACCTCAGGGTGTTCTCCCGGGCATCTGCGACGGCGCCGTGGAGACTCGCCCAGAGCGTGCCTGCAGACGTCCGCCCGGCGAAGGCCCTCGGCGCAGGCGACGCCACGGCCACGACGAAGGAGGTGGCCACGTCAGTCGCCCTCATGAAGGACATCATCGGGTGGTTCGAGGGCGGCAGCACCAAGGTCAAGCCGAGCACGTCCATGAACGAGGTCCGCAACCGCCTGCGCGACAAGGTCGAGGGGACGGCGTCGACGGCGGTGACCTGTCGGCCCTACCTCGTCCGTGAGGAGCCGAAGGAGTCGCTTCGGGCGGTCCGCACCAGCGGGGGAGTGCTCACCGTCATGACGCTGCAGTGCCATTCGGTGGTGACACCCGTCGATGGACAGACGATGGGTTGGAAGAACGAGTACGCGAAGGCCCTGCAGTACCCCGCTTCGCTCGGTGGCGTCTGGACGCGGGTCGTTCTGGTCACGGTGGCTGTCGAGACCCAGGCTGACAAGAAGATCGGGATCGGTGCCACCGCCGACCTCGTGCGATCTCCTGACGTGTCACTCAAGTAGCGGATGACGGGAAGGTGGCCTCTGGATGTTTCCGACGCGTCGAGAGGCCACTTCTCGTCGGGGTCGTTCGCTGTCGCGATGCCATGTTGGGAGCGAGCGATGGTCAGGCCCAGCCGGCGAGGCGGAGCAGCGCCGCGGTCAGGGCGCCGAGCACCACGACGACGATGAACGGGGCCCGGAGCAGCAGGGCGATGACGGCGACCCCTACGGCGGCAGCGCGGGAGTCGAGGGCCAGGCTCCCGTGCGGGCCGGTGAACGTCTGGGTGGCCACGA
The DNA here is from genome assembly GCF_030452765.1 of Intrasporangium sp. Classification (GTDB taxonomy): domain Bacteria; phylum Actinomycetota; class Actinomycetes; order Actinomycetales; family Dermatophilaceae; genus Intrasporangium_A. The sequence goes on from NZ_JAKDLO010000002.1 coordinate 45,751, forward strand.
GCGCGGCGAGCAGAGCGATCGGCAGGGCGGCCGTCACCCTCTTCACGTGGGGCTCCTGAAGCACCTTGGCGGGCACGAGGTAGCCGGCGAGCTTCAGCGCAAAGGCGACCCCAGCCGCGACGAGGACCGCGACCCACATCGTCATGACTGCGTCTCCTCGGTCCGTGCCTGCCCCGCAGCCGTTCTCGGGGCCCGCCAAGCCAGCAGCGCAGCGGCGGCCGCCGCGATGACCGGGACTCCTGCCGGGACGGCGGGGGATAGGCCGATCGCGATGACGGCCGCGAGGACGGCGATGCCCACCGCGTCACGGCTCTTCAGGCGCGGCCAGAGCAACGCGGTGAAGGCCGCGCACGCGGCGCCGTCGAGACCCCACTGCTTGGGGTCGCCGAGCGCGTTGCCGACAAGCGCCCCGGCGAGCGTCATGAGGTTCCACAGGACGAAGACCGACAGGCCGGTGACCCAGAAGCCCAGTCGGGCAGCCCGCACGTCGCCCTGCGAGACCGCCACTGCGGTCGACTCATCGATCGTCACGTGGGCGGCGGCGAGCCTGCGCAGACGTGTGACTCCCAGCAGCTGGGTCAGCTCGAGCGCATAGAGTCCGTTGCGGATTCCGAGCATGGAGGATGCGGCGATCGCGGCGGGGGTGGCCCCGAGCCCGCCGCCGCCGACGATCCCGATGAAGGCGAACTGGGACCCGCCGGTGAACATCAGCGCCGACAGCGCCTGGGTCTGCCAGAGGTTCAGGCCGGCCGCCACCGCGAGGGCACCGAAGCTGATGCCGTACGCGCCGGTCGCCACGCCGACGGACAGGCCCTGCCGCCAGACCTGGCGACGCAGGACCGGGTCGAGTCGCGTCCCGGCAGACTTCTCGTGCACCGCCGTCACGCCGACCGTGGGTCGTGCGACACGTCGGCGGACAGGCGCACCTCCTGAAGCGTCTCGCCCTCCGGTGAGACGACGCGACCCCGGTGGGCGCCGTCGGGCACGAGCCCGGCAGCGGTGAGGAACCCGCGAGTGTCGTCGTCGGTGCCGATGACCCACGTCGTCAGCTCACCGCGGCCCCTCCCGCGGGCGGTGTCGACCGCCGCGTTGAGCAGGCGCGAACCGTGGCCTTGCCGGCGCGCGTCGGGGTGCACCGCGATCGTCGTGAGCTCGGCGGTCCGCTCACCGGCGTCGGGGTCCGCCGACGGAGCCATCGCGGCGAAGCCGACGACCTGCTCGCCCGCGCAGGCGACGAGCAGCACGTGGTCGCGCGACGGCGGCTCGGCCAGCGCGGCACGCCACGCCTTCGTGAAGGGGCGTGGCTCGAACCGGTCGATGGCCTCGGCAGGCAGGTGAGCGGCATACGCGTCACGGAAGACGACGGCCTGCACGAATCCCACCGCCGGGGCGTCCGCATCACGGGCGAGGCGAACGCTGGCATCGGCCAGCGGCCCCGCGTGCTCGTGGCTGTGCCCCTCGTGTCCATGTATGTGTTCGTGTCCGTGTCCTGCCTCAACCACGGCCACAGTCTCTCAGGTCCGCCTCGACGGCCCGGTCTTTGCCCGGCCCGTGGTCGGTCTCGCATACTGGACTCATGTATGGCAACGACGTCATCGACCCCAACGACCCCCTCAACGCCGCCGAGACCGAGTCCTATGACCAGGCCCGCCGGCACGAGGACCGACGACACGAGGTCGGGGATGACTTCGATGCGCTCATCGCCGCCGACCAGCGGATCGAGCCGCGCGACGCGATGCCGGACAAGTACCGCCAGACGCTGATCCGGCAGATCGCCCAGCACGCCCACTCCGAGATCATCGGCATGCAGCCGGAGGGCAACTGGATCACCCGCGCCCCCTCGCTGCGGCGCAAGGCGATCCTGACGGCCAAGGTGCAGGACGAGGCCGGGCACGGGCTCTACCTCTACTCGGCGACCGAGACGCTCGGCATCGACCGGGCCGAACTGCTCGACCGCCTGCACAACGGCACCCAGAAGTACTCCTCGATCTTCAACTACCCGACCCTGACCTGGGCCGACAACGGCGCGATCGGCTGGCTCGTCGACGGTGCGGCGATCATGAACCAGGTGCCGCTGTGCCGATGCTCCTACGGGCCCTACGCGCGGGCGATGATCCGGGTCTGCAAGGAGGAGAGCTTCCACCAGCGGCAGGGCTTCGAGATCCTCTGGGTGCTCTCGCGCGGCACCGAGGCGCAGCGCGCGATGGCCCAGGACGCGGCGAACCGCTGGTGGTGGCCGGCCCTGATGATGTTCGGCCCTCCCGACACCGGCGAGGCCGCCACCGGAGGGCACACCGCGCAGTCGATGGCGTGGGGTATCAAGCGGTTCAGCAACGACGACCTGCGCCAGAAGTTCGTCGACATGACCGCCCCGCAGGCGCAGAAGCTGGGGCTCACGCTCCCCGACCCGGAGCTGAGGTGGAACGAGGAGCGGGGACACTGGGACTTCGGCCAGATCGACTGGGACGAGTTCTGGCGGGTGCTGCGTGGTGACGGGCCGTGCAACGCCGAACGCGTCGCCCACCGGCGGCGCGCCCACGAGGAGGGCGCGTGGGTTCGCGAGGCCGCGAACGCCTACGCCGCCAAGCACGCCGAGGCCAGGGAGAGTGCCGCGTGAGCGAGTCGACGACGGAGGTGGCTGGGGTCGATGCCGAGAGGAGCTGGCCGCTCTGGGAGGTCTTCGTGCGCGGCAAGCGAGGCCTCGCGCACACCCATGTCGGCTCGCTGCACGCGCCGGACGCCGAGATGGCGCTGCGCAACGGCCGCGACGTCTACACCCGCCGCCAGGAGGGCGTCTCGATCTGGGTCGTGCGGGCCGACGACATCACCGCGAGCAGCCCGGACGAGAAGGACTCGTTCTTCGACCCGGCCGCCGACAAGATCTACCGTCATCCGTCGTTCTACGACGTGCCCAAGGACGTGGAGTACCTGTGAGCGCCGACCGGAGTGAGGACACGAGCCGGGTCCCACGCTCCGCGTGGGCGGAACGAGCGAGGCCCGGAGCGCAGGGAAGAGGCGCGACAGAAGCCGTGAGCGAGGACACGAGCGAGCTTGCAGCGCAAGGGGGCTCGGCGGCATACCTGCTCGGTGTGGCGGATGACGCGATGGTCTACGCGCAACGGCTGGGGGAGTGGATGACGAACGCACCCCAGATCGAGGAGGACATGGCGCTCGGCAACGTCTCGCTCGACCTGCTCGGTCAGGCGCGCGGGCTCTACCCTCGCATCGGCGAGCTCGACGGCACCGACCGCGGCGAGGACGACTACGCGATGTTCCGTGACGAGCGGCAGTGGCGCAACGTGCATCTCGTCGAACAGGAGCGAGGTGACTTCGCGCGGGAGATGGCGCGGATGTTGTGGTTCGCGGCCTACCAGAACGAGCTGTATGCCGCTCAGCTCGCCTCCAGCGACCCCGTCCTGGCGGGGGTGGCGGGCAAGGCCGTCAAGGAGGTGCGCTACCACCTCGACCACGCGCGGCACTGGGTGTTGCGGCTCGGGGACGGGACCGACGAGTCGCACCGGCGGATGCAGGCGGCGATCGACTGGGCTGCGCCGTATGTCGACGAGCTGTTCGAGGACGACCCCATGTCGCTCGAGGCGGTCCAGGCGGGTCTCGTCGCGATGGCGCCGAGTCAGCTGCGTGCCCGAGCCCAGCACGTCGTCGAGGCGACGGTCGCCGAGGCGACGCTGACGATGCCCGAGGCGCCCGGCTGGCGCTCGCGTGGTGGCCGCGACGGGCTGCACTCCAGGCCGATGGGCTTCCTGCTTGCCGAGCTGCAGCACATCGCACGGTCGCATCCGGGGGCGACGTGGTGAGCACGATGGCTGTTGACTCTGGGACGAAGCACGCTGTGGTGCAGGCGATCTCGGCGATCCCCGACCCGGAGATCCCGGTCATCTCGATCGCCGACCTCGGCATCCTGCGAGAGGTCGTGCTCGACGAGGACGCCCGCACTGTCACCGTGACGATCACCCCGACCTACTCGGGCTGCCCGGCCATGGAGCTGATCCGGTCGCGCATCGAGCACGAGGCATCGGTGCGGGGTCTTGCCGTCGAGGTGCGCACGCAGCTCTCGCCGGCGTGGACGACCGACTGGATGACGGAGCAGGGCAAGGAGGCGCTGCACCGCTTCGGCATCGCCCCCCCCGGCCCGGTCCGTGCCGCCGGCCCGGTCCCGCTCCAGCTGCGCCGCCACGTCGTGGTCTGCCCCCACTGCGGGTCGGACGACACCACCGAGATCGCCCATTTCGGCTCGACCGCGTGCAAGGCGCTGCGGCGCTGCAACGCGTGCCGTGAGCCGTTCGACGAGTTCAAGGCAATGTGACGCCCATGACCGACATCGAGACCACCCTCGTCGCAGACGAGTCCTCCTCACCGTCCGGGCGCCGGGCGGTGTTCCACGAGCTCGAGGTCCTCGACATCGAACGGCTGACCGACGACGCGGTCGCGGTGACCTTCCGGGTGCCCGACGACCTCGCAGAGGAGTACGCCTTCCTGCCCGGCCAGCACCTGACCCTCCGGTCCGGGATCATGGGCGAGGACGTCCGCCAGTCCTACTCGATCTGCCAGTCCCTGCATGCCATCGGCCGGGCCGGTACCCGACGTGTCGCGGTCGCGCGGGTCCCCGAGGGGCGGATGTCGAACTGGATCAACGACGAGCTGCGCGTGGGCCAGCACCTGCACGTCATGACCCCGCTCGGGTCGTTCACCTGCGCCGCCCAGCCTGGCGCCATACGGCATCACGTCGCGATCGCGGCCGGGTCAGGCATCACCCCGGTCATCTCGCTGATCGGGACCGCCCTGGAGGATGAGCCCGGGTCGCGGGTGACGCTGCTGTTCGGCAACCGCCGCACCGACACGATCATGTTCCTCGAGGAGCTCGAGGACCTGAAGAACCGCTTCCCGAGCAGGTTCCAGCTCGTCCACGTGCTCTCTCGTGAGCCGCAGGAGGTCGAGCTCTTCACCGGCCGGCTCGACCCGGAGCGGCTCGAACGGCTCTTCGCGGCGCTCGTGCCGGTCGAGACCGTCGACGAGTGGTACCTCTGTGGCCCCTTCGGGATGGTGACAGGTGCTGAGAAGCTGCTCACGGACCGGGGTGTGCAGGCGCGCCATATCCACCACGAGATCTTCCACGTCGACGACGGCACCGGGCCGAGGCGCAAGCCTGTCATCGACGAGTCGGCACCGCCCGAGGCCGTGGTGACGGTGTCGCTCGACGGGCGCACCAGCATCGTGCCCATGCCGAGCCGGGAGGAGGTCATCCTCGACGCGGTGCTGCGGGTGCGTTCGGACGCGCCCTTCTCGTGCACCAACGGGGTCTGCGGGACCTGCCGGGCCAAGCTGCTCACCGGCGAGGTGCGGATGGACCGCAACTATGCGTTGGAGCCGGACGAGGTCGAGCGCGGTCTCGTGCTGACCTGCCAGAGCCACCCGGTGACCGACGAGGTGGAGCTGGACTACGACGTCTGAGTGAGACTCGACCGAGCGTCAGCGAGGAAGGATCGGAGCGCCGGGTCGGCGCTCATGACGCACGCACCGAGTGCACGTCGGGAAGGCGCTCGAGCTGAGCGACGATGACCTCGACCGGTGCGGCGCACCGCACGTCCGCGTGCAGCACTGCCTCGCTCGCGCAGGCTTCGAAGGTGAGCCGCTCCACGAGGGCCCCGCGATGTCGCAGCACCCGGCCGAGCCGCTCGATCAGCTCTGGGGCGACCCGCGCCACGACCTCAAGGTGTGTCGTGCCTGGTGACCGGCTCGTGCCCGTTGTCGCGCCTCTTCCCGCCGCTGCGGGCCTCCCTCGCTGGCGCTCGGTCGTGTCCTCGCGTCGGTCGGCGCTGATGCCTTCTGTCGCGCCTCTTCCCGCCGCTGCGGGCCTCCCTCGCTGGCGCTCGGTCGTGTCCTCGCGTCGGTCGGCGCTCACGGGAGCTCTCCCATCATGTCGCTGTTGCTCGCGCCGGGTGGCACGAGGGGCCACAGGTTCTCCTGCGCGTCGATCGACACGTGGAGCAGGAACGCGCCGGGGCAGGCGAGCAGCTCGGCGACACCGCCCGCCACCTCGTCCCGGCGCGAGATGTGCCGTCCGGCCACACCGAACGCCGCCGCCACCGCGACGAAGTCGGGGTTGTCATCGAGCGTCGTCTCGCTGTAGCGGGCCTCGAAGAAGAGCTCCTGCCACTGGCGCACCATGCCGAGCCGCTGGTTGTCGAGCAGCAGGATCTTGACCGGCAGGCCGTAGCGCCGCAGCGTGGCGAGCTCCTGGATGTTCATCATGATCGAGCCGTCGCCCGAGATGCAGACGACCGTGTCGCCGGGTCGCGCGAGCTGGGCGCCGACGGCTGCCGGGAGGCCGAACCCCATCGTGCCGAGCCCGCCGGAGGTGACGAAGTCGCGTGGGTGATCGACCTCGACGTGCTGGCAGGCCCACATCTGGTGCTGGCCGACATCGGTCGTGACCACGGTCCGGGCCGGCATCCGCTCGGACAGCTCGCGCAGCAGGGCCGGTGCGTAGATCCCCTCGCCGGGATGGTCGTATCGCCACCCGTGCTGCCGGGCGAGCTCGCCGACCCGGGTGCGCCACGGCTCGATGTCGGTCTCGACGGTGAGGCGGGGCAGGAGCTCACGCAGGTCGCCGATGAGGCGCACGTCGGCCCGTCGCACCTTGCCGACCTCGGCGGGATCGACGTCGAGGTGCACGACCCGGGCACCCGGAGCGAACGTCGCCGGGTTGCCGGTCACCCGGTCGTCGAACCGCGCCCCGACGCAGACGATCAGGTCGGCCTGCTGGACGGCGAGGTTGGCGGCGGCGTTGCCGTGCATCCCGAGCATCCCGAGGTGCAGGCCTGCGCCGCGCTCCAGCGCCCCCAGCGCCTTGGCCGTCGTCGTGGTCGGGATGCCCGTCGCGCGCGCGAGGGCGCGCAGCTCGGCCGTGGCGTCCGCCGAGACGACACCTCCGCCGACGTAGAGGACCGGGCGTCGCGCCATACGGATGAGCTCTCGCGCCGCGGCGACGTCCTGCTCGTCGACCTCCAGACCCAGCCCGTATGCCGCTGGGCTCGCCCCGCGCGTCTGCGCCGTCGGGTGGTCGTTGGCGTCAGCTCGGGCCATCAGGACGTCCGCGGGAACCGGCGCGAGCTGGACGTCCTTGGCGACGTCGACGAGCACTGGGCCGGGTCGGCCCGACCGCGCCAGCTCGAATGCCTCGTCGAGCACGCGCGGCAGGTCGCGGACGTCGCGCACGAGATAGCTGTGTTTCGTGCAGGCGAGGGACAGGCCCAGGACGTCGACCTCCTGGAACGCGTCGGTGCCGATGAGCGGCGAGGCGACCTGCCCGGTGATCGCGACGACCGGGACGGAGTCGAGCAGTGCGTCGGCAAGGCCGGTGACCAGGTTCGTCGCGCCGGGGCCGGAGGTCGCGAGGCAGACGCCGACCTGCCCGGTCGACCGGGCGTGGCCGACGGCCGCGAGGGCCGCTCCCTGCTCGTGCCTGGTCAGGACGTGCCGCACGTCTGCGTCGTAGAGCGCGTCGTAGAGCGGCATGATCGCTCCGCCCGGGTAGCCGTAGACGGTCGTGACGCCCTGCTCGGCCAGGACGTCGACGATCCACTGGGCACCTGTCCTGACAGCTTGCGCCTCGGTGGTGGTGGTGCGGCTCTGCACGGTGGTCATCGGGCGTTCCTCTCTCCTCATGGGCAAAGAAAAAGCGCCCGATCACCGGTCTGGTGAGGGGCGCGCGGTCCAGGACGGCTCGGGTCAGATTCCCGCGCGCCGCCCGATAATCGAGCTGAGCCATGTCAACACGAGGAACACACTAGTGCAGCCAGCCGAGTGGCGAAACCGGCCGACCACCCTGCGAGACGGGCGGCGGCCCAGGGACGGCGAGACGGGCAAGGCGGGCACAAGGACACAACAAGTCCGCCGGTGTCGACCTGTGCGAGCGTGAGCCGTCGGCCGGCCAAGGACTTGTTGTGTTCTACCACCCGCGCGCTCGGCGTCGGTGGCGTGCCGACGAGCGCGGCTACGCTGCATCCATGCGCGAGTACCTCGACCTGCTCGACCACGTGCTGACCCACGGCCAGGAGAAGTCCGACCGCACCGGCACCGGCACGCTCAGCGTCTTCGGCTACCAGATGCGCTTCGACCTGGCCGACGGCTTCCCTGCCCTCACCACCAAGAAGCTGCACCTGCGCTCGATCATCGGCGAGCTGCTGTGGTTCCTGCGCGGCGAGACGAACGTGAAGTGGCTGAACGACCGAGGTATCACGATCTGGGACGAGTGGGCCGACGCCGACGGCGACCTCGGCCCGGTCTACGGCCACCAGTGGCGCTCCTGGCCGACGCCGGACGGGCGCCACGTCGACCAGATCGCCAAGGTGATCGAGCAGATCCGCACCAACCCCGACAGCCGCCGCCTCGTCGTCTCCGCGTGGAACGTCGCCGACATCGAGGACATGGCGCTGCCGCCATGCCACACGATGTTCCAGTTCTACGTCTCGCCGGCGGGTCCTGAAGACTCGGGCAAGTGTCGGTTGTCCTGCCAGCTCTACCAGCGCAGCGCCGACATCTTCCTCGGCGTGCCGTTCAACATCGCGTCCTATGCGCTGCTGACCCAGCTGGTGGCCCAGCTGACCGATCTGGAGCCGGGCGAGTTCGTGCACACCCTCGGCGACGCGCACCTCTACCTCAACCACATCGACCAAGCCCGACTGCAGCTCACGCGCACGCCTCATCCGCTGCCGACGATGCGGATCAACCCGGCGAAGCGGCACATCGACGAGTTCGACCTCGACGACTTCGTCCTCGAGAACTATGTTGCCGAGCCGTCCATCAAGGCGCCCATCGCCGTCTGAGCCGGCCATGACCCTTGTCTCGATGATCGTGGCCGTCGGGCGCAACGGCGTCATCGGCGACGGCACGACGATGCCGTGGCACATCTCCGAGGACCTGAAGTACTTCAAACGCACGACGATGGGCCACCCGATGATCATGGGGCGGCGCACCTTCGAGTCGACGGGGGTCCTACCGGGGCGGCGCAGCATCGTCGTGACGCGGCAGCCCGAGTGGTTCAAGCCCGGCGTGGAGACCGCCCACTCGGTCGAGGAGGCACTCGCGCTCGCTGGTCCCGCCGACGAGGTCTTCGTCGTCGGCGGGGGGGAGATCTACCGCGCCGCCATGCCGTATGCCGCTCGCCTCCTGGTCACGGAGGTGGATCAGTCCCCGGCCGGCTCGGTCACCTTCCCCGACGTCGACCCTGCCGAGTGGCGCGAGGTCTCGCGCGATCCGCACGACGGCTTCACCTGGGTGGTCCACAAGCGCCGGTGAGAACCGTCGGGCCACTGTCGGAGCCGGCCCGCACCAAGAAAGCACGGCCCGCACTGTAACGCCAGGTCGGTCCCTACCGATGGTAGGGACGCAGGGCACTACTCGGACCCCCGAGCGAGTAGTGCCCTGCTTCCAGGTCCGCCCTCCCGGGCCGCTTAGAGATGTGGCTCGACGCATCAGTGTGGCTCGGAGCGGCAATGGCTCGGACCCGTCGGCACCCGTCCGCCGAGTCTGTGGTCACCGGTCCGGACGAGGCCGGGCCGGTGTCGCACCGGGCCGCTAACCTTGGCGCATGGCAGACGCACCCGTGCTCGGACGTGTTCTCTCGGCGATGGTCACGCCCATGCACGAGGACGGTTCCCTCGACCTCGAGTCCGCCGCGGGCCTGGCCGCGCACCTGGTCGACCAGGGCCACGACGGGCTCATCATCTCCGGCACCACCGGCGAGTCGCCGACGACCTCGGCCGGCGAGAAGGAGGACCTGCTTCGGGCCGTCGTGCACGCCGTGGGAGACCGGGCGGTCGTCGTGGCGGGCGCAGGGAGCAACGACACGGCCAAGAGCGTCGAGTCGGTCCGGGCCGCCGCGAAGGCCGGAGCCCACGCCGTGCTCGCCGTCACGCCGTACTACAACAAGCCACCGCAGGCGGGGCTCGTCGCGCACTTCCTCGCCCTGGCCGAGGCGAGCGACCTGCCCGTCATGGTCTACGACATCCCGGGGCGGTCCGGGATCGCCATCGCTCGTGACACCTACCTGAGGATTGCCGAACATGACCGCATCGTCGCGGTCAAGGACGCCCGCGCCGACCTCTGGTTCGCCAGCCAGATCATGGAGGCGACCGGGCTCGCCTGGTACTCCGGCGACGACTCGCTGGACCTCGCCCATTTCGTGAACGGGGCCACCGGCTTCGTCGGCGTGACCTCCCAGGTGAGCCCAGCGGCATACCGACGAATGGCGGACGCTGTCGTCGACGGGCGCTGGGACGAGGCCCGCGCGGTGCACCGGTCCCTGCACACGATCGTCGACGCCGTCATGCACGTCACGCAGGGCGCGATCATGGCCAAGGCCGCGCTGGCGGAGCAGGGCCACATCGCGACACCCACCGTGCGTCTTCCGCTGGTGCCCGCCGACGAGAGCCAGCTCGAGATACTGCGCGTCGCCCTCGCGACGATCGGCGACTGAGCCGTCGCTCCGACACGTCCACCCATCACCCGACAGGAGCTACGTGAGCCACCCGCATCCGGAACTGACCTATCCACCGGCGCTCGACCGAACCGGCCTGCGTGTCGTCGCCCTCGGCGGCCTCGGCGAGATCGGCCGCAACATGACCGTCCTCGAGACCCAGGGGCGGCTGCTCGTCATCGACTGCGGCGTCCTCTTCCCCGAGGACAGCCACCCGGGCGTCGACCTCATCCTGCCGGACTTCTCCTACCTCGAAGGCCGGCTGGGCGACATCGAGGCAGTCGTGCTCACGCATGGCCACGAGGATCACATCGGCGCCGTCCCGTACCTGCTGAAGCTCAAGGGAGACATCCCCCTGATCGGGTCGACCCTGACGCTTGCCCTCGTCGAGGCCAAGCTCAAGGAGCATCGCATCAAGCCGTACACGCTTGCCGTCAAGGAGGGCCAGCGCGAACGGCTCGGCGCCTTCGATCTCGAGTTCATCGCGGTCAACCACTCGATCCCAGACGCGCTCGCCGTCTTCGTCCGCACCCCGGCCGGGACGCTGCTGCACACCGGCGACTTCAAGATGGACCAGCTCCCGCTCGACGGACGCCTGACCGACCTGCGCTCCTTCGCCCGCGTCGGCGAGGAAGGTGTCGACCTGTTCCTCACCGACTCGACCAACGCCGACATCCCCGGCTTCACCACACCCGAGCGCGAGATCGCGCCAGCCATCGACAAGATCTTCCGGCACGCCCAGCGACGCATCATCGTCGCCTGCTTCAGCAGCCACGTCCACCGGGTCCAGCAGGTGCTCGACGCGGCGGAGAAGGCGGGCCGGAAGGTCGCGTTCGTCGGGCGCTCGATGGTCCGCAACATGGGCATCGCCGCCGACCTCGGCTACCTGCACGTGCCCGATGGCATCCTCGTCGACCTCAAGCGGATCGGCGACCTGCCCGACGACGAGGTCGTGCTCATCTCGACGGGGTCCCAGGGGGAGCCGATGGCCGCCCTGTCGCGGATGGCCAACCGTGACCACAAGATCGACGTCGGCCCCGGCGACACGGTCCTGCTCGCGAGCAGCCTCATCCCGGGCAACGAGAACGCCGTCTACCGCGTCATCAACGGGCTCATGCGTCTCGGCGCCACGGTGGTGCACAAGGGCATCGCCAACGTGCACGTGTCCGGCCATGCGAGTGCCGGCGAGCTGCTCTACGCCTACAACATCGTGCGGCCACGCAATGTCCTGCCCGTCCACGGCGAGTTCCGGCACATGTACGCCAACGCGCAGCTCGCCAAGGAGACCGGCGTGCCCGACGAGAACGTCCTGCTGGCCGAGGACGGCGTCGTCGTCGACCTCGTCGACGGACAGGCGCTCATCACCGGAGTTGTCGACTGCGGCTACGTCTACGTCGACGGCAGCAACATCGGCGGCACGGACGAGGCGCTGCTGAAGGACCGGCGCATCCTGCGCGACGAGGGCTTCATCACCTGCGTCGTCGTGCTCGACGCGGCGAGCGGCAAGATCGCCTCCGGCCCCGAGATCATGGCGCGAGGGTTCGCCGAGGACGACGAGATCTTCGAGAGCGTCATCCCGAAGGTCGAGCGCGCCGTCGAGGAGGCGGTCCGCAACGGGGTGCGCGACGACCACCAGCTCCAGCAGGTCGTGCGCCGGGCGATCGGCTCGTGGGCCGGCGGCAAGCTCCGGCGCCGACCCATGATCATCCCGGTCGTGATGCAGGCCTGACCCGGTGCGGCGCTGGCTCGACGCGGTCGTCGGGACGCTGCTCGTCCTGCTCGTCGTCGTCGGGGGCACCCGGTGGGTCGACACGACGTGGCGGCCCGTGATCGTGCTCCAGTCGCTGGGCCCGTTCGTCGTCATCGGCCTCGGCCTGCTCACCGTCGGGACCGTGCTGCTGCGCCGGTGGTGGATGCTCCTGCCGGTCGCCGCCTGCGCCGTCGCAGCGTGGGGTATGGCGCTGCCGACGTTCTTCGCGCACACCGTGCCCGGGCAGGCGAACCTGACCGTCATGGCGGCCAACCTCGACCAGGGCCGGGCCAACGCCGACCAGGTCATGGCGGCGGTCCGGGCCCACGACGTCGACGTCCTCGTCCTCACCGAGGCGACACCCGAGGTCATCGACCGCCTCGATGCGGCAGGACTGACCCGGCTGCTCGGGAACCGGACCGGTCAGGCACGGCCCGACACCTTCACCGGCACGACGGTCTACAGCCGGGTGCCGATGGCCGTCGTGGCCGGCACGGCCGATCCCGCCGTGGAGGGAACCGCGAGCCTGCAGCCGGAGGTGGTCCTGACCGTCGACGGCCGGCCGGTCCGGCTCAAGGCCGCCCATCCGATGGCGCCGCTGCCGGGCACCACCGAGCAGTGGCGGGCCGCTCTCAGCGCACTGAACCGGTGGAAGCAGAACGTCCCGGCCGGTGATCGGCTCGTCCTGGCCGGCGTCTTCAACGCCTCGTTCGGCCACCCGGCCTTCCGCCGGCTCGCGGACGGGCTGGTCGACGCGCAGCGCGCAGCGGGGCTCGGCTGGGTCCGGACCTGGCCGGTCGTGGGCCGGCGCTGGCCGCCCTTCGTCGCGCTCGACCACGTCCTGAGCCGTGGGCTGTCGGTCGTCGACGCCGGGCAGGTGGCCTTCCACGGCTCGGACCACTTCCTCGTGTGGGCGAAGTACGCGCTCGAGTGACCTCCCGTCCATCTCCCGCTCGAGCGGGCACCATCTCCCGGTCGAGCCGTCACCAGGGCGGCAGGACCGCGGCGGGGTCGCGGGGATCCCCGGCGGCGAGGGTCCAGCCCGACGCGCCGTGGGTCCACTCGTCGAGCGGCCCGATCTCGACGAGCCGACGGACGCCGCCGACCAGGCGGTCGACGGCCTCCTCCGTCGTGCCGAGGCCGATGCTCGCCCGCACCGCCGTCGTGAGAGGCTGCTCGATGCCCAGCAACCGGTCGACGAGCAGGTGTGCGCAGAACTTGCCGTCTCGTACACCGACTCCGTGCTCCCATGAGAGGGCCTGGGACACGAGAGACGGGTCAAGTCCGGGCACGGTGAAGGTGACGACGCCCACCAGATCCGCGTCGCCGCCGAAGATCTGCAGTCGCCGCAGGCCCGGGATCGCCGCGAGGCCGGATCGCAGCCGATCCAGCAGATGCGCCTCGTGTGCCTCGATGGCCGGGCGGTGCCGGGCAATGGTCGCGCATGCCGCGGCGAGGGCGATGGCACCGACGACGTTCGGGCTGCCGCCCTCGTGGCGTGCCGGTCCGGTCTGCCAGATGGTCGAGAACTGCGACACCGAGCGGGTCGCGCCGCCGCCGGCCAGGTACGGTTCACCGGCGTCGAGCCAGTCTCGAGGGCCGGCGAGGACGCCCGCCCCGAAGGGCGCGTACACCTTGTGCCCTGAGAAGGCGACATAGTCGACGTCCCAGGCGGCGAGATCGACCGCGCGATGGGCCGCAAGCTGGGCCGCGTCGACGGCGATCCGTGCACCATGGGAATGCGCGATCTCGGCAAGCCGCGCCACGGGCCAGATCTCCCCGGTGACGTTCGATGCGGCGGTGACCACGACGAGACGCACCGCCGCGAGGTGTGCCTCGAGTCCGCGGTCCAACAGAGCGAGGGCCTCGTCGATGCTGCTGGGTATCGGCAGCCGTACGGTACGGATCGCCTCCCACGGCAGCAGCGTCGAGTGGTGCTCGCTCTCGAAGACGAAGACGACCGCGTCGTCGGGCAGCGCCCGTGCCAGCAGGTTCCACGAGTCGGTTGTCGTCCGGGTGAAGAGGACCTCGTCGTCGGGCCGTGCACCGACGAACCGGGCGACTTCGTCACGGGCCTGCTCATACCAGGCGCTGGTCACTCGCGAGGCCCAGCCGGCCCCTCGGTGGACCGATGCATAGGTCTCGAGGGTCGCCTCGACGGCCTGTTTGACCGCGAAAAGGGCGGGGGTGGACGCGCCGTGGTCGAGGTTGCCGTAGACCTGCGCGCCCTGCCGCGTCGGGACGCGCAGGTCGGCGCCAACCAGGCGCGGGGGCTCCGACACGAAGGACGAACCCTGCCGTGCCACAGCCGCGGGCGGTGTGGTGGCTTCATGGACGGGGGCGATCGGGGCAGCAGGGGTGAGCAGGGACATCACAGCTCCCAACGGGTCTGGGACCCGCAAACGCAGGTCCGCGCTTGCCGTCCCCGGACGGGAACGACCCGGTCGTCACCCGGAGCACCCCGCCGCGGAAGGAGGGTTGCTGGCCAGCGAGCCGGGGCTTGACGCTGACGCTCTTGACCTGACCAGCAGGGTAGGGGCACTGGGCAGGGCTGGTCCACACCCCGACCTGCGCGTGTCGCCATCCGAGACAGGGTCCCGTTGTTCTGTGCCCGCTCGACCGGCACGTTCTGTCCGCTCGAGGGCGGGCGCCGGGCAAGGGGCGTCGCGCACGGAGGTGAGCGGCATACGGGCTCGCCCACGCGTCACATCCCGCGCACATCCGTCCCCTGTTGCGCGTGTGGCACGTGTGCCAGGAGGGCTTCCTGGCGTACCGTGCGGTCATGCCGTCTCGTCCGTCCAGCAGCACCCGTGGTTCCGCCGCAACCCGGAGCGGCGGGTCCGGGGGCTCATCCCGGGTGGCCTCGACCCGTCGCCCTGCCGCGCGGTCGCCCCGCTCCGCGGCGCGTCCGGCAGCGACCAAGTCACCCCGGCGCAAGGCCAAGGGCGGCGGGCTGCCGCTGCCGTTGCGGGCGATCCGGAACACGTGGATGGGTCTCTCCCACGTGGCCGGTGGGGCGGTCCGCCGGGTCGGCCACAGCGCGATGGACCTCGAGCCCGAGCACCGCCGCGATGGCCTCGGCTTCGCCCTGATCGCCCTCGCGGTCATCGTCGCTGCGCGGGAATGGTGGGGCGTGCCGGGCACGTTCGGCCAGGTCGTCCACGCGATCTTCGCCGGGACCTTCGGGCGGGTCACCTACGCCGTGCCGCTCGTGCTGCTCGCCCTCGGGGTGCGCCTGCTCCGCGCACCTCAGGACAACGCCGCGAACGCCCGGATCACGTGGGGAACCGTCGCACTCACCGTCTCGGCCTGCGGCCTGACCCATCTCGCCGCCGGTATCCCGAACCCGCCCGACGGGGCGGACGGGATGCGCGCGGCGGGGGGCATCATCGGCTTCCTCGCCTCGAGCCCGCTTGCGGCGGCCGTCTCCGGGTACGGCGCCGTCATCATCCTCGGCCTGCTCGGGGTCTTCGGTCTGCTCGTCGTCACCGCGACCCCGGTCACCCTGATCCCGACCCGGCTGCGCCGGCTGCGCGACCTCGTGCTGCACCGCGGCGAGACGGCAACGCAGGACGCCGCGCCGAGCGACACGCAACCGAGCGGCCGCAAGCGCCGCAAGCGTGTCGCGGTCGACCTGCAGGACGGCCGGGAGGGCGACGAGGCCTTCCGCCAAGCAGCGCAGGTCGACGGCTCGGACGTGAAGGAGTCGCGTCTCCGGCCCGGCGAGAAGCGCCCGACGAGGCCCGGCCTGCTCGCCCCGGCGCCGGCGGACGCGTCCGGTGTCGACGCCACCGACCCGAAGACGCACGGGGCTCCCCCCAAGGACAGCCCCCAGGCTGATCTCCTCGCGCCCCCGACGAACGCGATGCCGGCCCGTGCCGAGCAGCTCTCGCTCGGCGGGGACGTCGCCTACCGGCTGCCCGACCAGGCGCTGCTGGCGCCCGGCGCGCCGCACAAGACACGGAGCGAGACCAACGACCGCGTCGTCGAGTCGCTCACCAACGTCTTCGAGCAGTTCGACATCGATGCCGCGGTCACCGGGTTCACCCGGGGCCCGACGGTCACCCGCTACGAGGTCGAGCTCGGCTCGGGCACGAAGGTCGAGCGGGTCACGGCGCTCTCCAAGAACATCGCGTATGCCGTCGCCTCAGCCGACGTGCGCATCCTCAGCCCCATTCCGGGCAAGTCCGCGATCGGTATCGAGATCCCGAACGCCGACCGCGAGAATGTCGCGCTCGGTGACGTGATGCGCAGCCAGACCGCTCGCAGCAACCACCACCCGATGGTCATGGGGGTCGGCAAGGATGTCGAGGGGGCCTACGTCATCGCCAACCTCGCCAAGATGCCGCACCTGCTCGTCGCGGGTGCGACCGGCTCGGGCAAGTCGAGCTTCGTCAACTCGATGATCACCTCGGTCCTCATGCGGGCCACACCCGAGGAGGTCCGGCTCGTCCTCGTCGACCCGAAGCGGGTCGAGCTGACCGCCTACGAGGGCATCCCGCACCTGATCACCCCGATCATCACGAGCCCCAAGAAGGCTGCCGAGGCGCTCCAGTGGGTGGTGCGCGAGATGGACCAGCGCTACGACGACCTCGCCGCGTTCGGCTTCAAGCACGTCGACGACTTCAACAAAGCGGTCCGGGCCGGCAAGGTCAAGCCGCCGGCCGGCTCGGAGCGGACTCTCACGGCCTATCCCTACCTGCTCGTCGTCGTCGACGAGCTGGCCGACCTGATGATGGTGGCGCCGCGAGACGTCGAGGAGTCGGTCGTGCGGATCACCCAGCTCGCCCGCGCGGCGGGGATCCACCTGGTGCTGGCCACCCAGCGCCCGTCGGTCGACGTCGTGACGGGCCTGATCAAGGCGAACGTGCCCTCCCGGATGGCCTTCGCGACGAGCTCGCTCGCCGACTCGCGGGTCGTGCTCGACCAGCCCGGTGCCGAGAAGCTGATCGGCCAGGGCGACGCCCTCTTCCTGCCGATGGGCGCGAGCAAGCCGATGCGGGTGCAGGGTGCGTGGGTCAACGAGTCGGAGATCCACGACGTCGTCAGGTTCGTCACCGAGCAGCTCAAGCCGAACTACGTCGAGAACGTCATCGTCGCCACCCCGAAGAAGCAGATCGACGACGACATCGGCGACGACCTCGACGTGCTGCTGCAGGCCGCCGAGCTGGTCGTGACGACCCAGTTCGGGTCGACCTCGATGCTGCAGCGCAAGCTTCGCGTCGGGTTCGCCAAGGCCGGCCGGCTCATGGACCTGCTCGAGTCCCGCGGCATCGTCGGGCCGAGCGAGGGCAGCAAGGCACGCGACGTGCTGGTCCGCCCCGACGACCTGCCGACGACTCTGGCACTGCTCCGCGGCGAGGACGTGCCGCTCGCGTCGGATCGTGACCCGGTGGGCGGGGCCGCCGGCGCCGAAGAGGTCGGTGACGGCGCACGACCGTACGACGGCTCGGTCGTCGACCGCGAGCCGGTGGCGGACCAGTCCCGTGCCGGCCTGGACGAGCACGACAGCCCGGAGCGGACGGCCGCGATCGTGGCCCAGCGCAGTGCGCACCGCGACGGCGACACCGGGCGTGGCCTGGCGAGCTCGTGGACGCCCGGTGACCTCACGCCGCAGCCCGACGACCTCGCGGACGACGAGTCCGAGGACGCCTGGCAGCTGACCGACAGGCCCGAGCACCGCTGGTGACCGGCGGGCATCCGCTCGGCTCCCGGGACTGTGGGTGAGCGGCCCTGGTCACTAGAGTCCCTGCAATGGAGTCGTCGTCGTCAATGGACCTCTGGCCCGCGTTCTCCGAGCCGCTGCGTCCGCTGAACCGTTGGCAACGCTGGGTGCGCAACATCCGCGAGACCCCCAGCGCGGTCCTGTTGTTCGGCCAGATCGCGCTGCTGTTCGTCTACCCGTACATCGAGACCGCCACCCTGGGCCACTACGCCAAGGCCGCGATCGGTGCCGCGGCGCTCGTGGTCATCTTCCTCGCGGTCCGGGTCGCCCGGGCCACTCCGGCCCTGACCTGGGTCGCGGCGGTGCTGGGCGTCCCTGTCGTGCTGCTGACCGTCGCCGAGGCGGTCTGGCAGGACATCGTGCCGCTTGCCTTCGTGTCTGCCCTGCTGCACGCGCTTTTCTACTTCTACATCGCCTACGCCCTGATCCGGTACATGTTCGCCGACAACTGGGTGACCCGTGACGAGCTGTTCGCGACCGGCGCCACCTTCACGGTCGTCGTGTGGGCGTATGCGTACGTCTACCAGACCGTCCAGTTCATCTGGCCAAACTCGTTCACGATCCACGGCGGGGAGCTGCCCGGCACTCGCAGCTGGTTCGAGCTGCTCTATCTGTCGGTCACGACGATGACGAACACGGGACTGTCCGACATCGTCGCGGTGACACCCCATGTGCGGTCGTTCGTCATGCTGCAGATGCTGTCGGGCATCCTCTACGTCGCCCTCGTCGTGGCTCGCCTCGTCGGCCTGACGATCATGCGCTTCAACCGGTGAGGGGGATGCCGCTCAGCCGGCCTGTGCGACGTCCTCGACCGCGCGCATGACCCGCAGCACGTTCTCGCGCACGAGCTTCGCGCCGTCGCCGTCCGACCAGCCCCGCTCGAGCAGGGCAGCGACGAGGCGCGGGTAGCCGCTCACGTCCTCGAGCCCCACCGGGAACGTGTCGGTCCCGTCGTAGTCCCCACCGATCCCGACGTGGTCGATGCCCGCGACCTCCCGGACGTGCTCGACATGGTCAGCGACCTGCTCGATCGTCGCGGAGGGTTTCTGGTGGTCGGTCACGTAGCCGGCGACGAACCGCTGGAAGCCGACCCAGTCCTTGGCGTCGACGCCCACCTGCGCGGCTGCGGCGGATGCCTCGATGCGCCACTCGGCCGCCGCCGGGGAGACGAACTCCGGCACGAAGGTGACCATGCAGACTCCGTCGTTGTCGGCGAGCCTTGCCAGGACGTCGTCGGGCACGTTCCGGGGCGAGTCGCACAGCGCCCGCGCCGACGAGTGGCTGAAGATCGCCGGTGCGCTGGTCGTCTCGAGCGCGTCCCGCATCGTCGACGCGGCGACGTGGCTGAGGTCGACCATCATCCCGATCCGGTTCATCTCCCGCACGACCTCCCGACCGAAGTCCGTCAGGCCACCGGCGGCCGGCACGTCCGTCGCGGAGTCCGCCCACGGCACGTTGTCGTTGTGGGTCAGCGTCAGGTACCGGACCCCGAGCTCGTGCAGCAGCCGCAGCACGGCCAGCGACCCGCCGAGCGAGTGGCCACCCTCCGCGCCCATGAGCGAGGCGATCCGGCCCTCACGAGCCGCCGCCGCGACGTCACCGGAGGTCCGCGCGGGAGCGAGGTGGGCGGCATACCTCCCGATCATCCGGCGCACGCCGTCGACCTGCTCGAGCGTCGCGACCACGGCCTCCGGGCCGGGCAGGGTGCTCGGCACGAAGACCGACCAGAACTGGGCACCGACCCCGCCGGCACGCAGCCTGGGAAGGTCCGTGTTGGTCGTCGTGAGAGGCCCGGCGATGTCGAGGCGGTCGAAGTCGTAGCCCACCTGCTCGCGCAGCTGCCACGGCAGGTCGTTGTGCCCGTCGACGAGCGGATGCTCGTCGAGCAGGGCGCGGGCTCGGTCCAGTGGCGGCACAGTGGGTGACATGCGGGCCATTGAACACCCCGCAACTACAGTGTGCGTATGACCCGGCCCGGCAAGAGCGTCGCCCTCGTCACCCTCGGGTGCGCGCGCAACGAGGTCGACTCGGAGGAGCTGGCCGGTCGTCTGCTGGCGGGGGGCTGGCGACTGGTCGACGACGCGTCGCAGGCCGACGTGGCCGTGGTCAACACGTGCGGCTTCATCGAGCAGGCCAAGAAGGACTCGATCGACGTGCTCCTGCAGGCGGCCGAGCTCAAGGCGTCGGGCGGGCGCACCCGGGCGGTCGTGGCGGTGGGCTGCCTCGCCGAGCGGTATGGCGCGGAGCTTGCCGACGAGCTGCCCGAGGCCGACGCGGTGCTCGGGTTCGACTCCTACCGAGACCTGTCGGCGCACCTGCGCACGATCCTCGCGGGGGGACACGTCTCGAGCCATGTCCCCGGTGACCGGCGCAGGTTGCTCCCACTCGGCCCGGCCGCCCGGCGGGGTGAGGTCGGGCACGTGGCGACGCCTGGTTTCGGCGACGAGCCGACCGGCCCCGTGCCGCCCACCGGCCCCCGCGTCATCCGGGCGCGCCTGGACGGCCGGCCGTGGGCGCCGCTGAAGATCGCCTCGGGCTGCGACCGGCGCTGTACCTTCTGCGCCATCCCGACGTTCCGTGGGGCGTTCGTGTCCCGCCGACCCGAGGAGGTGCTCGCCGAGGCCCGCTGGCTTGCCGAGCGCGGGGTCAAGGAGCTCTTCCTCGTCTCGGAGAACTCGACGTCCTACGGCAAGGACCTCGGCGACCTCGCGCTGCTCGAGAAGCTGCTGCCCGAGCTGACCACCGTGCCGGGCATCGAACGGGTCCGGGTCTCCTACCTGCAGCCGGCGGAGATCCGGCCCGGTCTGCTCGCCACGATGGCGCAGACGCCGGGGGTCGCGCCGTACTACGACATCTCGTTCCAGCACGCCTCCGAGCCGGTGCTGCGCGCGATGCGCCGGTTCGGCTCGGCCGAGGCGTTCCTCGACCTGGTCGGCCGGGTCCGGGCACGCTCACCGCAGGCCGGGATCCGCTGCAACGTCATCGTCGGTTTCCCCGGCGAGACCGACGCCGACGTCGTCGAGCTCGAGCAGTTCCTGACCGCTGCGCGGCTCGACGTCGTCGGGGTCTTCGGCTACTCCGACGAGGACGGCACCGAGGCGGAGACGCTGGCCGGCAAGGTGCCCGGCGATGTCATCGCCGAGCGTCTCGACCGCGTCGGTCGGCTCGTCGAGGAGCTGAACGCCCAGCGGGCCCAGGAGCGGGTCGGCGAAGTCGTCGACGTCCTCGTCGAGGAGGCGCCGGTGCCAGGTCGTGCTGGTCGGACTGCCGACGAGGTTGTCGGGCGGGCCGGCTTCCAGGGGCCGGACGTCGACGGCGTGACGGTCCTGCACCTCCCCGGTGCCGCAGGTGTCCCGCGCGTCGGTGAACTGGTGCGCGCGACGGTCCTGACCACCGAAGGTGTCGACCTGGTCGCGGTGCCGGGATGAGTGTGCACCGGGGCGAGGGCCCGCCGTCGCAGCCGTCGGACTGGAACCTGCCGAACGCGCTGACCGTGGCGCGCGTGCTGATGGTGCCGGTCTACGGCGTGCTGCTGCTGCACGCCGACGGTGCGGACCCATGGTGGCGAGGCTGGGCCTGCCTGGTTTTCGTGCTGGCCGCCGTCACCGACGGGATCGACGGTCGGCTCGCCCGCAGCCGCGGCCAGATCACGAACTTCGGCAAGGTCGCCGACCCGATCGCAGACAAGGCCCTGATGGGTATGGCCTTCATCGGCCTGTCCGTGCTCGGCGAGATCTGGTGGTGGGTGACCATCGTCATGCTGGCCCGCGAGGTCGGGGTCACCGTGCTGCGCTTCGTCGTGATCCGCTACGGCGTCATGCCCGCCGGCCGGGGCGGCAAGCTCAAGACGATCCTGCAGACCGTCTCGCTCGGGGCGCTCACCTTCCCCCTGTGGATACTGCCCGTCGCCGGGGTATGGCGCTTCCTGGCCCACGTCGTGCTCGGCGCGGCCCTCGTGGCGGCCGTCGCCAGCGGGATCGACTACGTCTTCAAGGCCGACCGGCTCCGTCGGACGAGCCGCGCGACCCGGCTGCACCGCCACGGCCCTGGGGATACCTCGTGACACGTGAGCTCTCGGCACGCGTCGTCAGTCGCCTGACCGAGGCGCACCAGACCATCGCGTGTGGCGAGTCGCTGACCGCTGGGCTCGTGTCGGCGACGATCGCCGACACGCCGGGTGCCTCAGTCGTGCTGCTCGGAGGTGTGGTGGCGTACGCAGCCGAGGTGAAGGTCGACCTCTTGGGCGTCCCCATCGCCCTCATCGCGGAGGCCGGCACCGTCGACCCGCGGGTGGCCGTCGCGATGGCCGAAGGGGTCCGCGTCCGGCTCGGTGCGACGTGGGGCGTCTCGACGACCGGTGTCGCCGGGCCGGGGCCGGCTGAGGGCAAGCCCACCGGCACGGTCCATGTCGCAGTCGCGGGCCCTGGGGGAACAGAGTCGCGGGCCCTGCGGTTGACCGGGGACCGGGCAGACATCCGTGCCGCGACCGTCGAACATCTGCTGCGGCTGCTCGTCGAGCGGCTGGACGTGGCGGTGAAAAGCTCAGATGCGCGGACAGACCGACGGGGTACGGTAGGGGAGACGGCACGAGCAGCAACGACATCGGCAGCGCGCCCAAGAACGACACCCACACCGGAAAGCCCCCGAGAACGACATCGAGAACGACACCGAGGAGGTTGACATGACCCTGTTGCGACGTGAGCTCGGTGATGTCCTTCGCGAGCGTCGGCGGTCCCAGGGACGCACGCTCCGCGAGGTGTCGGCCTCGGCTGCGGTGTCGCTCGGCTACCTCAGCGAGGTCGAGCGTGGCGAGAAGGAAGCGTCCTCCGAGCTGCTCGCCTCGATCTGTGGCGCTCTCGAGCTGCCGCTGTCGCAGGTGCTGATCGACGTCTCCGGCCGCATGGCGGAGTCAGAGGGGCTCGCGGCGACAGTGCCGCTGCCCGTTCCCAACGAAGCAGCCGTGGTGTCGGCCTCGGCTGCCTGACGAAGGAGTCGCGATGGCGATCTCACCGTTCCGAACTCTCGAAGAGCATCTCGAGGCGGCCGGAGAACACGGGACCGTCTCGCTGTGGTGGGGCGACCTCATCGGTGCCCGGTTCGCGCGCGGCGCCGACGAGCCGCACTACGCCGCTTCGACGATGAAGCTGCCGCTCGTCCTGGCCGTCCTGCGCAAGGCGGCCCGCGGACAGATCAACCTCTCCGCACCGGTCGAGATCCACAACATCTTCACCTCCGTGGCCGACGGGTCCCGCTTCTCCGTGGATCCGGCCGAGGACCAGGACTCGGGCACGTGGGCGGCCCTCGAGCACGGCACCACCCGCTCGATCCTGCAGCTGTGCGACCACGCGATCACCCACTCCGGCAACCTCGCCGCCAACATCCTGCTCGAGATGGTCGGGATCGACGAGATCGGCCACGTGCTGCACGCCGCAGGCTGCTCGGACACGACCGTCGTGCGTCGTGGTATCGAGGACACCAGGGCCCGTCAGGCCGGTATCACGAACATCGTGACGGCAGCCGATCTCGGTCGTCTCATGGCAAGCCTGGCTCGCCATGACACCGCCCTCGGCGGTGCCCCGGTCTGCGCGCCGGTGGAGGCGATGCTGAGCCGGTCGAAGAACCGCAACCAGATCCCGGCCGGTCTCCCGGTAGACGTCTCCACCGCGAACAAGACCGGTGAGATCGACGGCGTCTCGCATGACGTCTGCCTCGTGCGTCCGGTCGACCGGGCACCGTTCGTGCTGTCGATCTGCACGACGACCGACCTGTCCGAGTCGGCGGCGGCCGCGCTCGTCGCCTCCCTCGCCAAGGACGTGTGGCGGGTCTGCACGGAGTGACCTGGGCGAAAGCCGACGCGGTACGCCGGATGGCGGTACGCCGGATTGCGGTATGCCGGATTGCGGTATGCCGGATGGCTCCACGACGTCAGGTGCCCGGTGGCCAAGGCCACCGGGCACCTGCTTGCGAGGCTGTCAGTTCCCGACGACGCGCAGCGAGAAGGTGCCTTCGCCGTCGCCCGTGGACGAGACGTTGAGCCCGACGGCGCGCAGGGCCTCGAGGGCATCGTGCGCCTCCGGGCCGACCTCGGGCAGGTAGTACTTCTCGACCCGGTCGAGGTCGAGGTAGACGCCGCCGGTCATCGTGCTCGTGTCACCGATCGCGGTCTTGAACGTGTCGCTGTCACCGAGCTTGCCGGCCTGCGCGAGCGCGTCCGTGTATCCCGGGGTCGTCGCCGCGTAGAGCCGGTCACCGTCGACCTTCGTGTCGAGCTGCAGCGCGCCGCCGGACACGTCCTGGAGCGAGGTGAGGACCTCCTCAGCGCGTTTCGCGTCGGTGCCGGCGACCTTGAGGCCGATCGTCGGCAGGCTTGAGCCGAGAGCCTGCTCGGGCATGGCGAGAGTGAAGGACTTGCCGAGCAGCACCGCGAGGTCGGCGGGCAGCTTGATCCCGAGCTGGTCCTCGAGCATGCCCGACACGTCGCTGCCCGAGCCCGCACCCGGAAGGTCGTCCAGGGCCTTCTTGAGGTTGGGCCACGCCGAGTCGACGAGCTGGGCGCCACCCGAGAGCTGGACGGCGCCGATGGTGTCGGCGGGCAGCGAGGCGAGCTCCGCGCCGTTGCCGTCGACGCGCTTCACGGCGTCCTGACCGCGTCCGATGCCGGCGAGCTCGATGTAGTCGGGATCGAAGCGCACGGTCATGGCCGCGCGTCCCTGGACCGAGCTGAGGGCGGTCCCGCCGACGGTGGGACCAGGTGCGTCGACCTGCGTGGCGAGCTTGCCGGCGTCGAACCACATCGACGCGATGCCCTGGTCGCCGAGGGCGCCCATGTCGCCCGAGAACGTCGAGTTGCCCGCGAGGCTGCCCTTGTCGAGGGCTGCGAGGGTCGCATCTCCCTGGCCCTTCGGCGTGAGCAGGACGTAGCCGTCGCGAGTGCGGACGTCGGTCTGCTCGTCCGACTCCGTGCTGCAGGCGGTGAGCCTGGTCAGCGTGTCGCTCGCCTGTGCCGCATCGGAGGTCTGCAGGACGACGACCAGGTTCTGCTGACCGTCGGTCTTGCCGGGGCGGACGCCGAGGCCCGCGCGCTCGCCGAGCCAGGGCGCGATGTCCTTGGCGAAGTCGAACTTCGCGAGGCAGGCGTTCTGGGACTCCTGGACCACCCGGTCCCAGAGCTCCTTACGCATGTCGTCGGCGCCGAGGATGTCCTTGGCCTCCGGGATCTTGTTCAGGAAGCGCACAGCCGCGACCTTCTGCCCGGCCGACGGGTCGATGTCGAGCCGGACATAGGCGAGCGCGTCTGCCGGGATCACGTCGGCCGGCTGGGCACCGTCACCGGAGAGCTGTGCGACACCGAAGGCGATGCCCCCACCGAGGGCGAGGGCCCCGACGAGGCCTGCCGCGACCAGGCCGGTGCGGCGCCGAGTGCTCTTGGGCCCGGCGTCGTCGCTGAACGGCACCCCCTCGGCGGCAGCCTGTCCCGGGGCCGGCTCCGGCACGTCCGCGGTGGACGCAGGGTCGGTCTCGGGCCCCCCGCCTGCGGCGCCCGGGTAGTCGTAGTGCGTCGGCATCGCCTGGGTGTCCGACTGCGGGATCGACTGGGTCTGGTCGGTGCCGTCGGGGCGGTTCCCCGGGGTCGGCTGTGGCGTCGGGTCGTTCGGCTGAGTCATGTGGTCCTGTCCCCCTGTCATGGCGGAACCCGGCCGGTTGCGCCGGGTCCGGAGGCGAACTCTACAAGGTGGGGCACGGTTGGGCCGAGTTTGGGCGGGTTTGGTGCCATTGCGTGACCTGAGAGGTTCAACACGTGGTCCGCCGGATCTGGGCGGAGGAGTCGAGCGATCCACGTGGCAGACTCGAAGCGTGCGGATGAGCCACTTCTGGACCCTCATGCGGGACGAGTTCGGCCAGGGCTACGCCGACTCCCTGGCCCGCGACCACGTCCTCGGCGCGCTCGGCAACCGGACGGTCCGCCAGGCGCTCGAGCTGGGTGTGCCGCCCCGAACCGTCTGGGAGGCCCTGTGCGAGGACATGGACGTCCCCGAGCATCGGCGTCTTGGTCGCGACGCCCGGGAGGC
>NZ_JAKDLO010000294.1 GCF_030452765.1 Intrasporangium sp.
GAGCCGATGGTCATGGCGTCCTGCCGGGATCCGGAACGATCATCGAGCCCTCGGCGAGGCGGGCCAGCGCGGCGAGGTAGTGCGGCTGCTCCGGCGGGCCGACCCCGGCGGCCGCGCAGGCTCCGCGCGCGTCGACGGCAGCGCCCAAGGACCGGACCACCCCGAGGAGACGAGGATCCTTCAGGAAGGTCAGCCGCCGGGTGTCGAAGTGGTAGAGCAGCGCCCCGAACGGTTCGGGTCGGACCGCGACCCGGGGATGAACCCGCCAGGCCGCGTCGGCGTCGAACGCCCGGTCAGGCTCCGCAGCCGTCACGATGCCGCCTCAGTAGACCCCGCACATCCCGTCGATGGAGACATCCTCGAGCAGGTCGTCGACCACGGCGGCCTGCCCTGCTACCGGTCGGTCCGTTGCGTCGTCGTCGGTGCGGACGCACTCTGGTTCCTCGACGAGCGTCGGGGCCGTCGCGTTGATCGTCATGGTGTCGTCCTCCCGTTGAGTATGGGCGGTGGGCCACGGTGATCGGGGTCGCCCGCTGTGGCCGAGAATAGCTGTCGGGGTCTCGGCGGCGGTAGGGGTCTTCGTCCCGCTTCGGATATCAGGGTCGCTCTCGAGATCCGTCGCGTCGCGCGTGGGCGAAGGGCAGGCGCGGCCGGGGCAGCAGCGCTGCGGGGCGCCGCTCACGGATCGCGCTGGTGATCACGCCGCTGCCGTATGCCGCGTCGTCGACCAGCCGGAGGGCGGCATACCCGAGTGGGTTGACTCGCGGGCGGGTGCGCACGATCTCCAGAGCGACCGGCGCGAGCATGGCTGCGGCGCCTGCCCGCCCGAGGCTCGACCTGGATGCCGTCGCGAGGGCGAGCCAGCCGAGGGGCCACCATTCGCGGCGCAGGGCATGCCCGATGGCTACCGCGTCGGCGAGCAGCCCCTTGCCTACGATCACGGGTGCCAGCCACGGTGGGACACCTGCCTCGTGCAGCCGCCGGGCCAAGGCTGAGGCCGCCCCGGTGGCGGTGAGCAGCCCAGGCACCGGGTGCCCGGCGACCAGGCAGGCCAGCGCGGCGAGGTTCCACGCGGACGGGCGGGCGGGGGCCAGCCGCCCGGGATGACGCCGCTCCAGCGCGGGCGCCGAGGTCCCATAGACGAACCGCGTGGCCAGCCAGTCCCTGGGCCTGGCGCGCATCTCGTGCCAGACCGACACCGACGGGTCGTAGCGCACGTGCCACCCGGCCTCGACGAGGCGCCACACCAGGTCGACGTCCTCACCGACGCGCATCGACGGATCGAAACCATTGTCCACCAAGGCTTTCCGGCGCACGACGAGCGTGGCCGACGGCACGAAGCCGAGCCGGGCGCCAGGGCGGACGAGCTGGGGCTCGGCCCCCATGTCGAGGGCGGACCGGGCCTGCTCGTACCGGCCGAGGACGCAGTCGCCGGTCGCGAGCGGCCGCACCCGGGGGGCCACGGCCGCGACCCTGGGATCGTCGAAGTGAGCCACCAGCGCATCCAGCCATCCCGGCTGCGCGCGGCAGTCGGAGTCGACGAACGCGACCAGGCCGACGTCGGTGACCGCCACACCGGTGTTGCGTGCGCTCGCCGGGCCCCGGTTCACGGCGTGCCGCTCGAGGCGAGCACCGTGGTCCGCGGCGACGCGTTCGACCCTCGCCGCCTCCGAGGACGCGTCGTCGACGACGAGCACCTGCAGGCCTGCCAGCGAGGCCAGGCACGCCTCCAGCGAGGCCGGACGGTCGCGGGCCGGGACGACCACCACGACATCACGAGCCGGGCGGGCCCGCGGCCTCGGGTGGGCCAGCCCGCGCTCGACGAGCCGGTCCGCGGTCCTCAGCTCGGCGGCATCCACCGGGATGACACCGAGGCTCCCGGCGTCGCTCAGTCGCCGGGCGAAACCGCGGGCCGGCGGGGCCAGCCGGGCCAGCCCCCACGGCGAGCCGCCGGTCACGAAGGAGGCATCCCGGCTCAGCCGGGCCCGCCGGTCCCAGACGACCGGCACCCCCGCCGGAAGCCCGGGGGCAGCCGGGCCAAGGGCAGCGCGACCGGGCCCGGCACCGCTGCTCACCGCTCATCCTCGACGAGGTCCGCCACCCGCCACCCCGCAGCCATGGCCGGGGCGGCCATGCCGCCCGAGGGATGGCTCGGGAAGACCGACGCGTCGGCGATGCGCAGCCGCTCGACCCCACGCACCCGCAACCGGCAGTCCACGACGTCCGACTCGTCCGGGCCCATCGCGCAGGAGCCCACGGCGTGGTAGATGCCCGACCCGGTCAGCGCCGCATACCTCACCGCGTCGATGCCGGGCCAGGGCGCGGTCAGCTCCGCGACCAGCCCCGCGAGGCGGGCCTGCCCGAGCAGGCGGCGCTGCCAGTCGAGGATCCGCTCGGTCGCGGCGCGGTCCTCGGCCGTCTCCAGGAACCTCGACTCGATCACCGGTTGGTCCTCCGGGTCCGGTCCGCCGGCATGCACCGAGCCGGTCGTGCTGGGGCGCAGGGCGTAGCCGACGAGCATCAGCCCAGGGCCCGGGGACACCGCCAGCCCGGTGTCGTCGGTCGCCAGCGAGGTCACCAACACCTGGGCGTCGGGCCGGCCGCTGCCGTCGGTGGCCACGAGCCCGGCCAGCTCGTACGCCCCGGTCGACAACGCGCCGCCCCGCGTGAGGACGTAGCGGCCCACCTCCCGGGCCCGGCCCACCGGTGAGCCGAGCCGGGGCCCGAGACCGACCCGCCGGGACAGCCTCGCCTTGACCGTGACGGCCCGCTGCTCCACCATTCGCTCGCCGACCTGCGGGCTCTCCACCCTGACCGGAACCCCGATCCGGGCCAGGACCTCCGGGCGGCCGATCCCGGACCGCTCCAGCAGCATCGGCGACTCGATCGCGCCGGCGCACACGATGGTCTCGCGGCGGGCCCTGATCTCCCGGCTGCGGCCCGCCCGCCGGACCACCGCACCCACGGCCGCCGTACCGTCCAGGACGATGCGGCCCACCCGGACGCCGTGCAGCACCGTCAGGTTCGGCCGGCCCCGCGCCGGGGCAAGGAAGGCCGTGGCCGCGCTGACCCGGCGCCCGCGGGCGATGGTGCTCGGCGTGACCCCGATCCGCGGGCCGGCGCTCGAGTTGAGATCGGGCACGAACGGCACCCCGAGCGCTTCGGCCGACGCGAGCACCGCCTCGGTCACCTCGTTGCCCACCTGCGCCCACCCGGGGACCGTGACATCGAGCAGCCCCGCAGCATCGCGCCCAGCCGAGACCCGGCGCTCCAACGCGTCATACGCCGCCCCCATGG
>NZ_JAKDLO010000295.1 GCF_030452765.1 Intrasporangium sp.
CCGACGATCGAGATGTAGACGATGTGCGGCCGGCCTGCCCGCAGGGCCCGTTCGACGACCGCATCGACCGGCTGGGTGCAGTGCACGACGACATCGACGTCCCGCAACGCGGCTTCCAGTCCCTCACCCTTGCGGACGTCACCGGTGACCACCTCGACGTCGGGCAGGCCGGTGACGGGGCGGATGCCACGACTCAGCACGCGTACCCGGACGGTGGAGCGCTGAAGGGCGGCGACGACGGACCGGCCGAGCAGCCCCGTCCCACCCGTGACGAGGACACGGCGCACCTGAGGAGGTTGGTTGCTCATCTACCCATCCTCAACCTGGCAGCCGTGCAGGAGGTAACCGCGTGGCCGCAACGTCAGGGCACGGGTAGCGTCACCTGCCGTGACGGATGCACTGCTCGAGGTCTATGACGACCAGCTCCGGACCGAGGCAGAGGTCCACGACGCCGAGGACGTGACACACATCGGGCCGCTCTGGTGCGCGACCTTCGACGACGGGAGCGGAGGCTTCGTCACGTACCGCGACCTGGCCGGTACGACGGGGACGGCACTCGACGCGCTGATCCGGCAGGCGGTCGCCCACTTCCGGGACACGACCCGCGTCGCGACCTTCGAGTGGAAGACCCGGGGCCATGACCGCCCGGCCGACCTGACGGGCCACCTGGTGGCACAGGGCCTGCAGCCGCAGGAGCGAGAAACGGTCATGGTCGGGCCGGCAGCCGGCCTGGCGGTCGAGGTCCCGCTACCCGCGGGTGTGGCCGTGCGCCGGGCCCATGCCGACGGCGACCTGGCTCATGACGCCGCCCGTGCGATCGAGCTGCAGGGGCGCGTCTTCGGCGGTGGGTCCGGTCCGAGCGCCGAACGTCTGGTCGCGGATCTGGACGCACCCGGAGACCGGTTGACCCTCTGGCTCGCCGAGGCCGATGGGCGGGTCGTCTGTGCGGGACGACTCTCGATCGTGCCGGGTACGGAGTTCGCCGGCCTCTGGGGTGGAGCGACCGACCCGGCATGGCGGGGGCGAGGGATCTACCGGGCCCTTACCGCGGCCCGCGCACGGTACGCCCTGCAGCACGGCGCGCGCTACCTGCACAGTGACAGCACGGAGATGTCCCGGCCGATCCTGACACGGAGCGGGCTGCGCGCGGTCACCACGACGACGCCCTACGTCTGGACACGCTCGCCGCCCTGAGCACTGCTTGGCACGGATCCCGCGAGGGAACACGCTCGATGGGGCTATGCGCGACGAGGCGATGCACGATGGTGCGGCGCGAGCCGAGCGCCCCTGAGCGGCATACCGGCACCGACCTGCGCGAGGGCGTAGGTTCTCATCCAACTGGCATCGAGCCTGTGACGAAGGAGCACTATGACCCCGGCCGGCGCCCGCCCAGCAGCTTCCCGCCTCATCACCATCGAGGACGGCGCCTTCCGTCGTGGTGGTGAGCCCCATCGGATCCTCAGCGGCGCGATCCACTACTTCCGGGTCCATCCCGACCTGTGGCGCGACCGCTTGGCCCGGCTGGCCGCCATGGGCCTGAACACCATCGAGACCTACGTTGCGTGGAACTGGCACGAGCGGCGACCCGGCGAGATCGACTTCACCGGGTGGCACGATCTGACCCGATTCGTCCGCGAGGCCGAGACGCTCGGCCTCGACGTCATCCTGAGGCCGGGCCCGTACATCTGCGCCGAGTGGGACTTCGGCGGCCTGCCGGCCTGGCTCATGACCAAGCCCGAGATGACGTTGCGGGCCTCGGACCCACGCTTCGTCTCGGCGGTCGACGCGTGGTTCGACGCCGTGTGCGGCGTCATGCGGCCGCTCCTGGCGACCCAGGGCGGCCCGGTCGTGGCCGTCCAGGTGGAGAACGAGTACGGCTCGTACGGCGACGACGCCGCCTATCTCGAACACTGTCGGGCAGCCTTGGTGGACAGGGGGATCGACGTGCTGCTGCTCACCTCCGACGGACCCGCCCCCGACCTGCTCGCCTCGGGCACCGTCCCTGGCGTGCCCGCCACCGTCAACTTCGGCTCCCGGGTGGATTCGGCCTTCGGTGAGCTGCGCGCGATGCAGCCCGACGGTCCGGACATGTGCATGGAGTTCTGGAACGGCTGGTTCGACCACTGGGGCGAGCCGCACCACGTCCGCGAGACCACCGACGCCGCGGGGGTGCTCGAAGACATCCTCACGCGCGGCGGCAGCGTCAACTTCTACATGGCCCACGGCGGGACGAACTTCGGGCTGTGGAACGGCTGCAACCTCGAGCAGGGCCACCTCCAGCCGACCGTGACGAGCTACGACTACGACGCACCGGTGGGCGAGTCGGGCGAGCTGACCCCGAAGTTCCATGCCTACCGGCAGATCCTCGAGCCGTATGCCGCTCACCCCCTACCCGAGCCACCCGCACCCCCAGCGCGGCTGGCGGCACAGCAGGCCGGGGTCGGCGAGTGGGTGTCGCTGCTCGACTCGCTCGACGCTTTCGACGGCCCCCGCTCGGCGCCGCTGCCGCTGTCGATGGAAGATCTGGGCCAGGACCACGGGCTGGTCCTCTACCGCGGGTCGGTGCTGCTGCCGCCCGACCCGCCGGCTCTCGTCCTTGACGGACTCGGCGACCGCGCCATCGTGCTGGTCGACGGGGCCGTCGCAGTAGTCGACCGGAACGACCCCGTCCCCGAGATCGCGATGGTCAGCCCGGAGGACGGGCGGCGCTCGGAGCTGACGATCATCGTGGAGAACCAGGGCCGGATCAACTTCGCCCAGGCGATCGGCGAACACAAGGGACTTGCCGCGGTCCGGCTCGGCCGGCGCTTCGTGCACGGCTGGGAGAGCACGGCGTTGCGACTCGACGCGGATGGCCTGACCGAGCGGCTCGGGTTCGGGGGCGAGGCCGGGTCGGCTGGTCCGGTCTTCGGCCGGACCACGCTGCACCTCGACGAGGACCCGGCGGACGGGTTCCTTGCCCTGCCCGGGTGGGGCAAGGGCTTCGTCTGGCTCAACGGGTTCCTTCTCGGCCGCTACTGGGAGGTCGGCCCACAGCAGACGCTCTACGCGCCGTCGCCGCTCTGGCGCGACGGTGACAACGAGGTCGTGGTGCTCGAGCTGGAGCGACCGGGATCGTCGGTGGAGCTGCGCTCGGAGCCGGACCTCGACGGCGGCCACGGCGTCGCGCAGGGCGTGCCGGCCGCCGCGGAGACCTTCTCCTGACCCTGGCCCCCCAACCGATCGAGAGTGCCCCTCCCCCGATCGAGAGTGCAGTTGTCACGATCGAGAGTGCAGTTGTCACGATCGAGAGT
>NZ_JAKDLO010000296.1 GCF_030452765.1 Intrasporangium sp.
GACAAGATGGGCGCCCGGTTCGTCACCGCGAAGCAGGCCGGCGCGGAGATCGAGTTCCTCGGCGCCGTGCTCACCAAGATCAACCACCAGGCCACCGCCCGCAACCGCGCCATCCGCAGCGAGCTCACCGAAGCCCTCGGAGACGCGGCCCAGCCCTTCGAGGCGATGATCCGCTACAGCGACGCCAACAGCATCGACGCCCGCCGGCACGGGATGAGCGCCCACGACGTCGCGGGGGAGGCGGTCTCCCAGCGCAAGTCACGCCTGGCCGGGCTGCGGGAGCGGGCCCGAGGCGAGCACCGCGCCAGCAGCGACAACACGGCCTGGTGGTCCAACAGCAAGAACAGCGGCTCGGGCCTGGCCGGTGACTATGAGGCCCTGACCCGCGAGATCCTCACCCGGATCAGTGAGCGGGAGGCCGCATATGTCTGAGCTGAAACCTCGCCGGGCCCGGGCCAACGCTTTCGACCTGAACCGCACCGACCGCGACGACGTCGACCCCACGTTCCCCACAGCCCCCCTGAGCGACCTTCTGCCGCGCACCGCGGACCAGACACCGGCAAAAGCCCCGTCCCTGCACCGCAGCCCCACCAGGCAGTCCCCGTCAGGTGCTCCCGCCGCGGCGCCGCCGGCTGCCGCGCCGTCGCCGCTCCGAACGGTCCCGGACCTGCCCGGCCCGGCCGAGGATGAAGGCTCAAGTCTCACGCCGGTCGACGAGCCCAGGGGAGTAGGCGGTCGACCACCCCTGACCAAGGCGGGAAGCAGCCGGATCACGACCACCGCGGCCCGGGTTCCGATCGAGCTCTACGACAACGCGGAAGACCTCGTCAAAGGCCGCGGCAAGCCCTCCTGGGGTCAGCTGATCGCCTGGACCTGCACCAGCCGGCAGGAAGACGTCGTCAACGAGGTGCTCACCCTGACCGAGCCGGCCCCCGGGCTCGTCCCCCGCGGGCAGAACAAGCGCGGAACCGCCAGCACCCAGATCACCGCCCGCTTCACCCACGACGAGCACGCCACCTTCACGCGAACCCGCGACCTCGCGCAAACAGGAGTTGAGACCGCCGAACACCCTATTGAAGGACCCGTCACAGCCACCCTCGTGGTCATCGCCGCCCTCCGGGTCGCCACCACCTCGAGCTGAAGGTGCCCCGCCACCATAGAGACGGCGGCGATCCTGCGATGACTGCTGCCATGGTCACCTTCGTGTCGCCGGTGAGGTCCGGGCGGGAACGATCAACTCAGCACGTGCAGAAACTCGTGACTCTTCGGGGGATCCGTCTCCCAAAGGGCTTCAGAGGCCTTGCGGGCCTCGGCGTGCTCCGCGATCCT
Source organism: Intrasporangium sp. (assembly GCF_030452765.1). GTDB lineage: Bacteria > Actinomycetota > Actinomycetes > Actinomycetales > Dermatophilaceae > Intrasporangium_A. The sequence goes on from NZ_JAKDLO010000296.1 coordinate 1,330, forward strand.
GTCGAAGGTCGCATGATCGGCAACTTCGAGAAGGAGGGTAACCGTGTCTTGGCCCCCCAGAATTCGGTAGCCGACGACTCCCTCCACTGCAGTCGCCGCCTTCGCAGCAGCTTCTACCTTGTCCAAGGCTTCCTTGGAGAACGTTGTCGCGTGAACGATAGTCATGCTGTGCTCCCGGTACGAGAAAGTACGTAACACCCCTAATGTACCGATAAGAAGTGTGCTCGCCCTAGGGCCCAACGCATCGCGCAACTACACGACAACCTTCTTACCGAACACGCAGGCCGGGCAGGTCGCAGAGTAGCTTGCCAGAGTTGTCGCTTGACGGCCCCCCCGGAACTTAGCCGGCTCCGGCGGGGTTCATAGCAGGTGTTTAAACGAGGGTCCAGGGGCTGGGGCTGCGCGCCATCCTGGCCAGGACAGCTCCAGTTCCGCGGGTGACCGAGCGAACTTGCTCACCGAGCAAGGAATGCCGAGACCGCGCCGAACGTGGCCGGCTACGCGAGGGAGCGGTCATTGCGCCTTCCCACGTGTCTGCTGGGTGGCCTTGGTGAGCAGGTCTGCAAGCCGTGCGGTCTCTCGGCTGGCCTCGGTCCGTACTTGGCCGAGTTCGTCGCGCAGCTGGGCTAGTTGCGCGTCGTAGGCGCCGCGCAGGTCCACCACGCGTTGCTCGGCATGGGCTTGTTCGCGTTGCACGTCCTGGCGGGCGGCGTCGCGTTCGGCGGTGGCCACGGCGAGAGCGCTACGCGCCTCGCCGGTCGCTTCCCGGGCGGCCTGGAGCTGTTCCCGGGCGGCGTCGAGCTGCTGGCGTAGCGTGCTGGCGACGGTCTCGGCCTGGGTTCTGCGGTCCTCTTCGGTGGCCGTGCGGGTTTCAGCGTCCGTGGCGCGCTGCTCGGCCGCGGCCTGGGCGCGGTCTGCGTTCTGAGCCCGGGAGGTCGCGGCATCGCGCTGGTGTTCGGCGGTGGTGGCGCGGTCCTGGACGGTACGAAGGGTGTCGCGGAGCTGTTCGAGTTGCTCGGACGCCTCTTGGTGGGCCTGTGCCGCTTGCTCTTGGGTGGTCCTGAGCTCGTTCTCCAGGTTCGCGCTGTGCTCGACGGCTGCGGCCCGCTCCGCCTCGCTGGCGGCCAGGGCGGCCTCGAGCTCGACGGCGCGGGTGGTGGCCTCGTCGGCGGCGTCATCGGCCTCGGCCTGGTCGAGCTCGGCTTGCCGGGTTCTGGCCTCGGCTCGGGACGCGCGGGCGTTCGCGGCGGCGACCTGTTCGGCCGTCTCGGTCGTGACGGCCTCGATCTGGGCTGCGGCCGCGTCCGGGTCGGTCAGGGTCCGCAGCTGTTCGAGCACCACGGCGAGCTGGTCGGCCAGCAGCTCGGCCATCCCGGTGAGCTGGCCGGTGATCTCTCCCGCTCGGCGGCGGGCGGCGTCAACCGGGCGGGTCTCCACGACGGGCCCGGTGTCCTTGCGTTGACGCTCCCGCGCCCGCCACGCTGCCCCCTTCGTGTGGGTGGGGTCCGTGCAGTACTCGGGCGGGCGCCCCGTCGCGCCAGGCTCCAGCACGGCCGGGGGACGGGAGCACCCGGGGAAACGGCAGGTGCGCTGCTCGGACTCCTGCACGACGGCTTCGATGCTCATGTCAATGACGATATCATGAAACGTAACGCAACGAAACGAAATACGAAACGAAACACGTAACGTAAGTGATCTCGTCTCGGTAGATGCCACGCCAGCCGACGGGGCATGGGGGAGGGGGGCGCCGCCCCAGGTCGAGCAGCGATGCGCGCGACGACTGACCCCGCCCAGCACGATCCGCCGACCGTCACCCGCTTTGACCGGCCGTCGGGATCCGTCACGCACCCGACCGAGAGCCGGCCACGCGGGTCTGCGCAGTGACCGAAGGTGGCAGCCAGTGTCGGTGTCGCCTGCCATGAGCATGGGACCGTCCTGAGCGGTTTTCTGCCAGGTTCATG
>NZ_JAKDLO010000297.1 GCF_030452765.1 Intrasporangium sp.
GCTGGGCGCCCTCCGTAGACACGGAGGTCGCGCCGCCGGACTGGAGATCACCCTCGACAGCCCTCCTTCGGAGATCCCCTGAACTGTGCACGCCTCTGCCCGGGTAGGTTCGTGCTGAATGGCTTGGGTCTGGCACCCCTTGCTGGAAGATGAGCGCTCAGCCCGCCCTGCGCGGAACCGACCTTTCCGGCGTGGCGCGGTGAGCGGCATACCGAACCTGGTGTCCCTCAACCCAGGAGGGCGTCGACGATCCCACTGGCGACCGTCTCGAACAGGCTTTCCGGGGAACGGGGTTCGCCCGTGGGGCTGGTCATCGCGGCCCACAGGAGCGGGGCGCTCGTCGGGCCGGCGAGCGGGAAGGGATTGGCCGCGATGGCGGTCGGCGGGGCGAGCAGGGCGGCCAGGCCGGTGAGCAGGGCGAGGAGCTCCAGCTTGACCGCGGTCGTCACCGCGACCGGCTCGAGGATCTGCAGGTAGGTCTCGACCAGGCGGGTGCCGTGCGGGCCGAGCACCCGCGGCCCGCGCGTCGCGTCGGCGAGCCACGGGTGCTGTTGGTAGACGTCGCGTTGGGCGATCGCGAGCCTGAGCAGCTGTCGCCGCCACGGGGTCTTGCGTCGGGGTAGCCGCAGCTCCTGCGTGACGTGGTCGACCATGAGGTCGATCAGCTCGTCCCGCGTCTCGACGTAGCGGTAGAGGCCGGGTGAGCTGGCCCCGACCTGTGCCGCCACCGCCCGCATCGTCACGGCGTCGAGCCCGCCGACATCGGCGAGCTCGACGCCTGCTGCGGCCAGCTGGTCGAGATCGAGTGACCGCTCGGGCCCGCGACGGCCACGCACGGCGCGCGTCCACACGGTGTCGGGCTGCGGGGTGGTCACCTCGACACCCTATGGAATGCCGGCTCAGCCCTGCCGGGCGAGGCGCCGCGTGGCCAGCGGCACGAACGCCGCCAGCAGCAGCACCGACCAACCGACGGTCGCCAGCACCGGGTGGGCCAGCGGCCAGGGCCCGTCGGCCACCGGGGCGGTGCCGAACTGGTACCGCACGGCCGAGACGACCGCACTGAACGGGTTCCACTCCGCGATGGCTCGCGGCACGCCCGGCATCGTCTCGACGGGGACCATCGCGTTGGAGAAGAGCACGGTGCCCAGGATGAGCGAGGCGAGCTGCTGGATGACCTGCTCGTCGCGGATGACAAGACCGAGGTGGACCCCGAGCCAGGACAGCGCATACCCGAACAGCACGAGCAAGCCGAGGCCCGCGAGCGCGGCGGGGAAGCCTGCCTGCCAACGCCACCCGGTCAGCAGCCCGACCCCGATCATGACGGCGTAGAGGACGACCGAGACGAGCAGTTGGGCGACGGTCGCGCCGAGCAGGATCGCGAGGCGGGAGACCGGCATGGCCAGCACGCGCGGCGTCATACCCTCCTTGACGTCTCGGGCGGTGTCCGCCGCAATGATGACGAGGCTCGTGCCTGCGGTCAGGACGAGCGCACTCGCGATGAGGTTGCTCCGGTAGGTGGCGATGTCGGCGCCCGCGATGGCCCCGCCGAAGACGTAGCCGAACATGAGGACGAGGCTCACCGGGCCGAGCAGGGTCGCCGCGGCGAGCGCGGGGTTGCGACGCAGGACCAACATGTGCCGGCCCAGGACTGCGCCGACCTGGCCGGCGAAGGTCGCTCGTGGCTCCGGCCGCATCGAGGTGGTGGCGTGCACGGTCGTGTCAGTCATGCTGTTCTCCCATCAGCGCGAGGTAGGCCTCGTCGAGGGTGGGCTCCTGCAGCCCGATGTCGCTCACGGTCAGTCCCGAGCCGTTGAGCGCGTCGAGGAGGACCGGCAGGGTCAACCGGTCGTCGAGGACGCGTGCGATGAACCGGCTGCCGTCGCGGCCGGTGACGTCGGCACCTGCTGCCTCGGGAGCCGAAGCCGGCTCGGCCACCTCGGTGACTCCGACCGGGGCCAGGGCGGCCTGCACCCGGTCCAGCCCGGCTCCGACCCCCTGCAGCACCAGTCTCCGGCCGATCCGTCGTTTGAGGCGGGTCGGGCTCTCGTCGGCGACGACTCGCCCTTGGCGCAGGACGACGGCGTGGTCGGCCAGCCGGTCGGCCTCGTCGAGGTACTGGGTGGTCAGCAGCACGCTCGTGCCGTCGCGGGCCAGTGCCTCGATGCTGCGCCAGATCGTGGTTCGGCTCTCCGGGTCCAGGCCCGTCGTCGGCTCGTCGAGCACGAGCAGGTGCGGTGAGCCGATCAGGCTTGCGGCGAGGTCGAGCCGTCGGCGCATGCCGCCGCTCCAGGTCGACACCGGGCGGGCGGCGGCCTCGGCCAGGTCGTACTCCTCCAGCAGCTGGTCTGCCCGGCGAGCGGCAGCTCGTGGGGCAAGACCCCAGAGCCGGGCGAGCACGCCGAGGTTCTCTCGCCCGCTCAGCCGGGCGTCGAGAGTGGTCTCCTGTGCCGTGACCGCGAGGGCACGCCGGACCGCATCCGGCTCGGCGACGACGTCGTGGCCGGCCACCATGGCCAGGCCCTCGGTCGGGCGGGTGCGCGTCGTGAGGATCCGCACGAGGGTGGTCTTGCCCGAACCGTTGTGTCCGAGCAGACAGGTGACGGCACCCAGCTCGACCTGCAGGTCGATGCCGTCGAGGGCACGCACCTGCCTCTCGCCTCGGCCGAACACCTTGACCAGACCGGCGGTCCGGATCACTGGCTCTGGCATGTCGCCCGCCTCCTTCTGCAACCAACGTTCGCTGAAATGATACCATGATCGGCGTTTGCAGTTATCTCTCGTCCGGAATCGCCCGACAAACGCCCGCGGCTGCCAGCCGGCGGATGGCCCGTCCGAGCCGGTGTAACACTCATACACTGGTGTTACACTTGACCATGCCCACGACCCGTCCACGTCACGTCGTCACGGAGACCGATGCGGTCGCCCGGGCGCTGGACCACGCCGCCGAGCGCTGGCCGGATGAGCGCAGTCGCGCCAAGCTGCTGCTCCGCCTGGTCGAGGAAGGCCACCGCGTCCTGGTCGGCCAGCGCGCGGAGGGGGTGAACGCACGTCGCGACGCGGTGGCGCGCACGGCCGGTGTGCTGACCGGCGTTTATGGCCCGGGCTACCTTGCCGGGCTGCGCGAGGACTGGCCACAGTGATCGTGCTGGATGCCAGCGTCCTCATCGCCCAGCTGGACGCCGCCGATGCGCACCACGACCGCGCGAAGACGGTCCTGACCGGTTCGGGCGACGAGTCCTTGGCGGCAAGCCCCATCACGCTCGCCGAGGTGCTGGTCGGGCCGGGCCG
>NZ_JAKDLO010000298.1 GCF_030452765.1 Intrasporangium sp.
CGGCCCGGGTGTCGTCAGGGGCCGCACCGGCGTGGACGGGAACGTCAGCCCTCCACCGTCTGAGCCTGAGGCGCGATCCTGAGCGCGAGCTCCCGCGGGCCGGCACCGACGGCCGGCAGGACCGTACCGTGCCGTCGGGGGCAGGGACGATCCCGCAGGCCACGATGTCCATCGCCAGCACCGCGCCGTGGCTGCTCCTCGTCAGTGGCCGCGCGCGGCCGGATGTCGTGGGCATGCAACGGAGCCCGACGCAGAGACTCGGATGACTGGGTCAGCGTCGCCGGTAGACATCGCTGCGGTGTTCGATGCGGACCGCGTACACCCGGTTGGCGGCCTCGTCGATCCGGTAGATGACGCGATAGCCCCCTCGGCGAGCGCTGTGATAGCCGGCCAGGTCGCGGGTGAGTGGTCTGCCGACTCGGTAGGGGTTGTCGGCCAAAGGGCCGAAGCAGAATTCGACGACGGCTGCAGCCGCCTTCTCCGGCATCCTGTTGACCCCACGGCGGGCGCTGACGGTGACCTCAACTCGGACGCGGGCGGTGCTCACGCGGTGTCGGCGGGTCGGGAGCGGACGCTGTGGTCGGCGCGGATCGCCGCCTCGTCGAACGTCTCGCCGCGGGCGATCTCGGCCTCGGCTTCGCGGATCTCGTCCAGTGCCCCAGGAGTGCAGAGGATGTCGAGAGTCTCCTCGATGGAGGCAAGATCCTCTGGTGAGATCAGCACCGCCGCGGGGTGCCCGTGCTTGGTCACGATCACCCGCGCGTGCGTCCGCTGCACGTCCGCGACAAGCTCCGAGAGCCGGTTGCGCACGTCGGCCAGCGAGTACTCGTTCATAGCCATAAGGATAGGCAGACAACCAGCATGCATCATCCCCCCCGCACCAAGGACCGGGGATTGTCCACAGCTCCGCGTGGCAGGCGAGCAAGTGAGCGGTCGGCGTGACAGGCTGGCCGCACAGGACAGTCGGAAGGTGGGTCATGGGCAAGGGCAGTCGGAGGAGACGGAACGGGTCAGGCGCCGCGAGCGGGAGCGGGCCCGGTGGGCGGGGCGCCGCGTTCGGTGCGTGGAGTCCTGGGCCGGGCGCGGGGAGTGGCCGACCGACGGGAGGCGCGGACGCCTTGGCAGCTCTCGTGCCACACCTCGTGAGTGACGCGCTCATCGCCCTACAGCGAGGCGACCAGGCGGCGGCTGACGACGCAGCCGTCGCCTTCGCCCAGGTCTGCGCCATGCCGGTCGGTCGACGGATCACCGTCACCCACCTCGTCACGGCGCTCAGCGACGCGACGACCGAGGCATGGCAGCGTGGGTGGCAGCCGGCCGACGTCCATCGCTACGCAGGGAAGGTGCTCGCCACCCCGGAGCAGGCGCTCGTCGTCGACGTCATGAGTCTCGAGATGCAGCGCTATGCGGCTGCAACGGTCGACCCGCGCTGGCTCGGGCAGCTCGACGAGGTCGGCGGTGGCGTCTGGTGGGCCACCTCGCAGACCCTGCTCGAGGCGCACCGTGGGCGCGGGCTCGACTGGCTGACCCTGCTGACCCGGACGCTGGCCGTGCTGCACCTGCTCGTGACGCTGCCACGGCTCGAATGCCTGACGCCGCTGCCGGGCTCGGTGGTGCCGCCGCGCCCCGCAGCGGCAGCGTCGAGCGCCGACGACGCGGACCGTCCCGCCGCCGACGAGCGGATCCTGTCCCGCGTGCGCCAGCTGCTGGCCAAGGCCGAGTCGACGACGTTCGAGGCCGAGGCGGAGACGTTCACGGCCGGTGCGCAGGCGCTCATGGCGCGGCACAGCATCGATGCCGCACTGCTCGCCGCCAGCGGCGAAGGCTCCCGCGGTGGGGATGCGCCGCAAGGTCGCCGGATCGGCATCGACAACCCGTACGACAGTCCCAAGGCCATGCTGCTGGACGCTGTCGCCTCGGCCAACAGGTGCAAGCTCGTCTGGAACCGCGAGCTCGGCTTCGGCACCGTCGTCGGCTTCGAGTCCGACCTCGAGAGCGTCGAGGTGCTCTTCACGTCCCTGCTCGTGCAGGCCACCCGGGCGGTTACCTCAGCCGGCTCCCGCACGGACGCCTACGGTCGGAGCCGGACGAGGTCCTTCCGGCAGTCGTTCCTCATGGCGTACGCGGCCCGCATCGGCGAGCGGCTCGAGCAGGTGGCCGACCAGGAGGTCGACGCCGCCACGGCCGAAGGTCGCACCGGCGGGCGCGAGCTCGTCCCGCTGCTCGCGGCCCGAGCCGAGGACGTCCAACGGGTGGTCGAGGACTGGTTCCCCGAGCTGCGCAACAGGGCCGTGCGGGTCGGTCGCGATGCCGAGGGCTGGCACTCGGGCCGCGCCGCGGCGGACCGAGCCCACCTCGGCACCGGCGAGCAGATCGCGTCAGCCTGACCTGCCCGCTCTCACATCCGCTCGCCCGAGCGGCGCGACGTGCAGCACGCCCTGTGGAGTGCCCAGCGGTCGTTCCTGCCTGCTGGCCGGACAAGCGAGGCTCGTCTGGGGCGCTGTGGCTCAGCTCAGTGAACCGGACGACCAGTCGACGGGGTAGTGGCGACGGGCCAGCCGATGACCGTCGTGTGGTCGAGCAGGTCCTCCTCGTCGCCGCGTGGTAGATACCGCTCCCGCACCGGCCCGTCGCCGCTCTTCGCCTGCTCCAGCACGGCCGCGCCGAGAGCGCCATACGCGGTGTCGAGATCGACGAACGGCCCGTCGTACGTCGTCGTCGCGAGCCGCGCCCCGGCGATCACCTCGGCGCTGGGCGTCCCCTCCGGCACCGGCACGAACGCCACCAGCTCTGCCCTCCCGTCCGTGAAGAACTCGAGCGGGAAGAGCACGCCGTCCGGTCCGGTTCGCGGCACCCCCGACCCGCGCAGCCGACGGTGCAGCTCCGTGAAGGTCTGCACCCACCACGCCGGGCCGGAGAACGGTTTCATGACACACCACGAGACCACCGTCACGACGGCCGCGGGGCCACGCCGCAGGACGCTGCCGTCGTCTCCGGCACGCTGTCGACCGTGCAGCAGGTCGGCAACTGCGTCGGCGTCGCGCTGATCGGTCCGGTCTACTTCCGACCCAGTGCCGGCGGGTCGGGAGTGTCAGGGTCGGGAGCGGCCTTCGCCACCAGCCTGCTCTGCCTGTCCGCCGTCATGGGCGTTCTCGCGGTCCTCGGGGCGGCCCCGACCGGCGGGCGCAGCCGCATCGTGCGAGAGCCTGCCAACGGGTGAGCCTCGCCGCACTCCGCCTCTCACTTTCCCGCCGGGGTCCGATTGTGGGTGGCGCTTTGGGCGGGCCG
>NZ_JAKDLO010000099.1 GCF_030452765.1 Intrasporangium sp.
TCAGCGGTCAGTTCAGAGGCCCTTGGGGTGCCAGACCGTCTTGGTCTCGACGAAGGCCTTCAGCCGGCCCAGCCCGGGCGACTTCGCCCAGTCGGGCTCGGCGACCAAGCCGTCCTCGAGCAGGGGCCGGTGGACCCGTTTGATCGTGTCGGCGGCCGCCGCCTCGAGCGCGCCCCAGTCCACACTCTCGGCCCCGGCGGCTCCGGTGAGATCGATGGCGTTCACGTCGCGATGTGAAGCGAGCCACGGGGCCAACTCCGAGACGTGACCGCTGATGAGGTTGACGACTCCGGGTGGCACATCAGAGGTAGCGAGGACCTCGCCGAACGTGACTGCGGGAAGCGGGCGCCTCGTCGAGGTCAGCACGACCGCGGTGTTGCCGGTCGCCGTGACCGGCGCGAGTACCGACACCAGTCCGAGCAACGAGCTGCTCTGTGGGGCAAGGATGCCCACGACCCCGGTGGGCTCTGGAGCAGACACGTTGAAGAACGGGCCGGCGACCGGGTTGAGGTTGCCGAGCACCTGCGCGACCTTGTCGGTCCAGCCGGCGTACCAGACGAGCCGCTCGACTGCGGCGTCGACGGCGACACCGGCGGCGCGATCGGTCAAACCCTCGCAAGCAGCCACCTCCTCGACGAACTGGGCGCGTCGCCCGTCCAGGATCTCGGCCACCCGGTAGAGCACCTGGCCGCGGTTGTAGGCGGTTGCCCCAGCCCACCCCTTGAGCGCCGCACGGGCCGCGACGACCGCGTCACGAAGGTCCTTGCGGGAGCCCAGCGAGGCGTTGGCGAGGAAGTCTCCGGAAGCGGACTGGACGGCATACGAACGTCCTGACTCACTGCGTGGGAACTTGCCTGCGATGTAGAGCTTGTACGTCTTGCGCACGTCGAGCCGGCTCATCCGGCGGCCCCCCTCAGGTAGGCCTCGAGTCCATGCCGGCCGCCTTCGCGGCCGTAACCGGACTCCTTGTAGCCGCCGAAGGGAGAGGCCGGATCGAAACGGTTGAAGGTGTTGGCCCAGACCACTCCGGCGCGCAGCTGGTCAGCCATCCAGAGGATCCGCGAGCCCTTCTCCGTCCAGACGCCTGCCGACAGCCCGTATGCCGTGTTGTTCGCCTTCGCGACCGCCTCCGCCGGTGTGCGGAAGGTGAGCACCGACAGAACCGGGCCGAAGATCTCCTCCGTCGCGACCCGGTGCGTCTGGGAGACGCCGGTCAGGAGAGTCGGTGGGAACCAGAAGCCGGTGCCGGGGAAGGTGCACTCTGGGGCCCAGGCGGTCGCGCCCTCGGCGATGCCGGCCTCGACGAGCGTCGTGATCCGGTCGAGCTGGGCCCTGCTGTTGATCGGGCCGAGATCGGTGTTCTTGTCCATCGGGTCGCCGACGCGCAGGGTCGCCAGCCGCCGCTGCAGGCGCGCGACGACCTCGTGGTGGACCGACTCCTGGACGAGCAGTCGCGACCCGGCGCAGCAGACCTGGCCCTGGTTGAAGAAGATGCCGCTCACGATCCCCTCGACCGCCTGGTCGATGGGGGCGTCGTCGAAGATGATGTTCGCGGCCTTGCCGCCGAGCTCGAGGGTCGCCCTCTTGGCCGTGCCTGCGATCGACCGCGCGATCGCGCGGCCGACCTCGGTCGATCCCGTGAACGCGATCTTGTCGACGCCCGGGTGCTCGACGATCGCCTGTCCGGTGCGACCGTCGCCGGTGAGGATGTTCACCACTCCAGCAGGCAGGTCTGCCTGCTGGCACACCTCGGCGAAGAGCAGTGCAGTCAGCGGCGTCGTCTCGGCGGGCTTGAGGACCACGGTGTTGCCGGTCGCCAAGGCCGGCGCGACCTTCCAGGCCAGCATCAGCAGCGGGAAGTTCCACGGAATCACTTGGCCGACAACGCCATACGGTCGGAGGAGCGCTGCGCCGGTGGGGGCGAGCCCGGCATACTCGAGCTTGTCGGCCCAGCCCGCGTGGTAGAAGAAGTGCGCCGCCGCCAATGGGATGTCGACGTCCCGGGTCTCCTTGACCGGTTTGCCGCTGTCGAGGGTCTCGAGGACCGCGAACTCGCGCGCCCGTTCCTGCAGGATCCGGGCGATCCGGAACAGGTACCGGCCGCGCTCGGCCCCGGGCATGCTCCCCCACGCGCCGTCGAAAGCGCGCCGGGCTGCAGCGACCGCCTTGTCGACGTCCTTCGGGCCGGCCTGGCTCACCTCGGCCAGGATCGTCTCGTCGGCCGGGTCGACCGTCGGGAAGAGCGCCCTGGGACGGCTGAACGTCCCGTCGACGAACAGGCCGTATGACGGCTGGATCGAGACGACCGAGCGCGACTCGGGCGCGGGGGCGTAGTCGAACTTCGGCATGGCGGGTCCTCGGCGGTCAGTTCAGCGTGACGTAGTCAGGGCCCGAGTAGGCGCCGGTGGTGAGCTTCTGTCGCTGCAGGAGCAGGTCGTTCAGGAGGCTGGACGCGCCGAAGCGGAACCACTCGGGCGAGAGCCAGTCCTCGCCGGCGACCTCGCTCACCAGGACGAGGTACTTGATTGCATCCTTGCTCGTGCGGATCCCACCGGCGGGCTTGACGCCGACCTGCACACCCGTGAGGTCGCGCCAGTCGCGTACCGACTCGAGCATCACGAGGGTGACCGGGAGGGTCGCGGCCGGCTGGATCTTGCCGGTCGAGGTCTTGACGAAGTCGCCGCCGGCGAGCATCGCCAGGTGGGAGGCGCGCCGGACGTTGTCGTAGGTGACGAGCTCCCCGGTCTCGAGGATCACCTTGAGGCGGGCGTCCGGGCCGTCGTCGCGGCGGCAGGCAGCCTTGACCTGCGCGATCTGGTCGAAGACCGTCATGTAGTCTCCGGCGAGGAAGGCGCCCCGGTCGATCACCATGTCGATCTCGTCGGCTCCCGCCGCGAGGGCCTCGCGCGTGTCCGCGAGCTTGACGGCCAGGCCGGCTCGTCCGGACGGGAACGCCGTGACCACCGCGGCGACGTGGATCCTGCGGTCTGCCAAGGCTTCCCTCGCGACGTGAACCATGTCGCCGTAGACACAGACGGCGGCTGGTCGCGGGGTCGCCGGGTCGCGCGGGTCGGGCACGAGGGCCTTGGCGCAGAGCGAGCGGACCGTGCCCGGGGTGTCGGCCCCCTCGAGGGTGGTCAGGTCGATCATCCTGATGGCGGTGTCGATGGCCCATGCCTTGCTCGCCGACTTCACCGAGCGCGTGGCCAGGGCGGCAGCGCGGGACTCGCAGCCAACCTGGTCGACGCCCGGCAGGCCGTGCAGCCACGCGCCGATGGCGCGGTTGCTCGGCTGGGCCACCCCGAGCAGGTCACAGGCCTGTGCCGTGAGATCCTGCACACCGCGCGGGGAGATCGTCGAGGTCACTTCGCGAGTCTAGCTGCGGGCCAGACATGGCACGCTGGAGCAGGTAGGTGTGCGCGAAGGAGGAGAGGTATGCCGCTGAGCCGACCAGGTGACGGGGGTGACGTCACCGGCAGGGCCGGGTTGCGGGAGGCCCGCACCCTGCGGCCCGGCTCCGCGATCGGTGTCGGTGCCATCGGCGGGCTGGCCTGCCTCGCACTGCTCCTGCCCGCGGTGCTGAGCCCGGCCCGGAGCTGGACGCTCATCTCGAGTGTCGTGCTCGTGCTCGTCCTGATCTGGGTCTTCGTCGTCCGGCCCTGCGCTGTGCTGCACGACGAGGGCGTGCGCCTCGTCAACCCGTTGCGGACGGTCGACATCACCTGGCCGATGATCCACGACATCCGTAGCCGGTGGACGCTCGAGCTGTTCTCCGACGGAAGGAAGTACACGGCGTGGGGGATCCCCGCCGACCCGGGCCGGCCCCGCTACGGGCGGGGGATCTTCCTCGTCGGCGCGAACCGTGTGGGCCGGGGCAAGGGCGTGCCTCAGCGCGCGCAGCCGAGGCCGAAGGTCGAGGCACAGAGCGTGGCGGCCGAGATAGAGGCACGGGTCGCGGCGGACAAGCGGCGCAAGGTTGGCCGGACGCCGCGGATCGTCACTCGGACGTGGGAGCCGGTCCCGGTCGGGCTGCTCCTGGCCTCTCTCGCCTTCTGGGTGATCGGAACCTTCGTCCTCTGACGCGCTCCACTGCGCGACCGGATCGCCGGCCGGCGCCCCGGACGGCGCTACGGCACGGAGGTCAGCCGCTCGAGCTCGCTGCGTAGGGCGGCCAGACGTCCAGCAGCGGCGTGCTTCGCCCGCCCGAGCATCGCGGCCTCAGCGACCGGTTCGATGACCTCGAGGTAGACCTTGACCTTCGGCTCGGTGCCGCTGGGGCGGACGATGGCACGCGAGTCGTCGGCCAGCAGGTAGCGCAGCCCCTCGGTCGGCGGCAGCCCACCCTCGCCCCGGCTGAGGTCGTCGATGCGAACCACGTCGATCCCGGCGAGCGAGGCGGGCAGGTCGTTCTCGAGACGGCTCATCAGGAGCTCGGTCTGCCCGAAGCCATCCACCCGTACCGCGAACGAGTCCGTCGCGTGGACGCCGTGTTCGATGGCGAGGTCGTCGAGCAGCCGGGGGATGCTCCGCCCCGCTGCCTTGAGGCTCGCCGCGAGCTCCGCCAGCAGGAGCGCGGCGCTGATGCCGTCCTTGTCGCGCACGGCCTCGGGCGCGACGCAGTAGCCGAGGGCCTCCTCGTAGCCGTACCGCAGCCCGGGGACCCGCGAGATCCACTTGAAACCCGTCAGGGTCTCCTCGTGCCGGATCCCAGCCGTCCGGGCGATCGAGGCGAGCAGCCGTGAGGAGACGATCGAGCTGGCGAAGACGTCCGACGGGTCGAGTCCCCGTGACACGAGATGGGCGCCGAGGAGCGCGCCGACCTCGTCGCCGCGCAGCATTCGCCAGTCACCGAGGGCCGGGTCGAGAACCGCGGCGGCGCACCGGTCCGCGTCGGGATCGTTGGCGATGACCAGGTCGCAGCCGTCCTGCCGGGCCAGAGCCAGGGCCAGGTCGATCACGCCGGGCTCCTCCGGGTTCGGGAAGCCGACGGTGGGAAAGTCGGGGTCGGGTGCAGCCTGCTCCGGCACCGGGTCGAGGACCGGGAACCCGGCCCGGGCGAAGGCGTCCAGCACGGTGTCGTGGCCGACGCCATGAAGGCTCGTGTGGACGATGGACAGGTCGCGGGGCGAGCCGGTTTCGAGCACCTGCACGACCGTGTCGAGGTAGTGGCCGGCCACCTCGTCACCGAGAGTCTCCCACCCCTGCGCGGCCCGGGGTATGTCGGCGACACGGCGCACCGAGGCGATGTGGGCCGCGATCTCGATGTCCGCGGGCGGCACGATCTGGCTGCCGTCGCCGAGGTAGACCTTGTACCCGTTGTCCTGCGCCGGGTTGTGGCTCGCGGTGACCATGACACCGGCGTCGGTGCCGAGGTGGCGGATCGCGAAGGCGAGAACCGGCGTCGGCAGCGGGCGTGGGAGCAGCAGCGCGCGGCCACCCGCGGCCACCACGACGGCAGCAGTGTCGCGGGCGAAGACATCGGAGCTGTGTCGAGCATCGAACCCGATGACGACGCACGGGGCCCCGCCGATGCCCCCCTCGTCCTGCAGGTAGGCGACCAGCCCGGCCGCGGCCCGGATCACGACACTGCGGTTCATCCGGTTCGGGCCGGCGCCCAGAGCCCCCCGCAGACCGGCCGTGCCGAACTCGAGGATGCCCGAGAACCTGTCGGCCAGCTCCGTGCGGGTCGGCGCGTCGCCCGACTCGGCGGCGGCGAGGAGCCGGTCGAGCTGCCCGCGTGTCGTCGCGTCGGGGTCGTCGTCGCGCCATGCCCGGACAGCGGCATACAGCTGTGCGGTGGAGGCACTGGTCATGCGATCCTCCGCACGATGTCGGCGAGCAGCGCGCTCGCGCGTGGTGCGGCCGCCCGGCCCGCCTCGAGAACCTCGTCGTGGCTCAGCGGCGTGGTGGAGATCCCGGCCGCCGGGTTCGTGACGAGGGAGATGCCGAGGATCTGCAGGCCGGCCTCGCGGGCGGCGATCGCCTCGAGCGTCGTCGACATCCCGACGAGGTCGCCGCCGATCGTACGGGCCATGCGCACCTCGGCGGGCGTCTCGTACTGGGGGCCGCGGAACTGGACGTAGACCCCCTCCGGCAACGACGGGTCGACCTCATGGGCCAGCGCGCGCAGGCGGCTCGAGTAGAGGTCGCTCAGGTCGACGAAGGTGGGCCCCCGCAGGGGGGTGGCCCCGGTGAGGTTGATGTGGTCGCGGATCAGGACGAGGGTGCCCGGCCGCCAGGCTGGGTCGAGGCCGCCGCATCCGTTCGTCAGGACGATCGTCTCGCAGCCGGTGGCCCTCGCGGTGCGAACCCCGTGGACGACGGCGTCGACGCCACGTCCCTCGTAGAAGTGCGTGCGTGTGCCGTAGACGAGGGCGTGCTTGCCGGTGTCACCGACGGCGACCGAGCGGATCACTCCCGTATGTCCGGCTACGGCTGCCGCACCGAAGCCGGGCACGTCGATGTTGTCTACCGACGCGAGCGTCGCTCCGACGAGCTCGCCGGCCTGGCCCCAGCCGGACCCGAGGACCAGCGCGATGTGGTGCCTGCCGATGCCGGTGCGCTCGGCGATGACGCGGGCCGCGTCGCGGGCGAGGGCGTGCGGATCCGCGAGCGGGTCGCAGGGCTCGGTCGATGCGCTGCTGTCCACGCAATGGACTCTAGGCGAGGCCCGCCCCCGCAGCGGGCCGCCGCCGCGATCAGTCCGTCGAACCAGCTCCCGGTCCACCGTCCCGCGGGGTGGTTGGATGGAGGGCGTGATCACGCGCGAGACCTCGGTAGCCATCGTCGGCGGTGGCCCGGGTGGCTACGAGGCCGCCCTCGTCGCCGCGCAGCTCGGTGCCGAGGTGACGGTGGTCGAGAAGGACGGCATCGGGGGCGCCGCGGTGCTGACCGACTGCGTGCCGAGCAAGGCGCTCATCGCGACCGCCGACCAGCGCGCCGACCTCGACGTCGCGGTCCGGCTCGGAGTGAGCCTTCCGGGCCCGGCGCAGGCGCCCACCGAGGGCGTCGTGGCCAGGGCACGAGCCATCAACGGGCGCATCCTCGAGCTCGCCGCCGCCCAGAGCATGGACATCCGCAAGAGCCTCGAACAGGCCGGTGTCCGGATGCTCGACGGGGCTGGCCGCCTGCTCGAGCGCGGCCAGGTGCAGGTCGAGACCGCCGACGGGAGCCTCGACCTGACCGCCGATGTCGTCCTCCTCGCGACCGGTGCCACACCTCGGGTGCTGCCGACCGCGGTCCCGGACGGCGAGCGGATCCTCACGTGGCAGCAGATCTATGCCCTCGAGGACCTGCCTGGGCATCTCGTCGTCATCGGCTCGGGCGTCACGGGCGCCGAGCTCGCGCAGGGCTTCCTCGGCCTCGGGTCCGCGGTCACGCTCGTCTCCTCCCGTGACCGGGTCCTGCCCGGCGAGGATGCCGATGCCGCGACCCTGATCGAGGACGTCTTCCGCGAGCGCGGGATGAAGGTGCTCAGCAGGTCCCGGGCTCAGGGCGTCGAACGTTCCGCCGACGGGGTCCTGGTGACCCTCACCGACGGACGGACCGTCGAAGGGAGCCACGCCCTGCTCGCGGTCGGCTCGCTGCCGCAGACGAGCGGGCTCGGCCTGCAGGACCTGGGCATCGAGCTGTCCGAGTCCGGGCACATCGTCGTCGACCGCGTCTCGCGCACGTCCGTCCCGAGCGTCTACGCGGCAGGGGACTGCACCGGTGTCCTACCCCTGGCCTCGGTCGCGGCGATGCAGGGACGCATCGCCATGTGGCATGCCCTCGGAGACGCGGTGGCACCGCTCAACGTGCGCGGGGTCGCCGCCAACATCTTCACCGATCCCGAGATCGCGACGGTCGGGATCGGCCAGCGCGTCGCCGACGAGCTGCACGACGTCCAGTCGGTCATGCTGCCGCTCGCGCGCAACCCGCGTGCGAAGATGCAGGGGATCGAGGCTGGCTTCGTCAAGCTGTTCTGCCGTACGGGCTACGGCACGGTGCTCGGCGGGGTCGTCGTCGCGCCGAAGGCCTCCGAGCTGGTCTTCCCGGTCGCGCTCGCCGTGCAGAACCGTCTCAGCGTCGATGCCGTGGCCAGCACGATCACCGTCTACCCGTCGCTGTCCGGCTCCATCGCCGAGGCGGCGCGCCAGCTGCACCAGTCGGAGTAGTCAAAGTCGCGCGTCGTCGGGTCCGTCGTGCGCGTCCGGCCCGTCCGGCCCGTCTCTGCCCGTCCGATCGAGGTCCGAGTCGCGCTTCGGCTGCTCGCCTCGCGCGTCCTCCTCGCGCCAGCGCTCGACCCGACGACGCGACACCCAGGCCCGTAGCTGCTTCTGCAGCGGGTAGACGAGGGCGAAGACGATCGCCACGATGACGAAACCCTTGACGTTCAAGCCGGTCGAGGCCTGGCCGGCCTGAGACAGCAGGGTGGTCATCACGGTATCGAGTCTGCCAGAACGCGAACCCGCCCGACCGCGCACTGCCTGGCGCCGTCTCGGCCCGACGAGAAGGTATGCCGCTCACGGACGACCGTGAGCGGCATACCTCGTGCGTCTGCCGGCCTGTCAGGCCTCGGTCGGGGCGTCCTTGATCTCGGCGAGGACGGTACCGGAGTTGACGGTCTCGCCGACCTTGGCCGTCAGCCCGGTGACGACACCGTCCTTGTGGGCGGTGATCGGCTGCTCCATCTTCATCGCCTCCAGGACGACGACGAGGTCACCCGTGGCGACGCTGGCACCCTCCTCGACCGCGATCTTGACGATCGTGCCCTGCATCGGCGCCGTCAGGGAGTCACCCGAGGCGGCGGCTCCGCCGCGGCCTCCACCCGCCGAGCGCTTCGGAGCCTTCTTCTTCGCGGCGGTGCTCGAGCCTCCACCGAGGCTGAGGCCGCCCGGCAGGGAGACCTCGAGGCGTCTGCCGCCGACCTCGACGACGATCCGCTGACGCTCCTCGGCCTCGGGAGTGTCGGCCGCGCCACCCGCGTACGGCTCGATCGTGTTGTCGAACTCGGCCTCGATCCACGTCGTGTAGATCCCGAACCTCTCGTCGGGGTCCTCCGGGGCGAAGGCGGGGTCGATCACGACCGCGCGGTGGAAGGGCAGCACCGTCGGCATCCCGTCGATCTGGAACTCGGCGAGCGCCCGCCGCGCCCGCTCGATCGCCTCCTGGCGGGTATGCCCGGTGACGATGAGCTTGGCGAGCATCGAGTCGAAGGCACCGCCGATGACGTCGCCCTCGACGACGCCCGAGTCGACCCGGACCCCCGGGCCGGCCGGCGGGCGGAAGGTCGCCACGGTGCCCGGTGCCGGCAGGAAGTTCCGGCCGGCGTCCTCGCCGTTGATCCGGAACTCGATCGAGTGCGCGTGCGGCACCGGGTCGGGGTAGTCGAGGGTCTCGCCGTTCGCGACCCGGAACTGCTCCCGGACCAGGTCGACCCCGGTGACCTCCTCGGTCACCGGATGCTCGACCTGCAGGCGAGTGTTGACCTCGAGGAAGGAGACGATGCCGTCGGGCGCGACCAGGAACTCGCACGTGCCCGCGTTGACGTAGCCTGCCCCCCTGAGGATGGCCTTGCTGGCTCGGACGATCTCGGTGTGCTGCTCCTCGGTGAGGAACGGCGCCGGGGCCTCCTCGACGAGCTTCTGGTTGCGGCGCTGGAGCGAGCAGTCGCGGGTCGACACGACGACGACGTTGCCGTGCTGGTCGGCGATGCACTGGGTCTCGACGTGGCGCGGCTGGTCGAGGAACCGCTCGACGAAGCACTCGCCGCGGCCGAAGGCGGTGACCGCCTCTCGGACGGCCGACTCGTAGAGGTGGGGGATCTCCTCGATCGTGCGGGCCACCTTCAGGCCGCGGCCACCACCGCCGTAGGCGGCCTTGATGGCGACCGGCAGGCCGTGCTGCTTGGCGAACTCGACCACCTCGTCGGGGCCCGAGACGGGGTCCTTCGTGCCGGGCACCAGTGGGGCGCCGGCGCTCGTGGCGATATGCCGGGCCTTGACCTTGTCGCCGAGCGCGTCGATCGCCTCGGGGCCGGGCCCGACCCAGATCAGCCCGGCGTCCAGGACTGCCTTGGCGAAGCCCGCGTTCTCGGCGAGGAAGCCGTAGCCGGGGTGGACCGCATCGGCACCTGCCTGTCTGGCTACCTCGAGCAGCTTCTCCTGCGCGAGATAGCTGTCGCCGGGAGTCGAGCCGCCGAGGGAGTACGCCTCGTCGGCGACCTTGACATGGAGGGCATCCCGGTCCGGCTCGGCATACACCGCGACCGAACCGATCCCGCTGTCCTTGCAGGCGCGAGCGATGCGGACGGCGATCTCGCCACGGTTTGCGATGAGGACCTTGCTGATGGATGCCATGCGTCGGACTCTAGCGCCTGCGGGTGTCCGCGTTCAGGTACCGGACGAGGGTTACCGGCGAGTCACCTCGTGTGGTCCGGCACACGGGGGTGACGGTGTCCTGTCGGCCGGGTCGCGCGGCGACGTAGGTTGGTCTCCATGAGTGCGAAGCTGCCGGTTCGGATGGTTCCCCTCGGCCACGCCTCGACACCCGGGCTGGCCATCCCCCAGCTCGGGTTCGGGGTCTGGGAGGTGCCGGACGACCAGGTGGATGCCGCGTTCGGCGCCGCCCTCGACACGGGCTACCGACACATCGACACCGCCGAGATGTACCGCAACGAGGAGGGGGTCGGTCGGGTCCTGACCCGGGCAGGCATCGCACGTGACGACATCTTCATCACGACGAAGGTCTGGTACACCCACCTGGACCGGGTGCAGCAGGCCTTCGACGCGTCGCTGCAGCGGCTCGGCCTGGACGTGCTCGACCTGTACCTCATCCACTGGCCGGCCCCGGGTCGCGACGAGTACGTGGGGGGCTGGGAGCAGCTGCTCGAGCTGCAGCGGTCCGGTCGGGTGCGGTCGGTCGGGGTCTGCAACTTCCACGTGCCCCACC
This sequence comes from Intrasporangium sp., assembly GCF_030452765.1. Taxonomy (GTDB): domain Bacteria; phylum Actinomycetota; class Actinomycetes; order Actinomycetales; family Dermatophilaceae; genus Intrasporangium_A. The sequence goes on from NZ_JAKDLO010000099.1 coordinate 10,933, forward strand.
TGCAGCGCCTGCTCGACGCGACGGGCGTGCTGCCGTCGGTCAACCAGGTCGAGCTGTCGCCGTATCTACAGCAGCGCGAGCTGCGCGCCTTCCACGCCGAGCACGGCATCGTCACCGAGGCCTGGAGCCCACTGGCCGCCGGCGCCGGACTGCTGCAGGACCCCGCGATGACCCGGATCGCCGACAAGCATGCGGTGACGCGGGCGCAGGTCGCCCTGCGCTGGCAGCTGCAGCTCGGGAACGTCGTGCTGACCAGGTCCGTCAAGACGGCCCGGATCGCCCAGAACGCCGACCTGTTCGCCTTCGATCTCGACGAGGACGACCTGGCGGCGATCGCTTCCCTCGACCGCGGCGAGCGGACGGGGCCCAACCCCGACGAGTTCGGCGCCTGACCGTGGGCTGGCCGTCCCTGCCCGGCGAGCAGCGCCTGGCGCGGGGTGACCTGCTCGTCCGCGCCGACCCGACACCACCCGATGGTCTGGTCGGTCTTGAGGTCGTGGCTCGCGGCGAGGTGGTCGCAACCGTGTCGGTCCGACCGGTGCGCAGGGCCACCGCCCTGCTCACCTGGCAGTTCGAGGTGGCGCACCAGGGCGGGGGAGTGCCGCACCGCGCACTGCGCCTTGCGGTCGACCACTGCTTCGCCCAGCTCGGCCTGCACCGGGTCGAGGCGCTGGTCCCGGTCGGTGACACCGCGCAGCTGCGCATCGCGTCCCGGGCGGGGCTGCGCCGTGAAGGGATCGCCCGCGGGGCCGGCGGGCCGCGCACCGACCTGATCCGCGTGGCCCGCCTGGCCGACGACCCGATGCCGGACACGCGCGACGGCTTCATCGGGGTGCTCAACGCCAACCTCCCGACCAAGCGGGTCATCAGCCAAGCGGTCCTGCGGGACGAGCAGGGGCGGGTGCTGCTCTGCGAGCTGACCTACAAGCGCGAGTGGGACCTGCCCGGTGGTGTCGTCGACCCGTGGGAGTCACCGGCGACCGCCGTGCGGCGGGAGCTGCGGGAAGAGCTCGGGCTCGACCTGCCGGTGCGCGGCCTGCTCGTCGTCAACTGGATGCCGCCGTGGCGCGGGTGGGACGACGCGTGCCAGTTCGTCTTCGACCTGGGCCGGCACGAGCAGTCACTCGTCGCCGCGATGACCTTCGAGGCCACCGAGATCACCGCCGTGCACTGGTGCACCCGCGAGGAGGCCCGGGCGCACGTGCCGGACTACCTGGACGTCCTGCTCGGCCGGCTGGAGACGGTCGGCGAGGCGCCGCTCTACCTCGAGGCGGGCCAGTCCCGCTGACCCGCGCTCTCCCTTTCCCCGCGAACGGGGACCGGTCGAGGTACAAGGGGGATGTGGGGGTCAGGTGCCGATGCGGGTGCGCACGGCGTAGAGCTCGGGGAAGAAGGTCAGGTCGAGCGCGCGCCGCAGGAAGTCGACCCCCGACGACCCGCCGGTGCCCGGCTTGTGCCCGATGGTGCGCGTCACCACCTGCAGGTGTCGGAACCGCCACTGCTGGAAGTTGTCCTCGACGTCGACGAGCTCCTCGCACGTCTCGTACACGCCCCAGTGCTCGGCCGGCTTCTCGTAGACATGCGCGAACACGTCGACGAGCCCCTCGTCGAGCCGATGCGGCAAGGAGAAGTCACGCTCGAGCAGTCCCGCGGGCACCGCATGGCCGCGCCGGTGCAGGAACGCGAGGAACTCGTCGTAGAGGCTCGGCTCGTGCAGCAGGGTGCGCAGCTCGGCCTGCGAGACCGGGTCGTGGTCGAACACCTCGACCATCTCGGCGCTCTTGTTGCCGAGCAGGAACTCGACCTCGCGGTACTGCACCGACTGGAAGCCCGAGCTCGTCGCAAGATACGGCCGGATCTCGGCGTACTCGCTCGGTGTCAGGGTCGCAAGCACGCTCCACTGGTCGGTCAGGCAGTGCTGGACGTGCTTGATCCGGGCCAGCCGCTTCAGTGCCGGAGCGAGGTCGTCGGAGCGGAGCAGCCTTCTGGCAGAACGCAGCTCGTGCACCAGGAGCTTGAGCCAGAGTTCCGAGGTCTGGTGCTGGATGATGAAGAGCAGCTCGTCGTGCAGGGGCGGATCGCTGAGCGGGTGCTGGGCGGCGAGCAACTGGTCGAGGTGCAGGTAGTCCGCGTAGGACATCCGCTTGGAGAAGTCCCGCTCGATGCCATCCTCGAGCTCGCGCCGACTGGATCGCTCGTCAGTGGCCATGTCTCGAATCCTAGGTCTCACGCCGTCCGGAGTCAGCCGTATGCCGCTGAGCGGGCTCAGCGGCATACGGATTCTGTTGGGTACCAAGCGCGTCAGTGCGCTGTCACCTCGCGGTGGCTCCTGGTGAGCTGCACGTCGGCCAGGCTGACGACGAGCGTCACGGCTCCGACGATCCATGCGGTGACTGCCATCGGCATCGTCGTCGAGGCGAAGCCCATGACCCAGGGGGAGATGATGAACAGCACGCCGAGCAGGGCGGTGACTCCCTCGACCGAGAGCAGGTCGGGGCGGACCAGCTCGGTGAGTGAGAGGAGCGCCGTGATGATGCCGAGGACGACCATCGTGGCCGTGGCCGTGGTCGTCGTGGTCGTCCAGATGGGCGAGAGGAAGGCATAGATGCCGGCGACGAGGGTGATGACGTCCTGCGGGTGCAGGGTCTTCTTCATGATGTCCTGACCACCTTTCGATCAGATGGTCCGTCGATCCTTGGCGGACCGGACACCTCCATCATGTGTCGTCTCACGATCTTTTTCAATCGGCGGTCCGGCCATTTCCTCTCAGGCCGCGGCGGCGGTCTTCATGCGGACCTGGCGCTTGATCCTGCCGAGCATCGCGACCATGCCCCGGATCCGCAGCGGCGAGACCGCCTCGGCGAGACCGAACCGCATCGGGGCATCGTCGGGCACCGCGAGGACCTGCGCCGCGGACAGCCCGTCCAGACCCTCGTGCAGGATGCCGGCGAACCCGCGCGTCGTCGGCGCCTCCGGCGGGGCGTCGAAGAAGAGGTGGACCGTGCGGGCCTCGAGTCGCTCGCCCTCCTCGACCTCGACGGTGAGGAAGAGCGGCGACTGGCACTCGTCGACCCGCTCGAGCTTGTCGAGCTGCCCGGCGTAACGGTCGGGCAGGGGCGGCAGCTCCTCGCTGAACTCGAGCAGCAGGTCGAGCTTCATCGGGTTGCTCGCCGAGGCGAAGTCGTCCGCGATCTCGGCCAGTGCGGCGGGCAGGGCAGCCCCGGACACGACGGTCACCGCTCGATGGGGACGCGCACGGTGTTGCCCCACTCGGTCCACGAGCCGTCGTAGTTGCGCACCGAGCTGTAGCCGAGCAGCTGGGTCAGCACGAACCACGTGTGCGACGAGCGCTCCCCGATGCGGCAGTAGGCGACGATGTCGTCGCCCGGGGCGAGACCCTGCTCGGTGCGGTAGATGCCCTCGAGCTCCTCGCGTGACTTGAAGGTGCCGTCTTCGTTGGCGGCGCGAGCCCACGGGACGGACTTCGCCCCGGGGATGTGCCCGCCGCGCAGCGCCCCCTCCTGTGGGTAGTCGGGCATGTGCAGCAGCTCGCCGGTGAACTCGCCGGGCGACCGGACGTCGACGAGCGGCATGCCGAGGTGGGCGAGCACGTCGTCCTTGAAGGCCCGGATCGGGGCGTCGTCGCGCTCGATGACGGGGTAGTCGGTGGGCGTGGCGGTCGGCACCTCCTTGGTCAGCTCCCGGCCCTCCTCGATCCACTTGGCCCGCCCGCCGTCGACGAGACGGACGTCCTCGTGCCCGAAGAGCGTGAAGACCCAGAGCGCGTAGGCGGCCCACCAGTTGCTCTTGTCGCCGTAGACGACGATCGTCGTGTCGCGCCCGATGCCGCGCGCGCCCATCACCTCGGCGAACCGCTCACCGTCGACGTAGTCACGGCTCACCTGGTCGTTGAGGTCCAGGTGCCAGTCGATCTTCTGCGCGCGGGGGATGTGGCCGGTGGCATAGAGCAGGACGTCCTCGTCGGACTCGAGCAGGGCGATGCCGCCGGCGACGCCGACCTGGCCCGTGTCGATCTGCTGCGCGAGCCAGTCGGTCGTGACGAGGCGCTCCGGGTGGGCGTAGGCTGCGATCTTCGAGGTGTTCGAGCTGTCCGGGGACATGGGCGCCTTCCTGGTCTGGGGTCGTGCGGGGGCCGGCGCACAGTGGAGTGCGGCGACAGCTTCATCGTTGCACGCGACCGGGCCGGGCGGCATACCGCCCCATAACGTGGGCTTGGGCTCCCTCCAAGGTTGCGAGGTCATCACGGCAGCGTCGCTCGAACTCGCCGAGCTCGTGCAACGCCTCCTGCGCATCCTTCAGGCGCCGCTCGAGATCGATGCGCCGCTCGTCGATCTGGCCGAGCACGTACTCGAGCTGGGCGCGGCGACCCCGTGGTGCGTCGAAGAGGTCGACGATGGTGCGGATCTGCTCGAGTGGGAAGCCGAGCCGCCTGCCGCGCAGGATGAGCCCGAGGCGGGTGCGGTCGCGCCGGTGGTAGATCCGTCTGGTCCCGAGGCGTTCGGGGGAGAGGAGCCCGAGGTCCTCGTAGTGGCGCACCGTCCGGTGCGTGACACCGAACTCGTCGGCGATCTGCGCGATCGTCCAGGTGGGCGCACTTGTCATGTGCACCAGCATGGCGTATCTTTACGTTTACGTCAACGTAAAGCACGTCAGAGTACTGTCCCGATAACCCGCGCGGCGGGGTCGCCGCCAAAGGAGTGACATGTTCGAGCTGAGCCAGGAGCACGAGGACTTCCGCAAGGTCGTGCGCGACTTCGCCGAGAAGGAGGTCGCCCCACACATCGCCGACTGGGACCGCGCCTCGCACTTCCCGACCGACCTCGTGCCCAAGATGGGTGAGCTCGGGCTCTTCGGCCTCGTCGTGCCGGAGCAGTACGGCGGCAGCGCGAGCCCGGGGCAGGGCGACTTCACGAGCCTCTGCGTCGCCATCGAGGAGCTCGGCCGCGTCGACCAGTCGATCGGCATCACCCTCTCGGCCGGAGTCGGTCTCGGCATCAACCCGATCCTCACCTACGGCACCGACGAGCAGAAGGCGCGCTACCTGCCCGACCTCGTCGCGGGCCGGGCGCTCGCCGGGTTCGGGCTGACCGAGCCCGAGGCGGGATCGGACGCGGGCGCGACGAAGACACGCGCGAGTCGGGACGGCGACGAGTGGGTCGTCAACGGCGCCAAGGCCTTCATCACCAACTCCGGCACCGAGATCACCTCGGTCGTGACGGTGACGGCGCGCACCGGGACGAACGAGGACGGCACCGCGCAGGTCTCGGCGATCATGGTGCCCTCCGGCACCCCCGGCTTCACCGTCGAGCCCGCCTATCACAAGCTCGGCTGGCACGTCTCCGACACACACGGGCTGACCTTCGAGGACTGCCGGGTGCCCGCCGCCAACCTGCTCGGCAACGAGGGCGAGGGCTTCAAGCAGTTCCTCAAGACTCTCGACGACGGGCGGGTCGCGATCTCCGCGCTCGCCGTGGGGTGCGCGCAGGCGTGCCTCGAGCTGGCGAGCGAGTACTCGATGACCCGGATGGCCTTCGGCCGGCCCATCGCCGTCAACCAGGGCGTCTCCTTCCCGCTCGCCGACCTCGCCGTCATGGTCGAGGCGGCGCGGCTGCTGACCTACAAGGCCGCCTGGCTCAAGGACGAGCTGCACGAGGGCCGCCGCACGGTCCGCGAGGTCAAGCATGCAGCCGCCATCGCCAAGCTCCACTCGACCGAGGCCGCCGTCAGCGCGACGCGCATCGCCACCCAGGTCTTCGGCGGCAACGGCTTCATGGAGGAGTACCCCGTCGCAAGGTTCTACCGCGACGCGAAGATCCTCGAGATCGGGGAAGGCACCTCCGAGGTCCAGCGGATGCTCATCGCCCGGGGGCTAGGCCTCCCACAGGCCTGAGAGAGAGGATCAGGTATGCCGCCCACCGACCTGAAC